>JBGTGK010000001.1:0-8552 GCA_041746795.1 Phormidesmis sp.
TTTTACGGGCTTCGATAGCAACCTTATTTGGGCAGGATTTCCTCGCATCTACCGCACCTACGAGCGGAGCTGTCCTTACTCTGGCCCGCATACCTGTGTAGATTGCAAAGAGTTTGTAAGACTGATTAAGGAAGCCAGATCTGGTGAAGGTGACGACCTCACTAAGGTCAAAAGGCTAATCGAATCTATGCTGGATTCCGCTTTTTATAGCCAGGGCGGCAGCAGCGATAAAATAATGCTCGAAAAAACGCCCATGCATCTTAGGTATGCGGATGTCATTTTGGCGTCTTTCCAGAAGCAAAGGTAATTGAAGTTGTTAGAGACATCAGAGGCGTTTGTGCCTCCTGGCAGGCGCGTGCTAAGACCCAGCGGTGGGCGCGCAAGCCGACTGCCGACTTGGTAAATCAGTGGATTCAAGGCGTTGAGCTGGGTGAAAAACTGAGGTGCAATCCCTCGTTTGGCGATCGCGATGCCTTGTCTACAAAGAACCGCATCCTGCAAGTGCGCTATGAAGACCTGAGGCAAGATACGTTTACTCATCTCAACAGAATTTTTGAATTTATTGGGCTACCCGTCGCCGCTCCAGAACTCGATAGCATCACGGCTGCCCTCAGCATTAACAACGTCAAGCAAAAAGGCGAAGGACATCATATTCGCAAGGGAATTGTAGACGCCTGGAAAGATGAGTTAAGCCAGGGTGACATCGAAACCTGTAATCGGATGGCAGCACCGCAGTTAAAAAAATTAGGGTATGAACTTTAACGCCGCCGCCTCAGGATTGTTGAGCAGGGCGTAGGGATACGCACGTTGCCAATAAGGTCAGTCAAATTATATCGTTGTTGATAATTTCAACTGTGCGATGCACTGATGAAGCTTGCGTCCTAAAATAATGAAGATTGTTTAAACGTCGTTAGCTATGACAGAAGCCTCCCTGCCCCTATTTGTGACCCCTAAAAAGTCAGGCGTCCGCATCGAAAAAGATTCTATGGGGCAGCTAGAAATTCCCAACGAGGCCTATTACGGCATTCAAACGCGGCGGGCTGTGCAAAATTTTCCGATTAGCGGGCTGGGGCCACTCGATACATATGTGGATGCTTGCCTGCTGATTAAAAAGGCGACGGCGATCGCCAACGGTGAATTCGAATGCATTCCAGGCGATATCAGTGAGGCCATTGTTCAAGCTACTGACGAAATCCTCAGCGGCAGCCTCCGCGATCAGTTCGTAGTCGATGTGTATCAGGCGGGAGCAGGCACTTCCCATCATATGAACGTCAATGAGGTGCTGGCTAATCGCGCCTTAGAAATATTGGGCGACAGCAAGGGTAACTACGCTCGTCTCAGCCCTAATGACCATGTAAACTACGGCCAGTCTACGAATGATGTCATTCCAACGGCTATTCGAGTGGGGGGCATTTTGGCGCTGGATCATTCGCTTTACCCGGCTTTGACAGGAGCGATCGCCACCCTCAAAGCCAAAGCCCAAGAATTTCAATCCGTTGTGCGCTCAGGCCGTACCCACATGCAGGACGCTGTGCCGGTGCGCTTAGGCGAAAATTTCCGCGCCTGGGAATATATCCTCACCAGGCACGAGCAGCGCCTTAGAACGGCTGCTGAAGAGCTTTCGGTTTTGGGTTTGGGCGGTAGCGCCACGGGTACCGGGCTCAACACCCACCCGCAGTATCGCTTTCGCGTCGCCGAACTGCTGGGTGACTTCCTTCAGCAGCCGATTTCTAGCGCGCCTCATCTCATGGCGGCGATGCAGAGTATGGCTCCCTTCGTTGCCGTCAGCGGTGCCCTGCGAAACCTGGCTCAAGATCTGGTCAAAATCTCTCACGATTTACGCCTGTTGGACTCTGGGCCTAAAACAGGACTGAAGGAAATTCAGCTGCCGCCCGTACAGCCGGGGTCTTCAATTATGCCGGGTAAATATAATCCGGTGATGGCTGAGATGACTTCTATGGTGTGCTTTCAGGTAATGGGGTATGACAGTGCGATCGCGCTAGCTGCCCAGGCTGGTCAGCTCGAACTCAACGTGATGATGCCACTGATCGCCTACGACCTCATCCACAGCATCGAAATCCTCGGCAACACGCTCGCAGCCCTAGATACAAAGTGCCTTCAGGGCATCACGGCCTTTCCTAAGCGCTGTATGGACTATGCAGAAGGTAGCCTGGCGCTGGTAACGGCGCTGAACACGCATATTGGGTACTTGAATGCGGCGGCGATCGCCAAAGAATCCCTCGAAACCGGCAAGCCGCTTCGTCAGATCGTTTTAGAACGTCAGCTCATGGACGAAGCTACCCTAAATAAGGTTTTAGATTTGCAACAGATGAGTCAGATGCCAGCAGAGTAGCGACGTGTCGGTAGCTTGGTTACCTATAGAATCTACCATAGGCTTACATAAAAGTCGTTTTACTAACGTTTCAGCAGCCCTTTTCCAATGACTTACAGCGCTCCTCAACCCGTCGAAGCTCAAGAAGATACCTGGTGGGTACAGCAATGGGTAGACTTGCTCAATTCCTATCGGTTTAAAAAGCGCCTGGAACGAGGCCGAAACTATGCCCGCCAGGGTCATATTCTCAGCCTGGAGTTCAAAAACTCCAAGGTTCATGCGCAAGTGCAGGGCACGGCTAGTGAGCCCTATCAGCTCTCTATTTGGATCGAACGATTTACCGATGAAGACTGGGGATTTGTGATCGATACGCTGAGTAAACAGGCACTTTATTCGGCGCAGCTTTTAGCGGGCGAAATGCCTGACGATATCGAGAAGGTGTTTACCTCTAACGGCCTGAACCTATTTCCTTTTACGCTAGCTGATGTTAACTCTAAATGCAGCTGCCCTGATCCCAAAAATCCCTGCAAACACATCGCTGCGGTGTACTATCAGCTCGGTGATTTCTTTCGAGAAGATCCCTTTGTGCTCTTTCAGCTGCGAGGCCGCACCAAAGATCAAATTTTAGAAGCTCTTCGTCAGCGACGGCAGCAGGTAATGGCACAAGCGGATGACACACCCGCCGCCGAAATGGTTAGCAAGGCTAGCAAGGCCAGTCAGCAGAAAACAAGTGATCGCTCAGCAGCCGTAGTGCTATCTAATCAGGCTCAGCCGTCTGCCCAAATGGCAAACCAGATGACAAACCAGATCGAAAGCTTCTGGCAGTACGATGCGCCCCTAGATCCGTCCCTAGTGGTCATTACCCCATCGGCACAAACCGTATTAGAGGTCATCGGTGATATGCCACTAGCGACAACCGAAGCCCAGGCCGTGACAGCGCATTTAAAGACGCTGTACCAGGCCGTTGCTCAGCAGGCCATGATAACGGCGTTGAGCTAACCACTTAGTTGACCATTGATAGGAGACGGCGCAAACCTTGCCAGCCGATGTAGGTGTAGCCAATTGCCAGAAGCAAGCTGCTTAAGGTCACTCGCACGGTAGCCTTGAGCGCCTCAGACTTAACCCGCCTTTGGGCGTCTTGCTTTTGCTCTCCAATCCGGGTTTGCAGCTGAGTTTGGGCCTCACCTGCCTGCGCCTTCAAGAATTCATCGAGTGCAGCCGGGTCATTGCGGAACTGCTCGATTTGAGCGCGCTGAGCTTCATCTAAATTGCCGCTGGCAATGGCTGCCTTGAACTGGTCTTCGTTGTTTAGCAGCGATGTAATTTGGCTACGGCGCTGGGCGACATCTGTATTTAGGCGCTGCTGTAGCTGAGAGGTGGCCTGGGTGGCTTCCTTGTCCACCTGGGCAAGGGCTTCACGGCTTTGAATGCGCACGTTATTAGGGTGCAGCACCGCTGTTAGCAAGAACGTCAGCCCTAAAAGGCAAGAGAGCAGGCAAGTCCAAAACCGGGCATCTAAGGCCAGGCTGACTCGCCGAGGTGTCCTCCCTAGGCTGCTGTCAATCCAATATCCGGTAAAGAGCAGCGAGATCCCTACCAGCGGTACAATGCCACGGTCAACGAGCTGAGTAGTGGTAGATAGCTGCCAGGCACGGTCGCCAAACTGAGGTGGAAATAGCAGCGTGATAAAGTCGATTAGGGCAGCTAGGATAGTGATTGCGCCTACTAGCTTGAGAGAAGTCGCCGCCAAGGGTGATGGCAGCTGCGATGGCAAAATGTCTTTTTGTTCGGGAGATATCATACAAGCTCAACTAAATTCATTGGTACATCATTTTGCCCGATGAAGTGGTCAAAGTCAGTACGATTTCTCAACAAGAATAAATCAAAGTTGATTAAATAGCGAACCCCTACCATCAGCATTGTCAGCATTACGAATCATAAATCATGAGTCGATGTGTGATTCTGCGTAGCCCACGTTGATTTGACTCTTGCTTTCGTAAAGCCAGTTAAGCGTCTTGGGATCTTGACGGGTGAGATACATTAGCTTGAGCAGCTGGTTGAGCAAGGCCTGTCGGTAAATGCCACGGCTGCGAAACCGGCGGGCTGAGGTGGTGACTGTGCCAGCGGCGATCGCAGGTCTCCCCCCCGGCTTTCCTCCTGGTTTCCCCGCTGGTCTCTTCCCTTTCGCCAGCGCCAAGCTCAGCGCCGTATCTTCAAAAATATCCATATCCGGCACGCCGCCAATATCTATCAGCGCCTGTCGTCTGGCAAAAATGCAGTGGTCTAGATAAAGAATGCTCCGATGCTGCGATCGCACCGCCGTAGAATACCAGGAGGTAAACCGCAGCAGCCAATGATCCAGATCGAAGCTGTGAGCAAACCCACCCCAGACCGCATCTTTTAGGGCCACCTCTGCCTGATATAAAGCATCGCCAGCCGGTAATAGCGTGGCTGGATGGTGTAGTAAAACAAACTCGCCCCGACTGGCTTTAATGCCTACGTTTAACCGCTGAGCGCGATTGATCGCATGTGTTTCAATGATTTCAACCGCCGGGAACTGCTGGATAATCGCCAGCGTATCGTCTGTGCTAGGGCTGACGACAGCGATCAGCTGCTTGTTGCCTGCCTGCTGACAAAGGTTCTCTAATATTTTGGGCAAATAGCCATGGCGCGATTCGTTGAAGCAAGGCAAAACAACGGAGAACATAAAACAGGGACTACCAGGCGTGCCACAATCGATTTTAACCTCTGATTAAGCGCCGTCCATTAGGCTCCGTCCATTAGGCTTAGACATCGCGCTAAGCTGTCTTTTAATCCTTTTAGTCCTCCTATTTCCTATGGCTTCTCTCGCTGATACGATCATCGAAATTTTGCCTGATAAAGCAGCGTTAATTGAACGCGCCTATCAGCTTACCGTGGCCAGCTTGACTGAGGCGATCGCCCAGCGAGGCCGCGCCACCATTGCCCTGTCGGGTGGCAGCACACCCAAACCGCTCTATGCCTCTATGGTCAAGGCAGATCTTCCCTGGGACAAAATCTACGTCTTTTGGGGCGACGAGCGCTACGTGCCCCACGACGATGAAGCCAGCAACGTTCGCATGGCTCGTGAAGCCTGGCTGAACCATGTGCCCATTCCGGCTGACAACGTTTTCCCGATGCCCACTAGCGCTAATGATCCAGCGGCTGACGCTGTAAAATACGGTGAAACGTTGTCAGCGTTTTTTAAGGTTGGGGACGGTGAGTTTCCGGCGCTAGACTTTGTGCTGCAAGGGATGGGAGACGATGGCCATACGGCTTCGCTGTTTCCACACACTGAGGCGCTGGATGTGTGCGATCGCCTGATCACGGTCGGCAATCACGACGGCGAACCCCGCATCACTTTCACAGTGCCGCTGATTAATCAAGGCCGTAAAGTCGTTTTCTTGCTGGCCGGAGAAAACAAGCAAGACGTGCTCTCACACGTCTTCTCATCAGACGCTGATGAACGCACCTATCCAAGTAAGTTCATTCACCCCGTCAGCGGCGAACTGCACTGGCTGCTAGATGCTGCTGCTGGCAAAGGCATCCCGAAGCCGTTTAACCCTAACGAATATTCCTAATTGACTACCTTAAGGCGCAATTTCAATGATTACCTGTCCCAACTGTAACCACCAAAATCCTGAGGGTGCGCTTCAATGCGAAGCCTGCTATACGCCCCTGCCCATCATGATGGCGTGCCCCACCTGCGGTACGCCCGTTCAAGCAAATGCTAGCTTCTGCGGCCAGTGTGGTAGCGATCTAAGAAGTCTCTCAGCAGGAGAAGCCTCAGCAGCAAATCCCTCAGCAGAATCTGCCGCAGTTTCTGGCACAGCCGTATCAGCCGTGCCGGAATCCACTTTGAAAACTCAGAATTTTCTGGCGGAAAATGAGCTAGCGGCCTCTACAGGTAGCTACATCACTAGCAGCGAAGTCACTCCAGATCCAGCCGCTCTCTCAGAAGGTTCTGCAAACCTTGAGCTGCCTGATTTGGTAGCGCCCGATCCGCTGCTCATTCCTGAGCCAATGGGTAGCGATCCGGCTGAAGCCAATCAACTCAGTAGCGAGCCAATCGAACAGCCAGTAATCGAACAGCCAGTAGTGCCCCCGGCTAGCCCTATGCAGGCCGCTACTCAGTTACAAACGCTCAGCGCCCGCCTCCGTCATGTGCAAACCGGCACCCTCATTGAGATTCCCAGGCAGCTATCCATCGTCCGGATTGGGAAACCTAGTGAGCAAACGCCCCCTGACATTGATGTTTCTGGGTTTCCCGACTCAGAAGTGGTTTCTAGAGTTCACGCCAATCTTCGCGTAGAAGGCGATATCTACTACATCGAAGATGTGGGTAGCTCTAACGGAACCTACGTCAACGGGTTGCCTCTGGCGGCGGGAAATCGTCATCGGTTGCGCCCCGGCGATCGCATTGCCCTCGGCAAAGGCGACAAAGTCAGCTTCATATTTGAGACGGCCTAACTAAAGAGCGACGCAGTGGCATTCATCCTTGCTGGCGGGCTCTCTAGCTTGCCGTTTTGGATCTTTGCCTTGTGTGTCCTTATCTCTCTGGTGCCTACGCTGTGTCTTCATTCAATAGCATCATTACGCTCTCCTTGCTGCACCCCATTGACAAAACGCCCATGCAAAGCTGGACGTTTGAAGAGGAGCCGGTTGTGCGAATTGGTCGCTCGGTTAGCAACGATGTCGTTCTCTACAGCGCTGTGGTGTCACGCCACCATGCGGAACTGCGTCAAGGTGAGGAGGGCTGGGAGATTTATAACATCGGTACTAATGGCACCTATTTGGCCGGACAGCGGATTGAAAGTCAGCAGGTGCAGGACGGCCTAGTTATTCGCCTGGCTCGCTCCGGCCCTAATCTTCAAATTAATGTGATACGTCAAACTAAAGGGATGTCCTCTATTCATGCTTTGATGGCAAAGCAGCAGGCGGGCATTCCTGAGGAACGCTAGGGCGAACGGCTCCGCTCAGCTCTCGGGTTAAAGGTTTAGGAGGCTGATGGGGATTTATGGCAAGGGGCGATCAGGTGTATGCATATCGTGAGATTGTCGGTATTCCCTATGAGCACTACGGGATAGACTGTGGTGACGGCACCATTATTCACTACAGCAAAGTAGGTGAGGCCGAAATTGCTCGTACCTCTCAGGCCTCTTTTGCCCAGGGAGGCGCAATTTATCCCAAAAATCCTGCTACTGCGTTCATTCCAGATGTGGTAATAGATCGGGCACAAAGTCGCTTGGGTGAGCGGCGCTACGACCTGTTTTTTAATAACTGTGAGCACTTTGCCGACTGGTGTAAAACGGGCCGAGGTGACTGTTCTCAGCTGGATAACTTTGGCCTGCGCTTCAGCCAAATTAAGCTACCTGAAGTGGGTGAGCTGGCGCAAGGAGCGGCCCAAAGAGCCGTCAAGGGAGCAGTCCAGGGATCGGCCCAGGGAGCAGCTCAAGCTGAATCGCCGGAGCGCACTAGCCTGATGTTTCGAGAGGCGCTGAGCAATGTAGCGATCGCCACCAACACCCTTTTACCCCAGTATCAGCAGGCCGCTCAAGCCACCCTGACCTGGCATCGCGTTGCCCAGCGTGCGCTCACTAAAAACCGCGAGGATCTGGCTCGCGCTGCGCTTTACCGAAAAGTCGCCGCCCAAAAAGAAGCCGCTAAGATCAAAGCTCAGCTGAGCCAGCTATCGGATTTGCAGCTCACGCTGGAGCAAAATCAAGCGATTGTGCAAAGCAGCCTAGCTTAGCCTGAGCAGCTGAGCGATCGCCTTAATGAGCTTTTCAAACTCTATGGGTTTGGCAATATGCTTTTGAAAGCCTGCTAAAGCCGCCTGCCGATGGTCGACTTCGCTGGCGTATGCGGTGAGGGCGATCGCCGGGGTGTTGCCGCCTTGTTCAGGCGGTAGCGCTCTGACCTGACGCATAAACATATAGCCGTCAACTCTGGGCATACCGATATCGCTTAATATGATATCTACCTTGGCGCTGGTGGAAGCCGTCTGGGTGAGAGTAGCGATCGCGGCTGCTGCTGAGTCGGTAGCGACTACTGTAGCGCCATGCATTTCTAGCAGGTAGGTTACCACCTCACGGGCATTTTCATCATCTTCTACGACTAAAATGCAAACGCCTTCCAAGCTCTCAGGCAAAGCAGGCAATTCAACCACAGGCTCTATCTCAGCCAGCTGAGACGTTAAGGG
>JBGTGK010000002.1:0-23728 GCA_041746795.1 Phormidesmis sp.
GTACGCCCAAACCCCTTGATTTCTCGTTCGCCTCAAGTCATGGTCAAATCTGACTTACCTCTTTGAATGGCTGAAACCTAGCAAACTCGTTCCAAGTTGAGGTAAAAATCACGTCTGTAAGTTGGAATTTGGAATTGCTGGTCTTAAGGGCTTCGGTTTCTTTCAATCTCTACAATTAACGGGGTAGCTAATGGAGGTTAAAGAGGCCTGCAATCGTTAAGTCAGTGAGCCAAACTTTCAGAAAAAACCAGCTACGTTAGTTACGTACACTTAACTCTCATCTTTTTTCTGTAGCTCATCTCATAAACATAACGATCCTTAATTTATAAATACATCTGTTATTGGATGGAGGTTGGTTCAGCAAAGAAAAATAAACTCTGGCAAATATCGAAAGTAAGGCGGTGACTGGGTTGACGATAAACTGGCAAACATTACAGCGACGGTTAAGCAGCTTAGAAGGTCGCAGCTATCGGGAATACAAAAGCATTAGAGGTGATTACGAATTTCCTGACTTTAAGTTAGCTATTGACTATGTACAGGGCGATCCTTTTGCAGCACCCAGTCGAATTCGGCTTAGGCTGAATCAACTGAACGCTCGGTTTCCTGCGCTGTGGCTAACTAATTATGTGTCGCAGGTAACGATCGCAGACTACCTGACTAGACAAGTTGCTCAAGTGGCTCAGTCTTTAGCAAAAAAGAGGGGTTCAGGGAAAAGTGGCAGCATTGGCATAGCAGCGCCAAGCCAAGCTATATTGCGGCGTACAGCAGTTTGGATAGATGCCGAAGGAATAGAGGCAAGGCTGACAGTTGGGCTACCGGCCTTGGGGCGGCGAATTGCCGGACATGCCGCAGCGGAACTACTGTGTGACGATATTTCGAAGCTTGTAGCCCATGGCCTGAAATACGCCGCTTTGGACTCAAAAGCCCTCACACATCAGATACAGACGCTTCAGGATGCAGAAGCGCTCAGGAGTCAGCTAGAGCCCAATGGTCTAATCGCTTTTATCGCAGACAAAGCCTGTTTACCTCGTCGTAGCGGCATTGATGAACGCCCGCTTGTCGATGAAGCTGAGTCCTTCATACCCGCAGCGGAGGGCTGCATTGAGCTGGAAACGCCTCACAGTGGCCGGGTGAAGGGGTTAGGCATTTGCGCTGGCGTGACGCTGATTGTAGGCGGCGGCTACCATGGAAAATCAACGCTATTAAGGGCGATTGAGCAGGGCATTTACAATCATTTGCCCGGAGACGGTCGGCAGCAGGTAGTCACTCATTCTGGCGCAGTGAAGCTAAGAGCTGAAGATGGACGAAGCGTGGTGGACGTTGACATTTCGCCGGTCATCAATCATCTGGCCAAGGGTCGCCAGTCAAAGAGCTTTTCGACGACGAATGCTAGCAGCAGTACCTCTCAAGCGGCAGGGCTAATTGAGGCTGTTGAGGCGGGAGCGAGCGTAGTTTTGATTGATGAGGATACAGCGGCGACGAACTTCATGATTCGCGATCGCAAAATACAGGCACTCATTGCCAAAGACAAGGAGCCCATTACGCCCTTCGTTGATAAGGTGCGTCAGCTATATGACGACTATGGCGTTTCAACTATTTTGGTGATGGGAGGCAGCGGTGATTATTTTTCAGTGGCGGACACCGTGATTGCGATGGCAGATTATCAACCCAAAATCGTGACGCAGCAGGCTCACGAAATTGCTCAAGCAGATGACTACCCGCGACGCGCGGAAGGCGGGCAGCGTTTCGGCGATATTACTCAGCGGGCCGTTTTGCCAGATAGCTTACCGCCTGGTAAAGGAGATCGGTTGCCTAAGGTAAAAGCTCGGTTGGATACGCTGATGCTGGGCTATGAGAGCATTGACCTGAGAGCTGTTGAGCAAATTGTAGAAGAGCATCAGGTGAGGGCGCTCGCGCAAGCCATCCTCTACGCTCAGCAATACTATTTCGATAGCAAAACGCCTTTGAGCCAAGTGCTAGATCGCGTCATGGCAGATATTAAACGCGGTAGTCTCGACGCACTGGCAATCGGGTTAGCGCCCGAAAGGCCATTCATTTCAGGCGACTTAGCCGAATTCCGTCAGTTTGAGCTAGCAGCCGCCATAAATCGACTAAGAACGCTGCGAGTAGTCCCGATTAATTAACCTGGCTCAAGTCTCAAAATTAAGAACTGGCTCTAATTTCGGCTGTATTCGATAAGGTATGGGCGAGATACCGCCTAACTGCGTCTTTAGCTGCGCCTCTGCTACATCAGCTGCTGTATCAGCGATAGGCGGAGCTTTTTTGTAGTTTAGAATGCGCCCTCAGCCGCATCTCTCTGGCTTTTGCACTGATCGCCGGTTGCGCCTGCGGCCATACAGCTCTCCCAGGTAATCTGCTTTACCAGGGAAGTTGGCAGCTGATCGGCAGACTCAAGGGCTTTCTTAAACAGTACTGCGCCGTCTGCCCGTGCGCCTTGTTTCACCAGCAGCTGCGCTTTTAGGTATAGCAGCTCGGGGTTATTAGGCGCAGCCGCGATCGCTTTATCTACAGCCACAACAGCTTTATCGTAATCACCTAAGTCGCGGTAGCCGATGGCGATACCCCGTTGAGTAAGATACACCGGGTTCCCGTAGTTGCTCATTTGGGCAATGGCCTCGTCGGGGTTAGAAAATGGCAGGTTGACTGCCAGCATCAAATCCATGTAACCCTTCAGCAAATTCAGCTCTGGGTCGGTCGGATTGATGCTTTCTGCCTCATCTAGCTCATTAAATACCGTTTGCAGCATTCCTAACGCGGCGGGCGTACCTCTAGCGATGCCCTGAGTTTTCAGCACGTAAGCGCCTTGGAGAAAAGTCCCGACTGCGGTATATAAATGGCCTCGTAAAGGGTCGGAAGATTCCAGCGCCTGAGCGGCTGACTTAGTCGCTGCGGCACGCTGATTGACGTTTTCAAGATTGCCGCTGAGGTAGTCTATAGAGGCGAGCATGGCTTGAGCAAGCGGCTCACCCGATTCAGCCGATTCAGCTTGAGCCAGGTACGCCTTAGCACTTTTGTAGTCACCGTCTTTGAAGATAGCTTTGAAGGCATTTTCGGTCAGCGGGCCAATATCATGCGAGGCCGTACTGGTACCAGCTCTAAAAGGATCAGCTGCTAGCGTAGGGAGAGCCGTTGCTAAGCTAAGGCTGAGAGCCATTAAGCCGCTGCCTAATCGAACGGCTAGCTTGCGATCGCCTATCCAATGCAAATGGCCCTGCTGAAAACGGCTCCAAAAAGAAGGTGACGATGTTGCGTGAGGATTGTGAAAGGTCATCGCGTCAGGTTGTTAAACGATATGGAAAGGAGCCTATGTCTCTGGCTATATCTTTGGCATAGCTACAGCTAGCGATCGCGCCGAGCGCAACTGTGACAAAGTGGGTTGGCAAAGTGGGTAAACCCTATCCGGCTACAGTGTAACGAGCTACTTTTTGATTGTTTTTGCAGTCTGTGAAGCTCCGGTAGGTGGCATAGCCCTGGCACACGGCATTGCGGATAAGCTTCAGATCCTTTTATGCCTTTTTAACATTACAAAAAAACTATGGGGATTATTTTGGCGGGCGATCGCAGTGGCACGGGCAAAACGACGATCACCCTGGCACTACTCGCCGCGCTTAAAAAGCGTAACCACCGCGTCCAGTCTTTTAAGATAGGGCCAGACTACATCGACCCGATGTTTCATCGCACGGTGACGGGTCGCCCTTGCTATAGCTTAGACCCGGTACTCACCAGTGAAGCTTACGTACAGCAGAGCTATCGCGCTCACTGCTCAAGCGCAGACTGCGCAGTAGTAGAGGGCGTCATGGGCTTGTTCGACGGGGCAACGGGCGTTGATGATACGGCAAGCACGGCTCATGTAGCGCGGCTGTTGAATCTGCCGGTGCTGCTGGTGGTGGACTGCGGGCGCATGGCCCGATCGCTAGCCGCGCTGGTTCAAGGCTATCGCACGTTCGATCCACGGGTGAATGTGGCAGGTGTGATCTTAAATCGGGTGGGGAGCGATCGCCATCTTCAGCTTTTGCGCGAGGCTTTAGAAGCGATCGACATGCCAATCTATGGCGTGTTTCGGCGAGAAAAGGATATCCAGTTGCCAAGCCGTCACCTCGGATTGGTGCCTGCGGGAGAGGTCAGAGAATTTGGTGAAGTTGCTGAGCGGTTGGCTGTGTTGGGGGAGGGATGTTTCGATTGGGAGCGGTTGGGCCATCTCCTGTGGAGACGCTCCGCGAGTGACTGCGCTCAGCCCACGGTGATAGCTGAGTGTAGGGGAAGGAGAGAAGTAGGGGAAAAAAGGGTGAGGATTGCGATCGCGCGTGATGCGGCCTTTAACTTCTACTATCCTGACAACTTTGAGGCGCTGATTGAGCAGGGGGCTGAACTTGTCTATTGGAGTCCGATTGAGGACGAAGCGCTACCCGCTGCCGATGGACTTTACCTTGGCGGCGGCTTTCCAGAAGTTTTTGCCGAACAGCTAAGTGAAAACAAGCCGATGATTGCGGCTATTCAGCAGGCGATTAGTCAGGTGATGCCTACCTACGCAGAATGTGGCGGGCTGATGTATTTGAGCCGCGCTCTTGTAGATTTTGATGGGAGGAGTTGGCCAATGCTGGGGGTGATTCCTCAGACGGTGGCAATGGGTGAGCGGCTGGTGTTGGGCTATCGGCGGGGGCGGGCGATCGCAGACGGGCCTTTGCTCACAAAAGGACAAACTGTGACGGGTCATGAATTTCACAAGTCCAGCGTTGTAGAAACGCTAAAGCAGCCCATTTATAAAACTCAGCGGTATTGGGGCGAGCTAAATACCGATCAGCTTGAAGGCTATCACCAGGCCAACCTACAGGCTTCGTACGTTCACTTACATTGGGGCCATCAGCCAAACATTGCCAAACGCTTCGTTCAGCAGTGCGAAAAGTTCGCAGCTCGACGCTAGCCAAATTTTTTTACCACATCTGCCAGGGCGTCTTTAGCCTCAGCATAATCGTAGGAAAAGCCCGCCGCTTGCGTCCGCTCTGGCAGCACCTTCTGCCCTTTGAGCACCACTACCGCACCGTCACCCAGCAGCGCCTCAATCGCAAAATCAGGCACAGGCAACCACGAGGGTCGATCCATCACCTCGCCTAACGTATCGGCAACTTCTTTCATCCGCAGCGGCTTTGGCGCGGTGCCGTTGTACGCGCCGTGCATGGCTGGATCAAGCAGCGCTTTAATGTACAGGCTAACCAAATCGTCGATGTGAATCCAGGAGAACCACTGACGACCGCTGCCAATGGGGCCGCCCGCATACAGTTTGAAGGGCGTAATCATTTTGCCAATGGCTCCACCGTCGCCTAGCACAATGCCCGTGCGAATAATCACGACCCGCGCTCCTGAGTCCTTGGCCTTATTAGCTTCGGCTTCCCAGGCTTGACATACCTCAGAGAGGAAATCATGCTCAGCCGGTTCGCTAGTTTCAAGAAATTCTGCGGTTTCGCTGGTGCCGTAGTAGCCGATGGCGGAGCTGCTGACGAGAACGGAGGGCTTGGGGTCGGCTTGTGCGATCGCTTCAACAATTTTCTCGGTGCCGAGCTTACGGCTGTTGAGGATTTTGGTTTTGCGATCGCCCGACCACCGCTCAGAAATCGGCTCACCTGCCAGATTAATTACCCCGTCACAGCCCGAAATCTCACCTTGCCACTCGCCCGACTCCATCGGTTTATAGGCCACAAATTTCAATGGTTTAAACCTACTGGCAGCAAAAACCTTGCGCGCCTTCTCTACATTACGAGTGAGCACCTTAATATCGTGGCTTTCTTCCACTAGGCGAGCGACCAAGCGAGACCCGACAAACCCTGTAGCACCCGTAATGGCAATTTTCATAGCTGGGCTGTATTCCTGTTTTTATCAACTGCTTTTAATAGTAGCGAGCTGAGGAGCCGCAGGGCATAGAACGTAAGATAGAGTTGAGGGACGAACCGCAAGACTGAAATCTGGAGCTAATGAGCTATGGACGCCGTAAAAGATTCTGTAGAGCAGTAACGTCAGAAGTTGATAGAGGATATTCGAGCACTACCGGCTGAGGCTTTGCAGGAAGTAGCTGATGCGATCGCTCGGTTGCGGCAAAAAGCACTGCCTTCAGAGGCTGAGCAGGTATCTGATGACGTGACTTCTGAAATGACGCGATCGCCTTACGAGGCATTCGAGAAGGCTGGACTCATCGGATGTATAAAAGATGCGCCACCCGATCTTTCGGTAAGCTACAAAGCCTATCTAGCTGAAGGTTTGGCAGAGAAATATGGTGATCTTTGAGACAGGGTTTTGGTTAGCGCTGTTGAGTCAGAAGAATATCTACCATAGTCAGGCATGATCGTTGCTATAGCAGCAGTAGCGCAAAAAGATTATCGACAGTAATTGCTAGGTTTTCCACAAAACCGGGCACGGGAAGTATGGCATTGGGTTCATCTAAAACGGCTGTTTCTTGCTGAGGCTGATAGATGAGCACTGCTTTATCTGCTGGCGCTATTAGCCATCCCATCTGCGAGCCGTGTTTCAAGCAACGCAGTATTTTTTTAGTCACTTGGGCGACGCTTTGCCCCGGCGATAGGATTTCGATTGTCCAATCAGGCGCAAGCGGAAAAGCGTTAGCAATTTCTCCACTCGCATCGCGCTGAATGTGGCTCCATTCAAATACTGCAATATCTGGCACCACTGAGCTGCCTCCAAATGTGCAGCGCAATTCAGGAAAGGCGCGGGCTATTTTTGAAGTTCTTACCGATGAATTAATGAGTGCCATAAGGTCTGACTGAAGCGCACTATGTTTTCCTTGTGGCATTGGCTTTTGACTTATTTGGCCGTCGATGTACTCACTGGCAGGCTTAGTTTCGGGTAGCGCTAAAAATGCTTCCAGTGTGAGTGGTTTGGTGAGTGCTTGAACCATATTTAGGATTGCCTTAGGTCAATGGCTATCTTAATGCTAACGCTTCAACGTATCGGCATCGGCACCAAGTGCAGTGTGGTCGTAAATTGTTGCTGGCTAGTCGGCATCAAATGCAGTGTGGTCGAAAGCGCTGCTGGCTGGTCGGCATCAAGTGCAGCGTGGTCGTGGATGAGTGCAGGGTGGTCGGCATCAAGTGCAGGATGGTCGTGAACTGTTGCTGGCTAGTCGGCGTTGGGTGCAGCATGATTGTAAGTGGCGGCGGAGCCATTGGCATTAAGTGCAGGGTAGTCATGAATGAGTGAAGTCCGGTTAGCATTAAGTGCAGCTTGAGTGCAGTGATAGTTGGTCGAAGGTCAGGTCAGGCCAAGCTGTTGCCTCAGTGCCTCGGGTATGTTTTGAGCCGTCTTCAAGGAACCTTAGCCGCATCCTTCAGCCAGTCACCAAACCCATGCAAACTCTGCACCACGCCGCCACGCTGCCACTTTTTTTGCCAAGGTAGCTTAGAACGGTAGGCTTTTAGGAATATGAGCGATCGCTCAAACCAAATTTACAGCAGCGAAAGCTACGCAGTTGCCAACCAATGGCTGTGATCGCCCCTACCCTAAAATAATGCTGTAGCTCACGCCCGTTCAGTGTAAGCAGAATGTACTCCCTCATCTGAGGCCATCCCATGCAATTAGAAGACTACTTCAACTTTCTAGAGCCAAATGATATTCGTTTGCAGGGCACCCGAGTAGGCATTGAAACCGTACTGTACGACTATATATTTCGCGCCCGAACACCGGAAGAAATTGAGCAAGCCTACGCAACGATCACACTAGATCAGGTATATGCCACCATCCTTTACTACCTAAGAAATAAGGAATCTGTCAATAAGTACATTACTGACTGGATTGAGCACGGCGAGCAAATGCGTAGAGAGCAGGAAGTCAATCCATCTCCTTTCACACTCAGAATGCGCGCATTGAGAGCGAAGCAAAATGAAAAGCAAGCCGTCCCCCAGTAATGCTCAAATACCTGATGGACGAGAACTTAGCGCCCCTTTATACCGAGAAATTGAGACGACGGCGACCCGACATAGTTGTCCGAGCCGTAGGAGAACCCCGTGTCCCTGATAAAGGGACTTTAGATCCAGATATTTTTGACTGGTGCGAGCTTAATCAGTTCGTCTTGTTCACGAACAATAGAGCATCTATGCCGAAGCATTTGAAAGATCATATTGTAGAGGGGCATCATATTCCAGGCGTTCTGACGCTCAACGCAAGCCTGACCATCGGGCAGACAATTGACGAATCGATTGAAGTGGCAGAAACAGCCTTCAATGATGAATTTCGAGATCGAATTGACTTCCTACCTGTCAGCCGATAGTGAGTTGCTTTTCGCTATCCCTTGACACCGCTGCCCGTCTCAGACGGCACAATGTAGCGCTGCGCCACTACAAAAAATAGAATCACTGGCACAATCGAAATCACTGAGCCCGCCGCAATCAACCGCCAGTCTAGGGAAAAGCTACCCGCTAACCGAGCAACGCCAAGCGGCAGAGTGTAATATTCAGGCCGATCTAAAATTAGCAGCGGCCAAAGAAAATCGCTCCACGAGCCGATAAAGACAAAAATTGCCAGCGTCACTAGCGCCGGACGCACGGACGGAATCATGATGTGCCACCAGATGCCTAGCTCAGTGCAGCCATCAATGCGGGCGGCTTCCTCTAATTCTTTGGGCACGGTCTGAAAGGCCTGACGCATCAGGAAAATGCCAAAGGCAGAAGCGATGGAAGGGAAGATTGCGCCGATATATGAATTGGTGAGTCCTAGCTTTACCGTGAGGATGTAGAGAGGAATCATTACAATTTGAAAGGGAATCAGGATCGTGGAGACGATTACAGAGAAAAGGATTTCTCGTCCCTTAAAATTCAGTCGAGCTAGAGGATAGGCAGCTAAAGAGCAAAGAATTAGGTTAAGGACGACAGTGACGACCGCAATGAGGGTGCTGTTGAAGAAGTAGCGGCCAAAGGGGTTAGACTGCCATACCTTGATGAAGTTGCCGAAGGTGGGGGACTCAGGGAAAAACTGGGGTGGAAACTGGAAGAGGTTTTCGGTGGGGGCTTTGAAAGAGGTGCTCACTAGCCAGAAGAGCGGGAGAAGCATGGCGATCGCAATCCCTCCCAAAACCCCATACATCAAAGCCGTCTTCACCCATCCTCGATTATCCACCGCCATTAGCCAAACTCCCGAGACTGCATCAGCCAAAGCCCCGCGAAAGCATCGGCATCCGGGCCACTTTGCACCGCAATAAAGTGAACGCCACTAGCCTCTTTTTTAGCCTGCTCAAACCGCTCACCCTCAGCCTGCGTTTCAGAGCCGACCAAATCTGCCAGGAGCCAAGTCTCAATAGTTCCGGTATCCATCAGCAGCCGAGCCGTTGCCGTATTTTTAGAAGCATAGTTAGTCGTCTCTTCGCGTCCGGCCCGCACGCAGGCAATTTCCAGTCCAGACATCCAGGCAGCCAAAGGCGTCGCTCGGTTCGAGTAAATAATAAAGCCCGGAATTGGCGTCTCAGGGCTCACGCCCGCCACCTCTAAAGGAAACGACTCGCCAAAGCCAACGTTCCACTCACCCATTTCGGCAAAATCTTTAGCAGGCAAGCTCACGAGCGACCACTTTTGGCCCTTCAGCGCATCGGGCAAAGGGTTCACAACCTCCATAGGCTTAGCGACAGAAGGTGAGCTTCCCGGTTGATAGCCCAGCTCGTTAGGATATACGTTCTTTTGGCGGTCTTCCAACCATCGCTGTAGGGCTAGCGTGCGGCGGCTAGGATAAGGCAGCAGCCCGGTTTCCTCACAGGCTCGCTTGATCATGTTCTGCATTTGATAGCGGAAATAGCGAACGCGAGTAGGCTGCCCCTGAGATTGAGCGGCAGATTGGGCGATCGCCTCCTCCAGCGCCGCCTTTAGCTGGTCAGAATTCACCTCTGTATTAGACACAAATTTGCTGTAGCGAAACAGCTGTTCAGGATCATCGTCTACCGACTGTAATCCCTGGCAAATCATTATTTCCCAGCGTTTTTTCTGCTGCTCGTCCAAAATCGGTCTGGAATAAAAATCCAGCTCCCACACAGTGCCCATAGTTTTTCATACGCGTATGTTAATTAGCGTCGCCTTCAGACAATGTTTTTCCTACATTCTGGGCGCGCTCTTCGGCCTCAGCCATCACAGTCGCCATATCCTTGATGATTTCGCCCGGATACTTTTCTAGCACCTGAGTCGAGAGCGCCACGCGACCGCGCTCATCGTCAATGTTAAGCACGACCGCCTTAATCGGGTCACCTACTTTGAACACATCGCCCAAAGCAGACACGTAGCTTTTACTGATTTGCTTAATGTGCAGCAGCCCTGACGCGCCGCCAAAGTCTACAAAAGCACCAAAGGGCTTCAAAGAAGCAATCGTCCCTTCGATTAGTTCGCCCTTAGTTAAGTGGCTCATAGCCGACGCCCGTGCGGCAACTCGCTCAGAGAGCAGCAGCTTATTGGTTTCTTCGTTCACTTCCAAGAAAGCTACGCTGATGGTTTGACCCATCAAAGAATCGAGATCTTCTACCCGCTTGGCTAAGTGAGAGCGGGGGATAAAGGCTCGCAGGCCGCTAACGTCAGCCGTGACGCCACCTTTATTACTACCAGAAATGGTGACCTCTATAACATCGCCATTTTCCTGACGCTCCTGTAGCTTCTCCCAAAGCGCCTTAATCTCCATCGCCCGCACAGAAATGACCATTTGGCCATTGGCATCTTGATCTTTAATGATCAAAAACTTGCGCTCTGTGCCAATGGGAAGGATTTCTTCGAGCTTAGCGTCCGATTCTATAGAGGCTTCCTTTGTCGGCAAAAAAGCTGCTGACTTACCGCCAATATCAACATAGGCCCCGTCAGACTCGTGGGTTTCGACTTTACCGGTGACAACGCTACCGCGCTCAAACTGGTAATCCTGCTGTTCTAGGGCTTTTGCAAAATCTTCGGCTGAAAAGGTCAACGGAGAAATCTCCTTCATAAAGACATTCAAAAAGTAGTATAAGACAGTGTATTCAATCGCTTATAGATAAAACGATGTTTAGTCAATATATACGTAGCTTTTAAATATATCGGGTTATTGGTGGTTTTGTACGGGGCTAGACAAAACCCTGACAAAACCAAGGTAAAACGCGCTGTGACACGGGCTCTATCGTCAAGAATTATTGAGCAGGCAAGCAAAAGACCAAATCGCCTACCACGAACGGCAAAATCCCGACTAATCTCTAAAGAGACAACTTGTATTAAAATTCCGTTGGGTTAATCGTAAGCGCCGAGCGCCTAACCTAGCCAACCTTGCCAAACGGGAGGCACGCGACCGTGGTTCAGTTTCATATTCAAACAGACAGCGAAATACCGGCGTCTACGCAGCTATATGACCAAATTTGGTTTGCTATAGCCTCACGTCAATATCCACCCGGATACCGCCTACCCAGTACGCGACAACTCGCCATGCAAACGGGCCTGCACCGCAATACCATTAGCAAGGTATACCGCCAGCTAGAAGATGCAGGCGTCGTTGAAGCAATGCCAGGCTCAGGCATCTATGTACGCGCTGAGGGCACTACAGAAATTGTTAAGCCAGGCTCACCGCTGCTCGATAAGTTTCCAAAGGCTCAGGAACTGGTAGAAAATAGTTTAGATGAGCTGCTACGGCAAGGATGCTCTTTGCACCAGACCCGTGAGCTATTTATGACAGAAGTTGACTGGCGGCTGCGCTGTAGCGCTAGGGTGCTGGTCACCATTAAAAGGGAAGACGGCGCGGGCGAGCTGATGGTGCGTGAGCTGGAGCAGGCGCTAAAGATTCCGGTGCAGCTAGTGCCTTTGGAAGAGCTAGAGCAGGTGCTGGCTCAAACCCGGTCGGGAACCGTGGTAACGAGTCGGTATTACGTGAATGAGGCGGAGGCGATCGCAGCCCCTAAATCCGTCCGCGTCATCCCCATCGACATCTACGACTATGCCAAAGAGCGTGAGCTGCTCAAAAATCTGGCTAAAGATACCTGTTTAGGACTCGTCAGCCTCAGTAGCGGCATCATCCGCATCGCCGAAGTGCTCTCCTACAGCCTACGTGGCGACGACATCCTAGTAATGACTGCTCAAACTGAAGACGCGCAAAAGCTCTCTGCTGTCGTTCGCAGCGCGCAAACCATCGTCGCGCTAGACACAGCTAGCTACCCTGCGATCAAAGAGGCCCTGCTGATTGCCCGCAACGACATCATTCGTCCACCCGAAATCATCCGCTGCGAAAACTACATCGGCGAAAAGTCTATTGGCCGTCTTAAACGTGAGCTTGGTTTGGATTAGATCAATTAGTCCGCTTTTTAAATAGGCCAGAAAGACGCTCCTGCTCTATTTAAAAAGCGGGAGCATTTTGTTTGCCATTTCAGCCGGGAGATTGCCCTACTTAAGTAAACAAAAAACCACCATATGTAAAATCTGAACAGAAATCAGAGGGCTAATCGACTAAAGAATTGTGTATTAGCGCACATTTGGTAGAAGCTATGCGGCATTCTTTTAAGCATTCTCTAGACACAACCCTTGCCAACATCAAACGTAGTATTTACATAATGAGCAACACCCAAACTATTGAGTCGCAGGCGACTAACGCTGAGCCGCAGACGGCTAATACTAAAGCAGCAGAAGGTACATACAGCGGCGAAATACTGCTCACGATGCCGAAAACGATGCATCGCAAGCTCGCAGAAGCAGCCGAAAATGAGGGCGTTGATCTGAACCAGTACTTAATGATGCTTCTGAGCGAGCAAAATGCCTTGCAGGCAATTGGCAGCGTTCAGAAGAAGCTAGACGAGCTAAATCAGCAGATTAGAGCTAGAGAAGCGGCGATACATCAGACGGAGCGCACAGCAAGACAGCAAAGATTGGCGTATGACAACCGCTACATAGAGAACCTGGAGTCAGGATTAAACGACTAAGCCAGTTTTTCTAAAAACGCCTGCGTAATTTTTAAATAGCTTTCCGCATCTTCGAGCATGGGGAAATGGGCCGTATTAGGCATCAGCACGTACTGCATTTGCTCACTGATATCGGCGGCCTCTTTTCCCAGCTTGGCGGGCGTAATTTTGTCGTACTCACCTGAAATCATCAGGGTCGGAACTTTTAAGTTAGCAAAGGCAGCTGGCATTACTTCGGTAGCGTGCTTGCTCACCGCAGCTTTTAGCGTCCCCATTGAAGTGGGGCCATCGGCCATTAAAAAGTCGTTGAGAAAGGCTTTTTTCTCCGCCATCGGAATCGGCCCCTTTAAAAAACGTGACATAAACATCTGGGGTGCGAGCGGGATTTGGCCAAGCCACTTGGGTCGAAAGGCAACGACATAGCCACCGAAGAGGTAAAACGCTTCAAAGGCCCATTTTTGGTAGGGGAAGCTGCCGTTGCACGTCAAGATAGCCTTGATTACGCGCTCTGGGTAGCGATCTAAAAAGTACAGGCCCGCTGTGCCGCCTAAAGAGTGAGCGTTCATGTATACCGGCTGACTGAGCTTTAGCGCGTCTAGCAGGCCCAGCAGGTCATCAGCAAAGCTTTCTAAAGAGCTGAGTGAGGGGTTTGCGGCCATAGCTGCGGGGGTAGCGGCCCGCGATCGCCCAAACCCCCGCATGTCATAGAGCAAACAGTCATAATCATCCTTTATCGCCTCAGCCGTCGATTCCCAATAGCGAGCCGACCCCGCCCAGCCGTGTAAAAAGACCATCACCGGCTTTGCATAGCTGCCAGGATGGTCTTGCGTAGAAATCCATTCATAATAGTGATCTACATCGTGAACGCTGACGTAAGGCATGGGGCTCGAAGCCTTTTAAGGCAGATATAGCGCTAAGCGGACTCAGGCTCAGGCAGTGAAGAAGGATGCACCAGCAGCTCAGCGGTCGACCGATTTTCAACCATCTCCCGCGTCAGCACGCAGTGCTTCACGTCTTCGCGTGAGGGCAGCTCATACATCACGTCTAGCATGATCTCTTCGATGATGCTGCGCAGGGCGCGGGCACCGGTTTTACGGGTAAAGGCTTCTTTCGCGATCGCCTTAATCGCCTCCGGCTGAAACTCCAGTTCCACGTTATCCATCCGCATCAGCTTCTTAAACTGCTTCACCAAAGCATTCTTAGGCTCAGTCAAAATAGAAACCAGCGTCTTTTCATCCAGCGGCTCCACAATCGAAATCGCCGGAATGCGCCCAATAAACTCAGGAATCATTCCAAACTTAACAATGTCATCAGCCACCAGATGCTTCAGCGTCTGTACAGACTTTTTGTCGCGATCGGTTTCTTTCCCCGGCTGCACAAAGCCCATAGACTTTTTGCCAATCCGCTGCTCCACAATTTTGTCGAGCCCCACAAAAGCGCCACCGCACACAAACAAGATATTGCTTGTATCGATTTGAATACAGTCCTGATAAGGATGCTTGCGCCCACCCTGAGGCGGCACATTGGCAATCGTGCCTTCCAGCATCTTCAGCAGCGCCTGCTGAACGCCCTCACCCGAAACGTCACGGGTAATCGAAGGGTTTTCGCTCTTCCGAGCAATCTTATCAATTTCATCAATGTAAATAATGCCCCGCTGGGCCTCATCCACATCTAAGTCCGCCACTTGCAGCAGCCGCAGCAAAATGTTCTCAACATCCTCACCGACGTAGCCAGCCTCAGTGAGGGTCGTCGCATCCGCCACCGCAAACGGCACTTCTAAAATCGTCGCCAGCGTTTGGGCCAGCAGCGTCTTACCACATCCCGTCGGCCCAATCAGCAAAATGTTCGACTTTTGCAGCTCAATATCTTCTTCGTCGCCCTCAACTGCCTCAGCATTCACAAAGCTCAGGCGCTTGTAGTGGTTGTACACCGCTACCGATAGCACTTTTTTCGCCTCATCCTGGCCAATTACGTGCTCATCCAAATAAGACTTGATCTCACGCGGCTTCGGAATTTGATTAAGCGCGATGGGAGAAGAAGATTTTCGCCTGCGCTCAGGCGATTGATCACGGCGTGGTGCAGGCGCAGCCACCGACGAATTGGAGTCAAATAGCTCCTCATCTAAAATTTCGTTGCACAAATCAACGCACTCATCGCATACATACACCCCTGGCCCCGCAATGAGCTTGCGCACCTGCTCCTGCGACTTACCGCAGAAAGAACACTTCAAGTGGGAGTCGTACTTAGACATAACCGTTACCCTACCGCAGTCAGCTTAGTATTAGAAAGCATCTGACGAGTGACCACCTGATCAATTAGGCCGTATGCTTTAGCTTCCTCAGCAGACATGAAAAAGTCTCGCTCAGTATCTGCCTCGATCCGCGCCAAGTCCTGACCGGTGTGCGTCGCCAGCATCTCGTTCAAGCGTTTCTTCAGATATAAAATTTCCCGCGCCTGAATCTCAATATCAGCAGACTGCCCTTGAGCCCCCCCTGAAGGCTGGTGAATCATAATTCTTGAGCTGGGCAAAGACATCCGCTTACCCGCTGCTCCACCCGCCAGCAAGAAAGCGCCCATACTAGCCGCGAGCCCAAAGCAAATGGTCACGACGTCTGGACGGATTTGCTGCATAGTGTCGTAAATGGCCATGCCCGCTGTGACCGAGCCACCCGGAGAATTAATGTACAGCTGTACATCTTTCTCAGGATCCTCAGCATCTAAAAAAAGTAGCTGAGCCACAATTGAATCAGCCACATCGTCCATCACAGGTGTGCCTAAAAAAATGATTCGCTCACGCAGTAGCCGAGAGTAAATATCAAAGGCGCGCTCACCTCGCCCTGATTGCTCAACCACCATAGGCACGACGTTCTGAGCACTTCCCTCGAAATTTGATGTATCCATAGAACTTAAAGCAGCCGCCTATTACGTGCTTAATGTACCGCATCTCAACCCTAACTAAAGCGCAGAGATGCGATACCACTGTAACGAATCAATCTATTTTCGACATTCCCTGACATACGCTTTTCAAAAGGGCCATTGTGAGCATTTTCTCAGTCGATCTTTTAAGAAGTTTTTTTACATTCCTCTTAAGCGACGGCTGCGCCACTGGCCTTACTTGCGATCGCTAACCACCTCAACCTCAACCGCCTGAGCTTCCCCAGCATCTTTCTCAGCACTGGCTTCAGCCTCTTTAAGAGCCTTCTCTATCGGCTCTTCAGCATCTTCATCTTCAGAGTTATCTTCGTCTTCTTCAAGAGGCGCTAGCGAACCTTCAGGCACCAGCTCAACCGTTGAATTTTCTTTCAGCCAAGCCAGAATTTTTTCCTTGAGCAAATCTTCGTTGACCACCTGATTGAGCCGCTCTGGGTCAACCTGACTGGGGTCATCCACCTCAGCCATCATTTCTTCAGCGCGTGCCTTAATCTCATCGTCTTCAACCTTGATAGACTCCTGCTTAGCAATTTCGCCCAACGCCAGCGTCCGGCGCAGCCGATCAATCGCTTCAGGACGAGCATTGCTGCGCATTCCTTCTACCAGTTCCTTGGTGAGGAATTTGCCTAAGTCAATACCCTGACGACTCAGCTGCATTGCCGTTTGGTTAACGATAAAGTCCACCTCACGCTTTACTAAAGTGTCAGGAATCTCGGCCTCAACATACTTCACAAGCTCGTCTAGCAAGGCCTGCTCAACATTGCCGTCAGTAGTATCAGCAGCTTCCTTCTCATAGCGCTCCTCTAATGACTTACGCAGCGCTTCGAGCGTCTCAAACTCACTGACTTCCTCAGCAAAGTCGTCGTCAATCTCAGGCAGCTCTTTTTCCTTAAGTTCCTTAAGCGTGATGGCAAAAGTAGACGGCTTACCGGCCAGCTCCTCCTGTGGGTAGTCTTCAGGGAAGGTAACCTCTACGTTCTTTTCTTCCTCCAGCTCCATACCCACAATGCCTTCTACAAAGCCAGGAATGAAGCGACCTTCTTTAATTTCAACCTGGAAATCTTGAGCACTGCCGCCTTCAAATTCTTCGAGTTCACCAGCCTCGTTTGCAGCTTTGCCCACAAAGTCAACCACTGCCACATCTCCGTTCTTAGCAGCTCTATCTTCTACAGGTACCAAAGTTGCTAAGTTTTCGCGATAGCCTTCCAGCGTTTCATCTACTCGCGCAGCAATATCGGTCTTAATTTCTTCTGCTTTAACGGACAGGCCTTTGTATTCGCTGAGCGCAACCCGTGGCGGCACGTCTACAGACGCGGAAATAGTCAGCACTTTGCCAGGTTCATACTCACCCATCAGCTTTTCAAACTCTGAGCGCAGCTGATAATTGCCGAGCGCATCAATTTCTTCTTGCTTTATCGCCTGGTCTATTGCCTTTTGAAGCAAATCTTCTAGGGCAGCGGCCTTCAGCTGTAGCGTGCCAATGCGCTGAATCAGAATTTGGCGAGGCACTTTTCCTTTACGAAACCCAGGAATATTGGCCGACTTCATGTAGCCCTGCAAAACCTTTTCATAGCTTTGCTTCGTCAATTCTGCGGGGACTTCTATTTCCAGCCCGACTTGAGCTTCGGGCAGGTTTTCCTGGGTAACTTTCATATACAAACGATGTTGAACAAATACTGATGTTGGGCGAATGCTTGTGATAACTCACATAAAATCAGCCGCAAAAAGGAAACGGAGGTTGGTTTACCGTCGCAGTAAGACATTGTACACCTCATTACATTGATTCCGAATAAACTTGAATCCTTTTGGTGCGCCCTGTTGTCTTATTTCTTTGCCACCGATGCTCCTCACAATCTATTATCCGCAGCTTAAAGCAGGGCGCTGTTTCACTTAATGTATAGTGGTTACAGCAGCTACTAGCCTGACTCTATCGTTCAAAATAGCAGTTCAAAATAGCTGGCTACCTAAAGAATTGGAGGACACTCGCTTGCCTGACTCTTATAATGTTGCCGTTTTAGGTGCCACTGGCACAGTCGGCACCGAATTACTTCAGCTGCTAGAAGAACGCGACTTTCCGCTAAAGTCGCTAAGGCTGCTGGCGTCTCCTCGATCGGCGGGTACAGAAGTTAGCTTTAAAAATAGCGTTATTGCGGTCGAAGCCGTCAGCCCAGAAGCCTTCAAAGGGGTCGATATTGTGCTGGCTTCGGCAGGCGGCTCCATCTCAAAAGAGTGGGCCAAGGCAATTGTCGATGCAGGTGCCTTGATGATTGACAACTCCAGCGCTTTTAGAATGGATAGCTCCGTGCCGCTCGTTGTGCCAGAAGTGAATCCTGAAGCGGCTGAAGGCCATCGGGGCATCATCGCTAATCCTAACTGCACCACTATTTTGATGAGCGTGGCACTGTGGCCCCTACAGCAAATTCAGCCGATTCGCCGCATCGTCGTGGCCACATATCAGTCAGCTAGTGGTGCGGGGGCAAGGGCTATGGAAGAAGTCAAGCAGCAGGCCCAAGCCATTTTAGATGGTAAAAAGCCGCCTACTGAGAGCTTTCCATATCCGCTGGCCTTCAATCTATTTCCGCATAATACGCCTATTAATCAGCAGGGCTACTGTGAGGAAGAAATGAAAATGATCAATGAGACGCGTAAGATTTTTGGCACACCGGATCTTAGAATTTCGGCGACCTGTATTCGGGTACCTGTACTCAGGGCGCATTCCGAAGCGATAAATCTTGAGTTTGAGCAGCCGTTTGATGTGGCGAAGGCTAGGGAGGCGATCACACAAGCAGCCGGTGTTCAGCTAGTTGAAGACTGGAACGCCAACTATTTTCCCATGCCTATAGATGCCAGCGGTGAAGATGACGTTTTAGTCGGTCGCATTCGTCAGGATCTATCTCATCCATCGGGGCTAGAGCTGTGGCTATGCGGCGATCAAATTCGTAAGGGGGCAGCGCTTAATGCCATTCAGATTGCGGAGTTAGTAGTGGCGAAACGCTGGCTAAAATCACCCGTGAGAGTCTAACGCAAAACTAAAAGGCAATGAATATGAATAGCTCCGATAGCCCTGGATTTAGGCCTAAATTTGGGCGAGTGCTAACGGCCATGGCAACGCCTTTTTTACCTTCTGGGGAGGTCAACTACCCAGTTGCAGAAAAGCTGGCTAGCTATCTGGTAGACCACGGTACGGACACAGTCGTGGTCTGTGGGACAACGGGCGAGTCTCCCTCCCTTACCTGGGATGAGGAATACGCTTTGTTTAAGGTGGTTAAGCAAGCGGTCAGCGGGAGGGCAAAGGTGCTGGCGGGGACAGGGTCTAACAGCACGCAGGAGGCGATTGAGGCCACCCAAAAAGCTGACAAGCTTGGGCTAGATGGGTCTTTGCAGGTAGTACCCTATTACAACAAGCCGCCGCAGGCAGGATTAGTAGGGCATTTCGAGGCGATCGCCCAGTCCGTACCTGATTTACCGATCATGCTCTACAATGTGCCTGGGCGCACTAGCTGCAACTTGCTTCCTGAGACAGTTGCTAAGCTATCAGGAATTTCTAATATCGTCGCCATTAAAGAGGCAAGTGGGAACCTTGATCAGGTTAGCGAAATTAGCAGGATCTGCCCTGCCGACTTCGAGATTTATTCGGGGGATGATTCTCTAACGCTCCCGATGCTCTCTGTAGGCGCTGTAGGCGTAGTTAGCGTAGCGAGCCATCTGGCTGGGGATTCATTACAAAAAATGGTTCGTGCCTATGAGGTCGGCCAGGTGAGTGAGGCAAAAGCCTTACACCTCCAGCTCATACCGCTATTTAAAGTTCTGTTTTCCTTTACAAGTCCTATTCCACTTAAAATGGCCCTAGAACTACAGGGTTGGTCAGTGGGGAATTGCCGACTCCCCTTGTGTGAAGGCTCACCTGAGTTGAGGCAAGCCGTGAAAACCACACTTTTACAACTCAATCTATTGGCGATAGACTAACTATAAGTAGTAGTGAACTATAAGTAATAGTGTTTGTTAAGTTAGGTGGTAGAGAGAAAGCTACCAGTGCCGAAGGCAAGACGGAATTCCTAAAACAAGCAACCTGCAGCCAGCACGCTATATATAAAGACATGGTAAATGACTGGCCAGTCTCTCCAGCTTAAGACGGTCGTTTAACAGCCTGGTATTTCTGCGTCCCGACCCCTATCGACACCGCAAGGTCTGGCAAATCTCTCACAAGCAGCGCTGACGCGCTAGCGAGCCCAGCATAGTTCGGCCATTCGGCAGCACGCGTATTTTGTTAGTTCACTTAACTCAAGCCGCCAGGTGCAAACTTTTCATTTCCAAGCAGTCCATAAAATTTAGGTAACCCTCATTGTTTACGAACAATTCACTGAAATTCGCCCGCAGTAAAAATAAGCCGAGCGGCTTTGACCGAGCATCTTGCTGCATAGCTGTAGCTAGCGCTTTAGATAGATCTTTGTAATGCACCGACCAGTTACAAGCCCAGTTACAAGCCCAGTCATAAGCCCAGTCACAAGCGAGCTACCAGGAAAGTGATTCGCAACGAACAGTCACACCTGAGTCAGCCTGTGAGCGATTAGCCGCTTACTCAAGCTTTCACATTCAGATTTTCACAGTCAAGTTTTTGATATTACAATTCGCAAAGATAAAGGAAATACATGGTTAGAAGCGCAACAAGAAGCAGCAGCCAGAGCCCAACCCTTAAGGGCAACCAGCAAAACGGCCAGCAAAACGGTGACCAAAACGGTGACCAAAACGGCGGTCAAAGTGGCGGCAGGAGCAAAGATGAAAAAGTGCTCAAGATCATCCCCCTAGGTGGCCTCCACGAGATTGGTAAGAACACCTGCGTATTTGAATACGACGACGAAATCGTATTATTAGACGCGGGGCTTTCTTTCCCAACAGAAGGAATGCACGGCGTCAATATTGTGTTGCCCGACATTACCTATCTGAAGGAAAATCAGCACAAAATAAAAGGCATGATCGTCACTCACGGTCATGAAGACCACATTGGTGGCATTGCCTTTCACCTCAAGCAGTTTGATATTCCGGTGATTCATGGCCCGCGCCTAGCAATGGCGCTTTTGCAGGGCAAGCTCGAAGAAGCTGGCGTGAGCGATCGCACCAAAATACACACCGTTGGCCCGCGTGACACCGTCCAATTTGGCAAGCACTTCAAAGCCCAGTACATCCGCAACACTCACTCCATGGCCGATAGCTTCACCATGGCGCTTGAGACGCCCGTCGGCACCGTCATTCACAGCGGCGACTTCAAAGTTGACCACACCCCTGTAGATGGCGAGTTCTTCGACTTTCAAAAAATCGCAGAATACGGTGAAAAAGGCGTACTCTGTCTAATCAGCGACTCTACCAACGCAGAAATTCCGGGTAATACACCCTCAGAACGCGCCGTTTTCCCCAATCTCGATCGGGAATTCAACGATGCCAAAGGTCGGCTTTTTGTCACCACCTTTGCCTCCTCTGTACACCGAGTCAGCATGTTGCTGGAGCTAGCCCAAAAGCATAAGCGCGATGTATTCGTGGTGGGTCGTTCTATGCTCAACGTCATTTCTCACGCCCGCAACCTGGGCTACATCAACGCCCCAGACAGCCTATTTAAGCCTTTAAATATGCTCAAGCAGTGCCCTGATGAAAAGGCTATGATCCTGACGACCGGTTCACAGGGTGAGCCAATGGCGGCGCTTACCCGCATCGCCAACCGTTCCCACCGTCAAATCAGGATTCAAAAAGGTGATACCGTCATCTTTTCCTCCAACCCTATTCCTGGCAACACTATTAGCGTTGTTAATACCATCGACAAACTGATGGTGCAGGGCGCTCGGGTCATGTATGGCAAGGCCAAAGGTCTCCATGTTTCTGGCCATGGCTACCAGGAAGATCACAAGCTCATGCTGGCGCTAACGCGGCCTAAGTTCTTTATCCCAGTGCATGGCGAGCATAGAATGCTGGTTAAACACGCTGAGATGGCGATCGCCTCAGGCGTTGAAGAAGGTAATGTTGCTATTGTTAACAACGGTGACGTGATCAAGCTGACGGCCCAAAGCATGAAGGTAGATGGCAAGGTCACCGCAGGCATTGAGCTGGTAGACGCCTCACGTACTGGCATCGTTGAGCGTGGCGTCCTAAAAGAGCGCCAGCAGCTTGCTGAAGATGGCATCATCACCATCTCAGCTACCGTTGATGGCAATGGTAAGCTACTGGGTGATCCAACGATCAATCTGCGTGGCGTGGTTACAGTGAAAACTCAGGAGCAGTGGGAGCGCAGCGCGGTTACGACTGTTAAGAAGTCGCTGAGCGAGCGTTGGAAAGAAGTGGTTGACGACCCCAACAGTGCCAACCCAACGGTGAAGTGGGAGGGGCTACAGTCCCGCCTAGAAGAAGACGTTCGCCGGTTTGTGCGTCGTGAGCTGCCCAAGCAGTATCCGGTCGCCGTTCTGATGCTTCAGCACTTTGACGGTGCGGCCTCTAATCATCAAGACAAAAATGGCAGTTCAGGTGATGATGAAGCCCGGCGTGGCCCGGCTCGGCGTAAGCGATCGCTCTCCACAGCCTCCGCTTCGTAGACGACACAATCAGCTTGGCAACCTTTAGCCAGAATAGCCCCCTGCTGAGAATAGCTAAGCTAAACGCGCTTAAAACCCCTATCGCCCTGATTGACGCTAGGGGTTTAAGCTTGTCTTGTTTTTTTCTAAACGAATAAGCATGCGTCAAACACTCAATTCCTAAAGCCCCTCCTAAAGATCTAGTCATTCGTCAAATTAAAATTTTGTATGGCAAAATGGTGCAAAAGCACCTCTGGCGCTATAATACATCCACGGAAAGTGATTGTAGCAGTCAGGTCTGCTCTAGCGAGTGGCTTTCGGTAACTGTCTCAAACGCCGCACTTAATCAGGCGCACTTAATTTAGTGCAGAGCGTCAATTGGCAGCAGTTGGCAGCTTGCTATTAGGCTCAGTATCGAGTTCTGTAAGGAGTTGGGTACTCACGTCTTGCCTATCTGAGCGCTGATGTGCAAGTCTTAGTAGAGCAGCGACTATAAGGAAGCTATGTGACAGGAGAAATCTTGTAGGGGCTGAATATAAGGAAAGTACTGAAGGAAAGCTAAGAGAGAGCCAAGGATAAGAGAAAGAGAATCCACAGGGGTGTAAGCAGCTGTTCTGAAAGCTTCCGAGAAGTAAGCTTTCAGAACAGGGTCTTAGGTAGCGGTTTTGACCGGGCCAAGGACGTTGGTCTTCATAAAATGATAACTCTTTATTGCAGACCCTCCTGAGGCAAAGCTCTATTTCAACTAGCCGAGCTATCTTTTCAGCGCAGCCAACAGATTTCCAAATAAGTGGCCGAAAAGCACAGAAAATGGCCGAAAAGTGCCGAAGAGTACAGAGCTGAAGAAAAACTTCTCTGCCCTCGGTTCACTCAAGCGGGTTCTTTAGCAAATTACCTAGGTAACCATTTTCCACAAGCTGAAAGCTTTCACCGCCGCAATTTAGATTCCAAGGTCTGTTCATATTTTGGGCCCGATTACGCTTCCAGACTGGTTTTCAGACCTAGCTCAGATCAGTTTTCACGACATTAGTTTTTTACCCTTTTTACTTACGACTCAAGCACCGCTAGCAGCCAAAGCCCTAAAACGTAGGCACTCCTAGCAGGCTTCAGAGGAATATTGAATGCCAAAGCAGATTGTTATTGCAGAGCAGCATCGTATTGCTGCCGTTTTTTCAGAAGATCAGATCCAAGAGATTATCGTTGCCACTGGTAGCCACCAGGTCGGAGATATCTATCTCGGCACGGTAGAAAATATTTTGCCAGGCATTGACGCCTGCTTTGTAAACATTGGTGATAGCGACAAAAATGGCTTTATGCACGTCTCCGACCTGGGGCCGCTAAAGCT
>JBGTGK010000003.1:0-1528 GCA_041746795.1 Phormidesmis sp.
GGCGTTAGCTGTTCCAGAAATGACGACAAAGGTTCGCTATAAAGACCAGCTAGTTCACTTGGGGGCGTTCCCGGTAGGTACCAATGTAGACTTTATTCGCTCTGTGGTTGAAAAGCCGGAGGTCAAAAAGCGAGTGGCTGAGATTCGTGAGGAAATGGGAGGCGATCGCCAGCTGATCGTCTCCGCCGGACGGGTGGACTACGTTAAAGGCACTAAGGAAATGCTGCTGTGCTACGAACGCCTACTCACCCGCCGCCCCGAGCTTCAGGGCAAAATCAACTTTGTCGTTGCTGTCGCCAAGCCCGCAACCGGAATGCGAATTTATCGCACGGCCCAAAGCGAAATCGAAAGGCTAGTCGGCAAAATCAACGGTCGCTTTGCCAAACTTAGCTGGACGCCCATTTTACTTTTTACCTCAGCGCTGCCGTTAGAAGAAATTTTGGCGCTTTATGCCGCCGCAGATATCGCCTGGATTACACCGCTGAGAGACGGCCTAAACCTAGTCGGCAAAGAGTTTGTCGTTGCCCGAGGCGGCAGAGATGGCGTGCTCGTATTTTCCGAATTTGCGGGCACAGCAGTAGAATTGCCTGACGCGGTGCTTACCAATCCTTATGCTGACAGCAGCATGGATAAAGCGATTGACGAGGCGCTAGCGATGGGCCTTGAAGAGCAGCAGGAACGCATGGGACGCATGTACAAAGCGGTTAAAGCCTACGACGTAGACCGCTGGGCAAAAGAGCTGCTGGGCGCGGCTGACTAAAAACCTGTCACGAGCGGATGGATGGATTCGCTCGTGAGAGAGGTTTCTAAAGATATGAGTACACTGAAGTTTAAGTCGTGACTCAATCAGAATCTGTCGAGAGGTGAACTGGAATGGTCAATACATCACCTGCAACGCAAACTCTAGTTACTGACGCTTGGGTACAGGCTAGCTGGAAAGATTTTTTGGCCTTGTTTTGGCCTTGACAGAGCGCCCCGACCTGAAAAATGCTCGCTTCTACTACGATTCCGGTTGTATGAGGATAGAAACAATGCCGATTGGCTCAGCGCACGGTCGAGATAACTCAGTTCTATCTACCGTGATGAGCCTTTATGGAACGCTGAAAGATATTAATTATGTTGCTTCGTTTGTAAGCGCTAGCTTTCGGAAAGCAGCAGGAAGAGAGTGTCAGCTCAACTTAGCGTATTACATCGACTCTAGCGTGACTCCAGATATGCAGGTTCCTCCTAAAAACAATCAGCCTATAAACGTAGATGTATATGGCCCGCCTACTTTGGCCATCGAAATATCCTCAACAACCTTAAGTGACGACCTAAGTGACGACCTTGGAGAGAAGCGTTTATTGTACGATCGGCTCGGCATTCAATAATACTGGGTTGTCAAAGCCAGGGCTGCAACCATGATTGCTTTTGCGGTTGCTAACGGCGGCAGTCGCCAAATCCGGATTTCAGAAATTCTCCCAGATTTGTCCATGTCGCTTGTAGAAGAGGCGCTGCGTCGTAGCGCAACTGAAAAAGGAAAGGATGT
>JBGTGK010000004.1:0-3465 GCA_041746795.1 Phormidesmis sp.
AAACTCACTTGGGTTTAACCCGCTCAGGCTTTGCAGGATGCGGGGTCTATTCTTTAGCTCTGCATAGTTCACTTTCATCGAACAACCTGCCTCTCGATAATCCTTTACTCTATTTTAACGACCTATTTCCGATTAAGTCTATTATTTAATACCTTTATAATGTGCACAACCGATAAGAGCAGGAGTAGTTAAAATTCTGAGGCCAGCTAGGAACTGATGAAACGCCTTCTGCATCACATCGCGATACGCCTTCGTGTCCTGCTTGCCGTGCCCCTTGCTAGAATTCGTACTGCCCTGCTTCGCCTCTATTAAAAAGTGGCCCTCCTTATAAAAGTCAGCAAAGCGCGTCGTCGGAGCCGTTTTATCACCGCTGTAGGTTTTAATATCTTTGTCAAAGCAATAAGGATCGTTTGGATTGCTCCCTTTAGGCGGTGGCCCTTCCACATTCAACGCCCGACATAAATCTAGGAAAAAGCCCTGATAGTTAGCTCGCTCATTACCGCCAGAACCTAACCAACTGCTTAAAAACTGCTCGACCCGTTCCTGATCTGCCTGATTCATCCACGACCTATCGCTAAACCCAACCGAAGCCCTATCCCGCCTCCGACCTTAGTATTCACATCCTAACGATCCTTGTCAGTGATAAAACCACTAAAGTTGATAGATATTTTATACACTGCTAGCGACTAGCCATTGATAGCCCTCGCGATAGGCCATAGCTTCTCCACAGGCAAAACATCCCATCCTGCCAAACTCGCTAGCCCTCCTTGCAACGCTGCTAGCCCTTATTGAGATCCAGGAAAGACTTCTGCCAAACTCGCAGACACTTCTCTAGATCAAGAGAGCACTTCTTTAGATCAAAGAAATACATTTTATAGATCAGGAAAGACTTCTGCCAAACCCACAAACACTTCTTTGGATCAAGGATATACTTCTTTAGAACAAAGAAATACATTTATAGATCCAGGAAATACTGCTCTCAAAGCAACAAAAACATTTCATCACGCCGTAACCCTACGAGGGAAATCAGCGCGTAGTCCTTCTCCCTGGGGGAGAAGGATTTGGGATGAAGGCAAGTGCAGGGCATAGTGGCCCTTTAAAAGGTTGAGGATGAGGGCTCTAAACGCTGAAGTCCGCCCGTACATTATTTAAGCGCTTGTCCCTAACTGCTATCTCAACTACAGTCTGCTTGGCCTTTTGAGTAAGCTCATTTGAGGATTCGTTGACATCAGGGCTTGATAAGAGGTTTCTTCAAAGGCAACAGTTCATTGTTAAGTTCAATCAAATAGGCACCTATTCAGCGCCGCCACATGGCCTTACGCAAATTTTAATTTATGATGATTCGCGATCGCCCGAGCGCTTCCGAGGCGAAGTCGAACCCATTGACCCCATAGCAGGCAGCATTCCAGGCACAGTCAACGCCTTTTAGCACAGCAAATCACCACTTTCCAGGGCACCATCGTACTCACGCCAATTGCGAATGCGGTACTCTGTCTTCGATGGTTTCTCTGTCATGAGGCGAACGGATAGGCAAGATATCGATATACTATCTGCTAACGCATACTATTCGTGCAACAACGTCATGGCTAAATGTTTAAGTGAGTGAAGTAAGTGAAGTAAGTGAAGTGAGCGATCAATTTACACCGGTGGTCACGGGTGATGGCTCCAGCACCTTTTATTCTGCTGAGTTTGGTGAATGGTTTCACAGCCGTGCGGGCGCTTGCTGTGAAGCTCAAACAACTTATGTAGTAGCCGCTCACCTCGCACAGCGGGCGCAGCAGATGCCAGCAGATGGCGCTTTAAAAATATTAGACGTGTGCTATGGATTGGGTTACAACACAGCAGCGGCGCTAGAAACGATTTGGGCAGTGAATGAAAATTGCCAGGTGGAGGTGAAGGCGTTGGAAATTGATTTGGCGGCAGCGAGAAGTGCGATCGCGCAAAACCTCACCCAAAGCTACTCTCTTCAAATTCAACAAATTCTTCAAAATCTGTCTACCAACTGCACTACTCAAACAACAAACCTGCGAGCCGAAATTCTACTTGGCGATGCCCGCCAGCAAATTCAGCCCTTAGTTGCTCAAAACTGGCAGGCAGACGTGATTTTTCTCGATCCGTTTTCACCGCCGAATTGCCCTCAGCTTTGGACAACAGAATTTCTGGGCTTAGTCTCCCATTGTCTCAAACCTAACAGGGGCGAACTCGTCACCTACTCCTGTGCAGCCGCTGTGCGGGCTTCTCTACTACTTGCCGGTTTGACCCTTGGCACCATTTCTACCCCAGCGCGTCAATGGCCTGGAACGATTGCTAGCTACAGACCGTTTACTGAACTATTGCCACTTTCCCAACAAGCGCAAGAGCATTTGCAAACGCGGGCCGCTGTACCCTACCAAGATCCGCATTTGAACGCGACGGCTGCGGAAATATTGGCTAACCGAATTCAGGCCCAAGCTGCTTCTGAGCTGATGCCAACAAAACCGTGGAGACGGCGCTGGGCAGCAAATAGACGATAAAAGCGATAATTAAGACGCTGTTTTCGGTGTTCAGGCTATGGCAAAGCGTCCTTACTTAGTAGAAGTTGATTGGCTGTCTTCACAGATCGCACAGCCCGATAACGCTCACATTGTTGTGATCGATACTCGCTTTTCGCTGTCGGAACCAGACTTGGGCCACAGCCAATACACAGCAGGCCACATTCCGGGCGCATATTACTTCGATCTCAATCAAGATCTCTCTAGCCCTGTTCAGGCTCACGGCGGTCGGCACCCTTTTCCTGATTGGCAACAGTTCATTGCTAAACTCAATCAAATAGGCATCTATTCAGCGCCGCCACATGGCCCTACTCAAATTGTAATTTATGATGATTCGCGTTTTGCTTTTGCCGCTCGGCTATGGTGGATGCTGCGATATTTGGGCCATGAACAAGTCTCCATTTTAGACGGCGGGATACGGGCTTGGGAGACAGCAGGATTGCCGCTGAGTGTAGAAGTGCCTGAGGCAAAACAAGGTAATTTTCAAGCCCGTTTTCAGCCCGATTGGACGGTGGATATTGAAGCGGTGCGGCAGCGAAAAGAGAATTCGGGCGTGGTGGTGATTGATTCGAGATCGCCCGAACGCTTTCGCGGCGAAGTCGAACCCATTGACCCCATAGCAGGCAGCATTCCAGGCGCAGTCAATTCATTCTGGCAAGCAATCACTACAGAAACCGGTCATCTGCAAAGCACCGATGTCCTTTCTAATCACTGGGCCGATCTCGATCCGGATGACGAAATCATCGTTTACTGCGGCTCTGGCGTAACCGCCTGCGTCAATTTATTTGCGCTGGTCGTCGCTGGCCACCCTATGCACCAGCTCTATGCCGGTGGCTGGAGCGACTGGTGTTCTTACCGAAATCACTCATAGCCCATGCAAACAGATCGCCATTTAAGCCGGAGTAGTTACCCTTTAGTTGCTAACAGCCTGCAT
>JBGTGK010000005.1:0-4515 GCA_041746795.1 Phormidesmis sp.
ATTTGTCTGAGCCTCTGTCTGATCTTTTGCTGGGCTCTTTGCTTTTACCTGTACATTTACCATAGCGATACCACCGGTATAAAGTCACTGCTGCGGTTTGTCTATCTCTTACGATCCTTGGTACGATCTCTGGTACTATCTTTGGGCCTTTCTGCTTAGTAAAACAGCCTACGACAACAGGTTTTGTAGTACTTGCTACTTAATCTCTTCGTACACGAGTAGTGGACTATTCACAGACATAGATGCTATTTAATAGATAGTGAGGAATCATCATATTTAGGTTTCATATCCAGCAAGCAATAGCTGTGCTTAAAAAAATGATTGATTGGTCTACGTGCAAGGCTGTTGAGCGGGATCCAGATCGCGTCAGCGGTTCCTGGGTATTTCGTGGTACGCGGGTGCCTGCATCCGCTCTATTTGAAAATCTTGAAGATGGGAGTACTATCGAGCAGTTCGTGCATTGGTTTCCCGGAGTGACTATTGATCAGGTGCGGCAGGTACTAGAGTACGCTGCTTACAGCACCGCACCGGCTACATAATTGCGTATTCTTTTCGACCAAGGCCTACTCGTTCCACTTCGCTCTCATCTTGCTCCTCACGATATTTCTACTGCGTATGAGAAAGGCTGGTCTACGTTACGCAATGGCAATCTGCTTAACGCAGCCGAAGAAGAAGGGTTTGAAGTGTTTCTTACAACAGACCAAAACTTACGACATGAGCAGAACTTAGCAGGTCGATCAATCGCTGTAGTTATTTTAAGTACTACAAGCTGGCCACGGATAAAGCTGGCTACGAATCTTATTTTGTTAGCTGTACAGGCAGCTTGTGCCGGGCAATTTAGTCTTGTAGAAGTTCCATAATAGCTACTTACTGGGTGCCAAACATGCGATCACCCGCATCTCCTAGCCCTGGCAAAATATAGCCATGTTCGTCTAGCTTGTCGTCAATGGCGGCAGTGAAAATGGGAATGTCAGGATGTTCTTCGTGAAAGCTGGCAATGCCTTCGGGCGCGGCTAACAGGCAGACGAACTTGATGGATTTGGGGCGGGTTTCTTTGAGACGGTGGACGGCAGCGATCGCAGAATTTCCGGTCGCCATCATCGGGTCAACCACTAGCATTTCTCGCTCGTGTACGTCGGCTGGCACCTTAAAGTAGTATTCAATAGGAACCAGCGTTCTAGGATCGCGGTACAGGCCGACGTGACCTACTCGGGCGGCGGGCATCAGTGTCAACATGCCGTCTAAAATGCCCTGCCCGGCTCGCATAATAGAGACTAACACCAGCTTTTTACCGACTAGCATCGGGGCATCCATGGTGGCAAAAGGCGTTTCAATCGAGACTTTTTCTAAGGGCAAATCGCGGGTGACTTCGTAGGCTAACAGCATACCAATTTCTTCTAGGAGCTGTCGAAACTTAGCGGTGCTGGTGTCTTTTTTCCGCATCAGGGTCAGCTTATGCTGAATTAACGGATGCTCAATGAGAGTCGTTAGCTGCATTTAAAAAATCTCGCTGCTGTGATTGAAACTAAAGAATTGGAATTAAAAGACTCGCATCAAAAGACTGGTGTTAAAAGACAGTGCCGTCGCTTTGAATCGTAATAGGTGGCGTGCCCGTGGGCCTCATTTGCTTGGCAATTCGCCGTCCGGCTGCCCAGGTGCCGCCCTCTAGCACCTTAATTAGGGGGAGATCTTCTGGAGACTTGTTGAGCAGCTGGCAGACGCGATCGCCAATCAAATCCAGCATGACGACCGTTAGCGATCGCCATTCCACCACCACGACCGAACCGGGCAAATGAGCCGCCTGCATGACGCCTGAATGCTTGGGAACCAACAGCTTAAGATCGACGCACAGCCCGCCATTTCGATACTCAGCTAAGCCGGTCAGTGCGTTTAAATGGGTGACCGTTATGCCTGCTGTGGTAAGCGGCTCAACTAGCGAGTAAGTGAGCCACTGTGAGAGCTTGTGAAAAGGCACCAGATTATCCGGTTCTGCATCAGCCAAGGCAGGATGGGGCCACACATCACCCAAATTAACGCCCGCAACGGCCACGCGTCCCGGCCAAATGATTCCAAAGTGCTGGAGGATTTCCGTTAGCAGCACGCCAGCGTCTAGCTTTTCTCCATAGCGTTCTTTCCAGTAGTCCAACAGATTGCCGGGTCTGGCTAGATCCGAACCAAAACAATCTGGCTGGGCTGCTAAAGCTGCACCTAGCTGATGCAGCAACGTTAGCCGACCGGAGAGTCCGACTAGCGGATTGCTGTCGCTCACCTGAAAAATCTGGGCTAAGTCACCCTCGGTCAACTGCTGGAGCCGACTGGCATTTACCTGATAAGGAGAGGCGGGATCAGCCGAAAAGACACCTTGTTCAAAGGCGCGAAGACTGGCTACGGCTAGTCCTTCTGAACGAGTCAAAACCTGCTCGGCTAAAGCATCGTGGTAGCGCCACTGGCTCCCGGCTCCCGCGTCTAACAAAACGCTAACGATCGCCAAATCAAGACAGGATCGCCCTTTCTCTAAACTGTTCATTGCCGATAGCGACTGGTGCAGGGCGGTTAATCTGGGCGCACCGCCCGCATCAAAGTGACGCCAGCGGCTGTGAAACGGTACGTTGAAATCGGGATAGAGCTGTTCGGTGGTTTCTACAACATAGGCAGCTATGGTGTCTAACTGGGAGAGATCGCAGGTGAAATGTTCGAGCTGGTTGGCCTGGCACAAGTCGAAGATTTGATGGCAGCGATCGCGAATTGCCTGAGGCGTTTGCAGGTAGGCAACAGCATTCTGTTGGGTGCGATCCATCAGGATTCCTCATACTGACGACCCATTGTTTGCGTCAGCATAGCCTCATCGGGCACCTCACCTTCGGTATAGTAGCCCGCCGCCTTTTTAGCGTTCATTTCGACCTGTGCATCAGCGGGAATCAGGCCTTCTGGAATGGAAATGCGCTCTCCTACTTCAATGCCCGACTGCACAATGGCGTCATACTTAAGATTGCTCATAGAGACAAACCGATCGATTCGCGCAATGCCCAGCCAGTGCATCACATCTGGCATAAGCTCTTGAAAGCGCATGTCCTGAACGCCCGCCACGCACTCGGTACGGGTGAAATAGGTATCAGCTCTGTCGCCGCCTTCCTGCCGTTTACGAGCGTTGTACACCAAAAACTTGGTCACCTCACCCAGCGCTCGCCCTTCCTTTCGAGCGTAGATAATCACGCCTGCGCCACCCGCTTGGGCCGTCTCTAGCGCTACCTCAATGCCATGCACCAGGTACGGGCGACAGGTGCAAATATCTGAGCCAAACACGTCGGAACCGTTGCATTCGTCGTGCATACGGACGGCCACCGGGCGGTTGGGATCTGCGATCGCCTCCACATCTCCCAAAATATAAACGGTATAGCCTCCAATCGGGGGTAAAAACACCTGCAAATCAGGCCGGGTCACCAGCTCTGGAAACATGCCCCCCGTCTGCTCAAATAGGGTTCGGCGCAGGTCACTTTCTCGCACGCCAAACCGCTGAGCAATCCCTGGCAAATACCAAACCGGCTCAATCGCTGCCTTAGTTGCCACCAGCTCTCCTCGCTGGTTCAAAATTTTGCCATCTACTTTTACTCGGCCTTTCGCGATCGCCGCCTGCATCTCTGGAATATTAATATGCGCTCTAGTAATTGCAATTGAAGGGCGAATGTCGTATCCCTCAGCTCTCAGATCAGCAAATAATCCGTTATCTAGCGCACCAAATGGATCGATAGAGACAATTTTGTCGGCAGCGGCCCAGCTCGGATGTGGGCCAATCGAAACGGTCGGCGAAGTGTTGGTTAAGTCAGCTCGATGGTTGCGCTCTAGGCTACCGCTAGCAACTGCCAGCGCCCGGTACACCGCATAGGCACCAGAGTGCGTGCCAATCGCATTGCGATCAGCCGTGTTTCCCAGCGTGGCAATAATCGGCCCGCGCTCGTTAGGATCGGCTTGTCCCCAATGAATCGGCAAGGGTGCTTGACCCGACTGGCCTGGATGTGAGGTTAAAACAATGTGCTTGTGCTGAGGCGTGGGTGCTGGCCTAGCCTTGCTTTCCCTTTTGGAGAATTGCGCTGATGTCATCACGGAAACCCTTTTGTCAACGAACCCTCAAATTAGCTCATCTAGCGTAAAATAAACTGTAGTTGAAATAGCAATTACGTTTAAGATTCACCCTCAAACATCTGCTGCTATGGCGTCAAATTTAAGCCTTGGCATTTAGCTTTTAGACCCGAGCAACAGGTTTCTATTCTATATTCAGCCTGACTTTTGGTATTGTTACCGGGTTTAAGGGGTGTAGCCTGTAAGCTATGGGTGGGGTGTTTGGGGTGGGGCGATCGCGTTCATCAAGCACACATAACTGGAGTTTAGACAAATAGTGTTGAAAGAGCGATCGCTATGAGCTTGGCTGAGCCAAGGCTAAGAAAGTAGATCGCTCAATAGGCTCCTGAGAGAGAACTACCCAACTCAGGAGCCTATGAACAGCTTCACCGATTTACA
>JBGTGK010000006.1:0-12686 GCA_041746795.1 Phormidesmis sp.
GATGGCAGCAGAGCTAGGTCTAGAAATAACGGAGACGTTTTACACTAAAAACGTCTTCTATGTAAAGGAAGGGGTGCTGAGAAGAATTAGACGTATAGGAAGGATTTCCCTGAGAAGGCTTGATCCTTCCTTCCCAGTAGCATATTTAATCTATTGGCTGTTTTTTAAAGGCAAACCTTTCTCTGACGTACAGTATGTAATCCCTGAGGAATCCCCCCGTGGTAACACTCTCTAATAACTATATTGGAGGAGGTCGCGACCAAGAAACCACCGGCTATGCATGGTGGTCTGGTAACGCCCGACTAATCAATCTTTCAGGCAAGCTACTGGGCGCACACGTTGCCCACGCTGGCCTGATCGTCCTGTGGACAGGTGCGATGACTTTATTTGAAGTCTCTCACTTTGTTCCTGAAAAGCCCTTGTATGAGCAAGGCGCTATCCTAATTCCTCACCTCGCAACGCTGGGCTGGGGCGTAGGGCCAGGTGGTGAAATTGTCAACACCTTCCCCTACTTTGTAATTGGTGTACTTCACCTCGTTTCTTCGGCTGTTCTGGGTTTGGGCGGTGTTTATCACGCGCTTCGTGGCCCTGAAACGCTCGAAGAATACTCTGGCTTCTTTAGCCAGGACTGGAAAGACAAAAACCAGATGACTAACATCATTGGTTATCACCTCATCCTGCTTGGACTGGGTGCTTTTCTTCTGGTGATCAAAGCCTGTTTCCTCGGTGGCGTTTATGACACTTGGGCACCCGGCGGTGGCGACGTTCGTGTCATTACGAGCCCCACGCTAAATCCTGGCGTTATCTTCGGCTATTTGGCCGCGTCTCCTTTTGGTGGCAAAGGCTGGATCTGCGGCGTTAACAACATGGAAGACATCATCGGCGGTCACATTTGGGTCGGCCTAATCTGCATCTTTGGCGGTATCTTCCACATTTTGACCAAGCCTTTCGCCTGGGCTCGTCGCGCCTTAATTTGGAACGGTGAAGCTTACCTCTCTTACTCCATTGGCGCAGTGTCTCTGATGGCGTTCATCTGCTCCTGCTACGTTTGGTTTAACAACACGGCTTACCCCAGTGAGTTTTACGGCCCGACTAATGCTGAGGCTTCTCAGGCTCAGGCCATGACCTTCTTGGTTCGTGACCAGCGCTTGGGTGCCAATATTGGGTCTGCTCAAGGCCCGACTGGCTTGGGTAAGTATTTGATGCGATCGCCCACAGGAGAGATTATCTTCGGTGGTGAAACCATGCGCTTTTGGGACTTCGACGGCCCCTGGCTCGCGCCTTTGCGCGGCACCAACGGCCTCGATCTGGACAAGCTCAAGAACGACATTCAGCCCTGGCAGGTGCGTCGCGCGGCTGAGTACATGACTCACGCGCCTAACGCTTCTCTCAACTCTGTCGGCGGTATCATCACCGAGGTTAACTCTGTTAACTTTGTGAACCCCCGTCAGTGGTTGGCGTCCTTCCACTTTGTGATGGCCTTCTTCTTCTTGGTGGGTCACCTGTGGCACGCAGGCCGGGCTCGCGCGGCTGAAGGCGGCTTCGAGCGTGGCTTGAACCGTGAAGCAGAGCCCGTACTGTCTATGCCTGACTTGGACTAATCAATTGGACTAATCAACTGGGGCTCATCTTCGGATGATCGCGGCTTGATTAATTAGGCAAAAAAAGACCTCTGCCGTTTGGTGGGGGTCTTTTCATTGATAGGCTATAAAGTATTTTGCGCCGGAACTTACCATGCTCGATCAGCCTTACTACTTGCTGCGATCAAGATCTACTGGACAGTATTTGGTTGCTAGGCCGCCTGTACCCGGCGGTCATCCGGAGCAGCCAACTGACCCCTATTTGCTGCTATTTATTGCTGACTTTGACGCGCTGAGCTACTTGAATACTCATGCGGGTGAGCTAGCGCCTCAGTTTGCAGTGGAGCAGGGCGATCGCCGCCAAATCAAAGCCATCTCTGATCGCTGGAGCTACAAAGGCGTTGGAATTGTCAACGACCCCCTGGTGCCCCGTGTAGAATTTATGCGCTTTTAAGTTGGCAGGTCATCGTAAATGACCTACCGCCTGTACGGTTGATCACTTCAGAATCGGCTACGGGCATAAAGCCTATTCGCTGGTACAGTCTGAGCGCTGGATTGTCGGCGCGAATACTCAAAGACACGGCAGGAAAATGATCTTGAGCAATCGTTAGTATCTGCTTAAGTAGCTTCGTCCCAATTCCTAGCCCTCTAAAATTTGGCAGTAGCGCGATCGCCAGTTCTGGAATATTGTCATTAATATAGCCATATCCCTTTTCATCGCTCGGCCATAGTCGCAGCCATGCCGCACCAATAGGCACACTCTCTTGTTCGATGACGACACCCGTATCACCTATGCGTCCCCAGTTTTCAACATATCGAATTAAATCTGGATTGGCCTTTACCGCTCTGAGTGAAGACTCATGGGCCGCATACATCAGCATTTCCCATAGGATGGGTTCGTCTTGAGAACCTAAGAGACGGATGCTGAATTCGTTATTCATAATTCATTACCCTAAATTTAACGACTTAATCCAATCGCCCACGCCGTTGAGGATAAGCTGTACGCCAATGGCCATGACAAACAAACCCAGTACTCGGCTGAGGGCATGAATGCCGCCTGCGCCAAACCATTTGAGCAGTAGGGTAGAAGATCGTAAGGCGATGTAGATGATGAGGCCGATGAGGGCGATCGCCACCGCCACCGCCACTAGATTTACTGCCGTTTCAACCGCTTCAGCGCCGCGACTGGCTTCTGCGGCGAGTCCTAGCGCTACGGCGATCGCACCCGGCCCAGCTAACAGCGGAATCGTCATCGGCATAAACGAAATATCTTCATGCTGTCCGACCTTCTGGCTTGCATCCTCGTTTTCTAAATCACTCAGCTTCGACTCTGCATTCATGGCGTGCCAAGCCGCGTGAAAGACAACGATGCCACCGGCAATCCGCACTACCTCTAGCGAGATGCCAAAAAAGCGAAGGATGCCACCGCCTACGAGCAAAAAGCCGATGAGCAGAAAAATGACGTTGAGGGCGATACGTTTGGCATAGCTACGTCGTAAAGACGGCGGCACGCCAGCCGTCAGCACTAAAAAAATAGGGACGCTGCCAATCGGGTCGATGACGGGAAATAGCGCGGCAAGGCTACCTAAAATAAAATCGGTAAAGTCTTTAATAGGCATGACTGACCTTTATTAGCGGCAACCTTCGCTATATACGTATATGTTGATCGCAAGACAATTCAGGCTTCAAGTGTAAACCTCTCGGCGGTGGCTAATTCTCAGTATGGTAATCGCCTTCATCTCAGTATCGAAGGAATAGATGACTCTATAGTCTCCCACTCTAAGTTTGAATGAGCCGCTAAAATCGGCGCTTAAGGTTTGAGGTGTCAACAACTCAAAATTTTCAGATAGCCAACGAATTTTCTTTAGGATACGTTCTTGAACGGTTGGTGTTAGCTTTTTGAGGTCACTGCGGGCAGTATCGGAAAATGTAACTCATAGCTCATCCCAATTAAACCCTAGCTCCTTAGCAACTGCTGAGGCTGAGACATTGCTTTTACCTTTTTCAGCTTGGTAAATGGTTTCACGAAGCTGAGCTGCGAACTCAGGCCGAATCTGTTTACCTAAATCGGGATCGATTAGGTCATTCTCAATCAGCAGTGATTGAAAAGCTTCGGATACTGTTTCTATAATCAGCAGCTTCAGTTCTTCAACTGTCAGACTGTCAACTTGCATAAGGTTTCAGGTGATTTTTACTTAGGCTGTCTCTATTCTAAGATTTAGAGACGTTAACTAGGCTGGCACTCGTGGCTAATAGCGGCGGCCTTCGCGGTATACATACATGTTGATGGCGGCGATCGCAAAGCAAATCATAAAAATCAGCAGCCGAATGCCATAAATCGGCTGGTTGATCAGCCGCCCGTTTTCAAACAGCGGCGTCAAGGACGGCTCTAGCTTGGCCAGCACAAACCCACCCATAAATGCCCCAATAGTTGAAGCCGCCTGACTGAACTTCTTAATCTCTTGGTTAGCGCTCGGAGAGACCAAAAAGCCGACTAGCCAGCCACTGGCCCAGCCACCCGTGCCAATTAGCACCGTTTGGGCAAAGCCGTTATCGTTTAGCTCCTGATGAACGGTATGGGCAATCCATAGCACCACCCCAAAAACAATCAGCCCAATCAGCAGGCTAGCAAAAGAGCGTGCTTGATTCATATCCAACCTCGCCAGGGTAACTGAAGTAAGTCAGCTAGTTAATTTAATCGGGAGAGCTTAATTCTAGGATCGACAAAAGAAAGCGCTAAATCTGCCAGCAGGTTGCCAATAATTAGCATTACCGCGCCTAGCACCAGGCTCGCCATAATTAGGTACAGGTCTTGCTTTTGCACGGCTTCTAGCGTGAGGGTGCCGAGGCCGGGCCAGCTGAAATAGTTTTCGACAATAAAGGAGCCGCTGAGTAAAGACGAAAACTCGAAGCCCAAAAGCGTAATCAAAGGGTTAATCGCATTGCGCAGTGCGTGGACATAAATCACCCTGTTCTCAGAGAGCCCTTTAGCCCGAGCCGTTTGAATGTAGTCCTGGCGGAGAACGTCTAATAGCTGACCGCGCATGATCCGCTGTAGGCCCGCAAAGCTGGTAATGCTCAAAGCTAAAGTTGGCAGAATCAGGTGCCAGATAACGTCGAGGATTTGGCCGACCCAGTTGAGGTCTTCGTGGTAGAGGCTGGTGCGTCCGCCCACGGGGAAAATGGGCGTGGTGAGCTGGGCGAAAAATAGCAGGAGCAGGCCGGTGATGATGACGGGAAAGCCCTGGCCAAAGTAGCTAAGCAGCCGCAGCAAGCGATCGGGCCAGCGGTTTTGATTAATGGCGCTGATGATGCCCAAGGGGATAGCGATCGCCCAGGTCACAAAAATAGACGCCGCCGAGAGCAAAATAGTATTCGGCACCCGCTCCCACAAAATTTCTAGCGCAGGCCGCTGATAGGCAAAGCTAATCCCAAAGTCAAACTGAGTCACCGCCTGCCTGAGCCAGCTAAAATACTGCACCCAGATTGACTTATCGAGGCCAAAATTTTTCTCTAACTCGGCTAGCGTCTCTGGCGTCATCTCAGGGTTTTGCCTGAAGGGCGTCAAAAAATCACCCGGTGCTAGCTGCACAATTAAAAAGCTGAAGGCGCTGGCTAGCAGCAGAGTGAGCACAGCCTGTAGCAGCCGTTTAATAATATAGCGAGTAGTTTCGCTCAGGGCGAAGTCCCGCATGGACGTAGCGGCTCTACTAAATGGAGAAATCGATTGGGCAGATGACGACATAAGGAGCTACCGGAGAAACTAACCGCAAAAAACAATAACCATCCCAAGGAAAATATCGATTTTTTTGCTAGTACTGAACCAAGCTAACAACGGGTATGCCTGAGGGTAAATTATCACGACCCGCTAAACCTTCTAGCTCAATTACAAAGACAAATCCCGCAATGGCTGCGCCTGTCTTTTCAATTAGCGCCGCCGCCGCCGCCGCCGTACCGCCCGTCGCCAGCAAATCATCCACAATCAACACCTTACTGCCGGGGGCAAAAGCATCCCTATGGACTTCTAGCCGATCCTTACCGTATTCCAAAGCGTACTCTACGGCATAAACCTCTCGGGGCAGCTTGCCGCCCTTACGAATGGGTACGAACCCTTTTTTGAGCTGATGAGCAACGGGCATTCCAAAGATAAATCCCCTCGACTCAATACCAGCTACATAGTCAGGATCGAGCCTTGCTCCCTGTTCACTGAGCTGAGTAATCGTGTGCTGTAGGCCTGCCGAATCTTGCAGCAGCGTAGTGATATCTCGAAAGACAATACCGGGCTGTGGAAAATCAGGAATATCTTTAATGAGCGCTTTAAGATCCATCGATCAGAAGGTGTGCCTACGGTTAATTACGCGTATCTTATCAGGGCCGTGTACAGATGCGATGCTATTGCTTCAGCCGATCAGTTGCGGTGTCTTCAAACCAGCCTTTTTGCCAGAAGTAGTAAGAAAGCCCCGAGGCGATCGCAATCATCACAGCCCAGCAAAGGGGATAGCCCCAGTAAGCCTTAAGCTCTGGCATGTTCCAGGGAGAGACGGTGGTATCAAAATTCATACCGTATACCCCAACAATAAAAGTGAGCGGAATGAAAATAGACGAAATCACCGTCAGCGTTTTCATCACCTCATTCATCCGATTATTAACTGAGGATAGATATACATCCATTAGGTTAGCGGTGAGTTCCCGGTAGGTTTCTACAATGTCCAGAACCTGTACCACATGGTCGTAGCAGTCTTGCAGATATACGCGAGATTCGGGGCTGATTAGCTCGCTGCTGCCATCGCGAATGAGCTGATTGAGGGCATTGCGTTGGGGCCAAATAGATCGACGTAGAAACATCAGCTCTCGGCGGATACGATAAATCTTTTGCACCGTTCGCCGACTAGGATCGAAGATCACTTCGTCTTCTAGTGATTCTATATACTCGCCATAGTCCTCAAGCACGGGGAAATAAGCGTCAATCACCGCATCCAAAAGCGCGTAGGCGAGGTAGTCGGCTCCTTCGTGGCGAATGCGACCGATGTTGTCGCGAATGCGGTTGCGTACCGGATCTAGGCAGTCCCGGTTTAGCTCTTCTTGGACGGTGAGCAGGTAGTTTTTTCCTAAAACGAAGCTGAGCTGTTCACTGGTGAAGTGAGGGGCTTCATTGTTGGCGGTAGGTGCCATCATCACCATGCGCGTGATAATCACTACCTGATCGTTGTAGTATTCGATTTTTGGCCTTTGCGGCACGTTTACCACGTCTTCTAAAACGAGCGGATGTAGATGAAACACGCCGCCCAGACGGTTGAGCACGTCTTCGTTGCCCAGTCCTTGCAGATCTATCCAGGAGATGGAGTGGGTGTCGAGATGTTCGGCGGCTTCTTCGGGCGATCCCAGTTTCTGCCGCACCGCCGAGCTTTCGCTATAGTCAATCAGCGTCAGCTCAGTCGGCGAGGCGTTATGGTTAATTACTAGCGTGCCAGGAGCCATCCCCACTTTATCGTAGTGATAGTCCCAATGCCTGCGTTCCACTTCTGCCCCGTGCGAGCTTGTGTCTTCTTGGCTAATCGCGGTGCGATCTTCCCAATCGTTTTGCTTTACTTGTTTCATCAGTTTTTCATCAGTGATGTTCTGCGAGTTTAGGCTATTATATTTTCGTCTTGGCTGACTGCTGGCAACCCCTGCTAGTTATAGTGCTTTAAGTGACTTCTCCAACCTCTCCTCGGTCTGCTGCTGGGTCTGGCAAAATTTTTTCTTCCAACGTTGCCGCTAACCCTAGCGGCCACAAGCGGCCCTGTCGAGTAACCGTGACAGGGCCGGGCTGGCAGGGGGCGAGGATGGCGGCGATCGCAGCCGGATGCAGCAGCGTTTCAGATATGCTCGAAAAGCTGGGCAGCGGCGAGCTATCCATTATCACCAGCGATGCCATTCAGCTCGATCCGCTCAGGACAGGACTCAACCCTCCGGAACCTTCATCTGTTCCGCAGCATATTCATATTCATCCCCCTGCTGCGGTTTCCGTACTAGACGATGCTGAGGAGGAGGACGATCTGCCGTTAGCGGGAGTGCCTTTAATTAGGCTTGTCGTTACTGGACTATGTGCGGCTGTGATTATCGGCTCTTTGCTCTACATTGCCGATCGTATTATCAGCATTACCTCGAGCGCCATTAATAGCCGAGAAAACATAGAAGATATTGTCACACCGGTCACGGGTGATATTGTAGCGGGCTACGAAGTGAGTGACGAATATGGCATTCGCCCTTTCCATCCCGTGACCGGCGAGCCGAATGTTTCGCATAACGGTGTGGATTTAGCGACGCCTGTTGGCACGCCAATTCATGCGGTGGGCAAAGCGGGCGATACCACGACCGTCAAATGCTGGTGGGATGAAGATGGCGGTGGCTGGGTGGTGAATCAAACGGCTGAGTCTTACCCTGGATATACGTTTCAGTCGCTACATACCTCTGAGAATGGCTGCCGGAAAGGTAAGTCTAAGGCGGGGGAGGCGATCGCCTACTCAAGCAACAGCGGCTTAGGCACCGGCGCACACTACGACTTCCGCGTAAAAATAGATGGCAAATATGTGCCGCCTGCAACCAAGTATCTAGAATCTGCGATAACCGGAAAGCCACCAAAGGAATAGGGACTTTACGCTATTCAAGGCAGGAAAACCATGCTAGCTCCCAATTGAAAATAAAAACAGCTGAGTAGTTCGTTAGCTACTCAGCTGTTTTTATAGAGACATCTTCACAGTTAACGCTTTGCTATTACAGGCGAGCGCTGTTGTCGGTGAGCAGGGTTAGAGTTTTGGCATATTCCTTCAGCTCCACGGGTACAGGCTTAATGTGCCAGATTTGGTCGCAGTATTCTTGAATGGAGCGATCGCTAGAAAACTTACCCATCCGAGCCGAGTTCAAAATCGACATGCGCACCCACTTGTCCTGATCCTGATAGATTTTGCTCACTTCCATCTGACAGTCTACATAGGCCTGGTAGTCGGCCAGCACCATGAAGCGATCCTGGGTGAGCAGGTTATGGGTAAGCGGCTTGAACAGTTCGGTGTCACCGCTAGAGAATACGCCGGAGCCAATCAGGTCAATCACGGCCTTTAGGTCTTCATTTTCCTCGTAGTACCGGCGAGGGTTATAGCCTGATTCTTTCAGATTAGCGACTTCCTCAGCATCAAGGCCAAACAGGAAGAAGTTGTCGGCACCTACTTCCTCACGAATTTCGACGTTGGCTCCATCCAAGGTGCCAATCGTCAGAGCGCCGTTCATGGCAAACTTCATGTTGCCCGTACCAGAAGCTTCAAAGCCAGCGGTGGAAATTTGCTCAGAAAGGTCGGAGGCCGGATAAATCGGCTGCGCATTCGTGACGTTGTAGTTGGGGTAAAATATCACCTTAATTTGGTCGCGAATGTCAGGGTCGCGATTGACAACGCGGCCTACAGAGGTGATCAGCTTGATGATCAGCTTGGCCATGAAGTAGCCCGGAGCCGCCTTACCCGCAAAGATAAAGGTGCGCGGCGTGATGTTCATCTCCGGGTTGTTTTTGAGCTTGTTGTACAGCGAAATAATGTGCAGCGCGTTCATCTGCTGCCGCTTGTACTCATGCATTCGCTTAATTTGCACGTCGAACATAGAAGTAGGGCTAACTTTTACGCCCGTGGCCCGCTCAATGCGAACGGCCAAAATTTCTTTGTTAGCCTGCTTGATTTGTCGCCACTCAGTGCGAAAGCCCGGATCGTCGGCAAAGGCTTCTAGCCGTTTGAGCTGGTCGAGGTGGATAGGCCAATCGGTGCCAATGCGCTGGTCAATCAGGCGGCTGAGCTTGGGGTTGCTCAGCACCATCCAGCGGCGGGGGGTAACGCCGTTGGTTTCGTTGATAAATTTTTCAGGGAAGAGCTGATAAAAGTCGTTGAGGACGGTTTGCTGAAGCAGCTCTGTGTGGAGGGCGGCGACGCCGTTGATGGCATGGCTGCCGACGCAGGCAAGATTGGCCATGCGAACGTAGCGGCCACCGCCTTCTTCGATAATGGACATGCGCTCTAGGCGTTCGTTGTCTTGGCCGAACTTGAGTCGGACATCTTCTAGAAAAATTCGGTTGATTTCAAAGATGATCTCTAAGTGGCGAGGCAGCAAAGATCCAAATAGATCAATCGGCCAGCGCTCTAGGGCTTCAGGCAAGAGAGTGTGGTTGGTGTAAGCAAGGCTTTTTTGAGTGATTTCCCAGGCTTTGTCCCACTCCATTTGGTGCTCGTCTACTAGGAGGCGCATGAGTTCGGCAACGGCGATCGCAGGGTGCGTATCGTTCATTTGCGCGGTGTATTTATCGGGGAATTTTTCGAGGGGAATGTCGTCTCGCAATAGGATGCGAATCATGTCTTGCAGCGAGCAGGAGACAAAGAAATACTGTTGCTCTAGCCGGAGCTGCTTGCCTTCTAAGTGCTCGTCGTTGGGATAGAGCACTTTGGAGATGTTTTCGGAGACGATTTTTGAATTGACCGCGCCGTAGTAGTCGCCCTGGTTGAAAGCCTCAAAGTCGAAGGCGTCAGGAGATTCGGCTTTCCATAGCCTGAGTGTATTAGCGGTGTTGACCTGATAGCCCAGGATAGGGGTGTCGTAGGGGACGCCTTTGACGATGCGATCGCTCACCCACTCCACCCGATAGTTGCCCTGCACATCGGTGTAGGCCTTGGTGTAGCCACCCAGCTTCACTGCGGCTGACCATTCAGGCCGAGCAATCTCCCAGGGGTTGCCATTTGCCAGCCACTTATCGGTCTTTTCAACCTGCCAGCCGTCTTGCAGCTCCTGCTTAAAAATGCCGAACTCGTAGCGGATGCCGTAGCCTAACGAAGGAATCTGCAAGGTCGCCATCGAGTCGAGGTAGCAAGCTGCCAAACGACCCAAACCGCCGTTGCCCAGGCCAGGCTCCTGCTCTTGAGCCATAATTTCTGACAGGCTCAGGCCCAAGTCAGCCATGGCTTTCTCGACAATACCGTACAGCCCCAGGTTAATCAGGTTGTTACCCAGATAAGGCCCCATCAAAAACTCGGCAGACAGGTACACTGCCGTGCGTGACTTTTGCTCGCGGTAGGTATGAGCTGAGCTGAGCCAGTGATGCAGCATGCGATCGCGCACCGTATAGGCCAGCGCCATATAATAGTCTTGCAGCGAGGCAATCTCAGGCGACTTTCCTTGGACATAGAACAAGTTGTCTAAAAATGCGCGCTTTAAAATCTCTGGCGTTAATCCTGTGCGATCATCTGCCATCTCACCAGGAGTAGTATGAAGCGGCACAGCGTTGATTTCTTTAGATTGCATAAGTCACAAGGAAAAGTAAAAGTTGTAGGTTTCTCAAGCGTTGTCAGCGGCTGTATGACCTGTATTTTGTAGCTGAATCTTTCATTCTCTAAAGGGTATACCTGGATTCTTTGATCGGGATGAACCTATATAAATTCATAAGATATGGCGGTGTCGGTAAGGTTTGATACCGACTGCCGCCCTGCCTGAACAGCCCTAGACCTTCTTCAGCCAGCTAAACATAGCCCGCAAATCTTTACCCACTTCCTCAATCGGATGCTCAGATTCAATCCGGCGCGTAGCGTTGAAGCCAGCGTTGCCCGACTGACTCTCTAGCACGAACTCACGTGCAAACTGCCCGGTCTGAATTTCCTTGAGAATTTGCTTCATCGCGGCTTTGGTATCAGCCGTAATAATCCGAGGGCCGCGCGTATAGTCACCATATTCAGCCGTATTAGAGATGCTGTCGCGCATTTTAGCCAGACCGCCCTCTACTACTAAGTCCACGATCAGCTTGACTTCGTGCAGGCACTCAAAGTACGCCAGCTCAGGCTGATAGCCCGCTTCTACAAGGGTTTCAAACCCGGCCTTAATCAGTTCGCTGAGGCCACCGCATAGGACGGCCTGCTCGCCGAATAGATCCGTCTCAGTTTCTTCGCGGAAGGTGGTTTCGAGTACGCCTGCGCGGGTGCCGCCGATGCCTTTGGCGTAGGCCATGGCGATGTCGCGAGCCTGACTAGAAGCGTCTTGATAGACGGCAAATAGAGCAGGCACGCCCTGACCTTGCTCGTAGGTACGGCGAACTAAGTGACCGGGGCCTTTGGGCGCGACCATCACAACATCGACATCTTCAGGGGGAACGATTTGACCAAAGTTAATGTTAAAGCCATGGGCAAAGGCGAGGACATTGCCAGCTTCTAGTCCAGGCTCAATGCTTTCTTTATAAATGCTGCGCTGAATTTCGTCGGGCAGCAAAATCATGATGAAGTCAGCGGCCTTAGAGGCGTCGGCAACTGATTTTACCGGGAGTCCTTCAGCCTCAGCTTTTTCAATCGAGCGGCTGCCTTCGTACAGGCCGACGATGACGTTCACGCCGCTGTCTTTGAGGTTGAGGGCATGGGCATGGCCTTGCGAGCCATAGCCGATAATGGCCACCGACTTGCCGTTGAGCAGGTCGAGATTGGCGGCGCTGTCGTAATACATTTTGGCCCTGGGGATCAGTCTCCTTAACTGCGGGGCTTCAGCGTTCTATGTCTGAAGAGGGATGAATGGGTGTCAGCGTTTGATCTTATCAAACAGAGGGATTAGGGGGTAGGGGTGGAGAGGCGATCGCGCCAACGATTTCTTAACTGCGGTATCTTGACTGGCAAGGATATTAAGATGAGGGAAGAACGCGGCACTGTACAAAACCTTTAGAGCAAAAAAAGATAGAGCAAAGAAAGATAGAGCAAAGAAAGAGGCGGACGAAGAAGAATGAGCTATGGATTGAGAGAAAGTGACTTAGCTCATATTCAAGAGGCCGCGAGCGAGTTGAGCGAGATTACTGAAGTTGTCTTATTTGGTTCTCGCGCTAAAGGTAACTATCAGCAGGGTTCAGACGTAGACCTGTCGATTAAAGGTAAGGGTATTACGCATTCTACAGTTGTGCGGCTTTCAGAAAGCCTAAACGAGGAGCGTCCTTTGCCTTATTTTTTTGATATCGTTGACTATGGCAGTTTGGAAGACGAGCCCTTACGTGAGCACATTGATCGAGTTGGGATTGTATTGTTTACGGCTTCAGCAGCTAGTGCTAATCGTTAACTATGTGTTTTATCG
>JBGTGK010000007.1:0-2407 GCA_041746795.1 Phormidesmis sp.
AGACGTACATTTTGCCTCAACGAGGAACGAAGTTACTGGGTTGCAGCCGTTCAGACCTGCTAGTCGAGTTTGACCATGATCAGAAGCGAACGGTAGATCAAGGGTTTTGAGTGTCCGTAGTCTGGAATTTGGAATTGCTGCGGCGCTGCTATAAACCTTGTTATCAAGGAACAGCGATCGCTAAAAGCAACCGGGAGAGAACATGGTCTCTACAGAACATTCTGACGCCACCCTGAAGAATAAGTCTTCGTTAAAGCGCGTTTATCCCCATGATCTGATCGTTGAGCCGGGGGCCATTCGGCCCGGCGATAGCTTTCCGCTGGGCGCAACCGTGCGAGACGGGGGGATTAACTTTTGCCTGTATGCACCGGGAGCGATCGCCGTAGAGCTACTGTTGTTTGACCCGCCCGACTCTCCTCAACCCCAGGCCACGCTTCAGCTAGACCCACATAAAAACCGCACCTCACACTACTGGCACATCTTTGTCGCAGGGCTCCGCACCGGCCAGGGATACGCCTACCGGGTCGATGGCCCTTTCGATCCCAGTAGTGGCCTCCGGTTCAACCGCAACAAAGTGCTGCTAGACCCGTACGCCCGTACGGTAGTCGGCTGGCAAACCTATTCTCGCATCGCCGCGAGCCATCACTTTGACAACTGCGCCGAAGCGCTTAGAAGTATTGCGGTTGATCCGCAGCATTACGACTGGGAAGACGACTATCCGCCTAAAATTTCCTATTCTAAAACCGTTATTTATGAGCTGCATGTCGGTGGATTTACGCAGCATCCTAGCTCAGGGCTATCGCCTGAAAAGCGCGGCACCTATGCGGGCCTAATCGAAAAAATTCCCTATTTAAAGTCACTCGGGATTACGGCAGTAGAGCTGATGCCCGTCCAGCAGTTCGACCCTGGCGACGCGCCTGCTGGCCTGACTAACTACTGGGGCTATAGCTCGGTAGCTTTTTTCGCACCGCACCAAGCCTACAGCTCCCGCTCAGACAGCTTAGGCCCCGTTGATGAGTTTCGAGACTTGGTGAAAGCGCTGCATCAGGCTGGCATTGAGGTCATTTTAGATGTGGTGTTTAACCATACTGCCGAAGGCGACCAGGATGGGCCAACGCTTTCACTGCGCGGGCTGGCGAATGAAGACTACTATATCTTGGACGATGACAAAGCCTACTATAAAAACTACAGCGGCTGTGGCAATACGGTTAAAACCTCTGCTATTAGCGGCTACCTAATTTTTGACTGTCTGCGCTACTGGGTTTCGGAAATGCATGTCGATGGCTTTCGATTTGATCTGGCCTCTGTGCTCTCTCGCGATTCCAAAGGTAAGCCCTCAGAAGAATCTCCGATTGTGTGGATGATTAACACTGACCCGGTGCTAGCGGGCATTAAGATTATTGCGGAAGCCTGGGATGCGGCAGGGCTGTATCAGGTGGGTAGCTTTGCGGGCGATCGCTTCTCGGAGTGGAATGGGCCTTACCGGGATGAAGTCAGGCAGTTTATTCGCGGCGATCGCAATCAGGTACAGGCCGTCGCCCATCGCATCGTCGGCAGCCCTGATTTGTACCCGCATTTGAACAGAGGGCCAAACTACAGCATTCACTTTGTCACCTGTCACGATGGCTTCACGCTGTATGACCTGTTCAGCTATAGCAGCAAGCACAACGAGGCCAATGGCGAAAACAATCGCGATGGCGCTGACGAAAACTGGAGCGGGAACTGCGGCCAAGAAGGCCCAACCGACGACCCTGACGTGCAGGCGCTGCGGCTTAAGCAGGCGAAAAATGCGCTGACGCTGTGGGCGGTTTCTCAAGGCACGCCCATGCTGCTAATGGGAGATGAAGTATTGCGATCGCAGGGGGGTAACAACAACGCCTACTGCCAAAACAACGAAATCAGCTGGTTCAATTGGAACGACCTCTCTACCCAAAATGACTTTCTTCGTTTTGTACGGCAGCTGATCGCGCTAGTTCAAAATTTGCATGTTTTCAAGCACGACCACCCGCTAGTGATTACCCATCAGCCGATTATAGAACCTGCGATCGCCTGGCACGGTGTTCAGCTCGGCTAGCCCGACTGGCGTGAAGATTCACACAGCATTGCCTTTACACTACGCTACGGACAGTACGATGAACTGTTGCATATTATCTTTAACGCCTACTGGGAGCCGCTCACCTTTGAGCTACCACCGCTCGCTCAAGGGCAGCACTGGAAACGCCTCATCAACACCGCTGTAAACGCACCTGAAGACTTTTTCCCCCTAGAAACGGCACCCAGAGTTGAGCATTCTTTCTACAAAGTTGCGCCCCGCTCTGCGGTGATACTTATGGCTGGTCTTGGATAAAAAGTCTCATAGACAAAAATCATCACCATTCACTGGCTGAAACTGCGATGTTTCGGCGCT
>JBGTGK010000008.1:0-4139 GCA_041746795.1 Phormidesmis sp.
GGTATCGCCCTAGCGGTTGTTCACATTCCTAGCATGACGATAACGCTGGGAGTCATCACCTTCTTAGTCATAGCGGCCATCAAGCTATTCTGGTCAATTCTCGAACCCTATTCACAGCCCGCCGCGCAAAGAGTTAGGGTACAAAAAAACTAGGGAAACTCAAGCTGCTGAACTTTGTCAGAGAGTGCATTAAGCTGATTTTTGATTTCCTAAGAATGATTTGAGCGCGATATAGGCGGTTGACAGGTCATTAGATTCTGCATTCAAGTGATCGCCAGTAGAGCATTACGGCCAAGCTAATGTGCTTGAGCGACCAGTACAGGATGGCGATCACACAAAACGTCAGCAGCATAAGGGATTCGCTTAGAAATAAAGTACCAAATATGCAAAGCTGAAACCGAGGCTGAGCGTAGTCGAAGGCCGGATGGACTGGTACTTTATTTAAACGCACGTCCCTTAAGGGTGAGATCGATTGTTCTTGAACGCGCCGTTTCAGTATCTCTTCAGCGGTTGATTGCAGCGTCGGATCTCGGTAGGGAATAGCGGCCTTGGTTAGCAAGTGTTCTTTCTCCTGCTGAGATAAAGGCGGTAGGGAGGTTTCTAGCCTGCTAGCTGAATGACAGGCAACGGTACCCGGCCATTTGCGCGCTACTGACTGAACCGAGCCAATAGCAAGACCCGCAGACTTTAGGGCAGCGCGAACTGCCGCCGCGCAAGAATAGGTTACGAGGACGCCATCGTTAGGATTGAGGCTCTCGGCCACCAGCTTTAAAAACTCTGTTGTCCATAGCTGTGGGCAGCTCGGCGGTGAAAATGGATCGAGGAAAATCACGTCGGCTTGCCAGCCCTGAGAAACGAGTAGCTGAAGCTGCTGGCGAGCGTCGCCTAAGAGAATCTCGGCATGAAGGCCATTTTGCTTGGTGCTGCAGCAATTCCAAATTCCAACTTACAGACGTGATTTTTACCTCAACTTGGAACGAGTTTGCTAGGTTTCAGCCATTCAAAGAGGTAAATCAGATTTGACCATGACTTGAGGCGAACGAGAAATCAAGGGGTTTGGGCGTACGTAGTCTGGAATTTGGAATTGCTGCTGTAAATGAGTATTTTCTTCAGCCTCAGCCTTTTGGACAAGTGTTCTCCATTTTTCCTCATGGCCTAGCCTCTCGTTGAGGTTAAGGTACTCTAGACCATCTCCAGAGAAGGAGCCATTGAAATTCACGTTAGCTAACTCAGTGCTACGACGCGCTAGTTCTCCTTGATCAATATCTCGTGAATCAACAGTGTCAATCCAATTGACAAATTCTTTCATCATAGGATCGACATCAGCGTATTTGCTTACCACCTCGATTGTGTCTCGATACCTAATGACTGCATCAAGGAATTCATTGCCTTTTACCTCTCTTGCGTGATTGAGCCTCATAATGCGCCCTATCGACTGCTCGTTTGTACTCCGAATAGCGCGGCAAGCTACCCGTGCAGCACCGAGAATGTCGTTAATTAGCTTGTCGCCTTCTTCACTTATTGCTGTAATCTGCTTTAGGTTAGTGCGAACTATCTCAGCTCTATCGTATTGACCTGTGAGCTTCAAAAACCATCCTCGAATTCCTTTAGGAGGTTCTTTTGATGCTTTTTCAGTAGTCTTTTGTAGTCTGGTATACAGATTCTCATAACTCCTGGTAAGAGATGAGAGGGTGCTGAGTTGTGTATACATACGCTCTTCGTCGGAGACTGATTGCTGCTCGCTATCCTGAAACATAGTTCAAGCACTCATTAAATCAATACTGGACTTATTTAGTATAAGTTTTTCTATGTGACGTTGAGTGATAGTCACAGGCAATGAGCTGATTTCAGTGAAAATCAGGGTATTTGCGGTATAAATCACTGCTAGCACCGAGCAAAAACACGACTTGGAAGGTTACGGGCAGAGAAACAAAATAGGAGAGCGAGACTGTTGATGAACTCTAAAGAAGTACATGATAACTAGCTCAAAAACCTTCCGATACTGTTGGCCAATTCAGTATCTGGCTTCAGCGCTACTGTGAAGGCAGAGTATATCCGTATGGAGATGACGACCGATGTCTCTACATCCGCAATCTATCAAGCTCGTTCCGACAGAAACGGGTCGCGTCGCTAAAGCTGCCTTTCCCAAGGGCAATGCTTACCTGACGCTGCGCGACGAACTTGGCCCTATCTTTGAGGACAGTGACTTCGAGGCTCTGTTTGCCACGAGAGGCCAGCCCGCACTACCCGCCTGGCGACTGGCGCTGGTGACGGTCATGCAGTTTCGAGAGAACTTGTCTGACCGCCAGGCGGCTGACGCGGTGCGCTCTCGCATCGACTGGAAGTACCTGCTCGGACTAAAGCTCACCGATGAAGGCTTCGACTTCATCGTCTTGAGTGAGTTCCGTAAACGCTTGATAGAGAACCAGCAGGAGAATCTGCTGCTAGACAAGCTACTGCTTTGTTGCAAGGAGAACGGACTGCTCAAGGCACGCGGACAACAGCGCACCGATGCCACTAGGGTGCTGGCGTCTATTCGCAAGCTTAACCGCCTAGAGCTAGTCGGCGAGACGATGCGAGCTGCCCTAAACGAACTAGCGACCGTGGAACCAGAGTGGCTATCGGTGATCGCGCCCGACGAGTGGTACGAGCGCTACGAACGTAGAGTTGAAACCTATCGACTACCGACCTCGCAGGCGAAGCAAGACGCTTACGGCCAGCAGGTCGGCGAAGATGCCTTCTATCTACTGGAATGCCTAGAAGCCTCAAATATCGTTGGGTGGCAAAGCCTGCCGAAAATAGAAGCTCTCAAAATCGTATTAGAGCGCCACTACGAGTACAATGCCGATGCGTCTGACACAACTGATACGCCCCGGGTTCGGTGGAAGTCAAAAAAGGAACTACCCCGTGCTAAGCCCGGTATCGAGTCGCCCTATGACATGGACGCTCGCTTCCGGTCTCGGTATGGGGTGAACTGGGTTGGCTATGAAGTTCACGTCAGCGAGACCTGCGACGATGACCAATGCCATCTAATTACGCATATAGATACAACAGACGCGAGCGTGCATGAAGCGCAGCGTACACAAGTCATTCACCAAGCACTAGCAGATAAAGACCTGCTGCCAGCAGAACACTTTGTTGACTCTGCTTACGTCAGCGCAGAGCATCTAGTGAGTGCGCAACAGCAACAGATCGAGCTGGTCGGCCCCACTCGTGAGAACCCTAGCTGGCAGTCGAAGATAGAAAATGGCTATGACGAAGCTCGGTTTGACATCAATTGGACATCCGAAACAGTTACCTGCCCTGAAGGAAAAGTCTCGATAAGTTGGAAACCACGAGTCAAGCCAGGCAATAGAGCCTACGTTCAAGTTAGGTTCAGTCAGCTCGACTGCTCTGGATGCGATGCGAAGGAGCGCTGTACTCGCAGTCCTCAGCGGAGTTTGAACTTTCTACCGCTAGTGCAGTACAAAGCATTAGAGCAGGCCAGAGAAGTCTACAGTAGCTTGGAAGGAAAAGAGCGCTACAAGCGTAGGGCCGGCATCGAAGGCACACTCTCGCAAGGCGTGCGCGGATGTGGCTTGCGGCGCTCTCGCTACCGAGGCTTAGCCAAGACACACCTACAGAACGTGGCAATTGGCACAGCGATTAACATCGACCGCCTGTTCAGCTACTTCAACGATGTACCAGTAGCGAAGGCCAGAGTCTCGCGCTTCAAAGCGCTGGAAGCAGCGTAATGACTAAAAGCTGAATTGGCCAACAGTATCCCCTGGTTTTTGACACGGCTTATGGCTCTTAATTTACACCAAAGCTGCGCGGCGGTCTAACGACCAAGCTCACCCGCCGCCAAGATTTTCAACTTCTCACCGATCAACCTCCTTCGGTCGGTGCGCAACGGGATTGTTAGCTGGTTCTCGCACCGATTGCCTCTCTGTGTCCTAACTCATCTCTTGCAACCGACCGATCGCTGCTTGGACTTGGCAGAATAGCCGATCGCCCTAATTGGATTGACAACATTGTGCAGCCTTTCTATTCATGTCGCTTTGCAAACTCAGAGAGCAACGCTGGAAAATCCTCTGGTGATGGAAACTTTTTAAAGCTATGGACGGCAGTTGTCACTGCCCATGACAGCTTTTCGTCCG
>JBGTGK010000009.1:0-2582 GCA_041746795.1 Phormidesmis sp.
CCAGCATTTTGCCTCAGGTGGGCATCGGCTCAGTGGCAAGCTGGATGAAGCACTTTATTAGCTTAGGCGGCTACAACGCCTTTAACGCCGCTGAAAGCTCGGTGGACAGGGCACTTGTAAAGTCTGCGAAAAAACAGTATAAGGCAAACCGCTGGATCGATGCAGTGAAGTATGGTTCTGGCGGCGATTATGAGTAGTGTAAACGGCCAACAACTATGCCTATAGCCTTCTAGTCGATAGCCACCGAGCTTGAAATTGCGGAACATTTCTTCAATATCGAATCTTTTTTGATAAGTTGCAATGGCCTCGCCCAAGCTAGTCAGGTTAGCCAATAAAACCCAAGGCTCCTCAGGTGCGAAGTCGCGATATCGACGTTTCTATGTGCCAGCCAGATGCGCTTGGTCATAACGCTAAAGCTACTGTCGCCGCTCAGCTTTAGCGTTATGCCGCTTCGTTTCCAGTATTGCAGCGATCGCGAGTTTATTGACCTAAAGGACGTGCGTCCAGATAATGTACCGATAAAACCGAGGACTGAGCGTAGTCGTAAGTCCTTCGGACTGGCAACGCCAACGCCTTGGCGTTCCGCAGGAATAGTCTGGCTGGGTTGTGGCTAACGCCTTTTTCGGTATGTTATTTTACTGCAACTCCCTAACCTATATTTTTCCCTACCTGTTGTTCAGCTTTCATCTGTTGAAGCTCTTGCTTAATTTCTTGCGGATTGCCGATTGTTTCTTTTATTTCAGCCTGTAAGCGCTCTAACGTAGAGTCGGCTTTTGCCTGAGAGAGAATGGTTTGCATGACAGTATTTACGCCAGTTTCACCCCAGGTGCAGCCCTGCTGTAAGTACACTTTGGCAGCTTGGCCAACGGCATAAGTGCCATAGCCTGCCGCCCCGGCTTGAGCGGTCATTGCGCCCGCGTAGGCAGTCAGGCCTGAGAAGCTTTCAAACGCGCTCCAAATAGCGGCGCCGCTTTTGCCAAAGCCTAAGATTAGGCTGGTGCCAAATTCACTTAAAAGAAGAGTGCCTGAGCTGCGGATGATCGACTGCCAAAGGGTGCTGGCTTCAAAGCGGGTCATCGGAAAGCCGTAGAGCCTTGAAAGGGCGCGGATCATAACGATGTCTGAGCCGATTCCACCTAGCATGTCTAAAAGGGCAACTGGGTTTAGGGCGACTGCGATCGCCTTATATTTCGCATACTTCCAAATCAACTCATCCGCATTGGCCTGATTTAGCGCCGTGGTCTCTGTTGCCAGCTTCTGTTCTATTACGCCTGCCTGCCGCAGCGCATTTAGGGCCACCAGCGTCGGCCCTTCTTCCCTCACAATTTCAAGCAATTTTGTCCTTAACGGCTCTATCTGAGCGGGCAGGCTCTCCCACTCTTCACTCGTGCGACCATCCGGCCATTCTACTCTTACCTGCAAGGGCGTCGGCTCCGCAGAAACCATCACAATATCATCCACCAAACGCGCTCCCTGGGGCAGATCGGACTTACTTTCGGCCTGCTGCCACAGCGCTTGCAGGTTGCGAGCAACCGAGTCTCTGTCGGCATCAGGATACAGATCTACTTTGTTGAATACTAGCAGCAGCGGCTTGCGCGTGGTGTAAAGCTGTTGCAGCGCGAGATATTCTGTTTGGGTAACATCGCCGGAAACAACAAATAGAATTAAATCGGCCTGCTGGGCAACTTCTCGCGCCACCTCGCCTCTGGCCTGCCCCTCAATTTCATCTAGGCCAGGGGTATCTATTAGCTCTAGCTTAAAGGATTCTTTCGGCTTGACAGACGGGTCAACTTCCGGTGTCCAATACACGGAGCGGGGCCATTGGGTGACCCCGTTCAAAGGGCCAGTTTCTAGCACTTTTTCACCCATGAGGGCGTTGATCACCGCCGACTTACCTCGGCTCACCAGCCCAAATACCGCAACGCGCAGCAGTGAGCTATCGAGCTTATTCATCAGGGTTGTGAGCTGATCAATACCCGTTTTTACCGCTGCCTGACGGCTCATTTCCTGAGCGTCTAGCCGGGTCATTTTGAGCTGGGGAATGTAGCGGTCTATCGCCTGCCGCAGACTGGTGCGAGCTTGCTCTACCAGTGGATTCAAGGGCAGTGGATTCAACGGCAGTGGATGCAACGGCAGGGAACTGGGTGATAGTGAATCGGCGCTAGGGGGAGATGGCATTTATTCTACGGGGCAACAGCAGCTGATTTTGCCTGAGGCAGTGCGGGTAAGTGCGTCAGCGCTTGATCAACAAAGTTTTGCAGCGCTGAGCTTTGCTTGGCAGCTTTGAAGAGAGTTTGTAGTCGCACGCCCATCTCTCCAAAGACAAACTTCCGCTGCTCAGGAGCCAGGTAGCTTTGCTCCTCAAAGAAGTCAATTAGGCTAATGCCCACCATGCGGGTGAGATAGGCTGCGCTCACACCTTGAACCGCACCGCCTGCAACATAGGTCGCCGCGTGAGCTTTGAGTAAGCTACCGAGCGCTTGAGTAGAGAGTTCCACTAGGCCCAGCTTTACCAGCAGTTCTGCTAGCGTACCTGCGGCAGTTTTGGCCTGCTCCATAGAAAATTTTTGGCCGTATACCGC
>JBGTGK010000010.1:0-12444 GCA_041746795.1 Phormidesmis sp.
GGGCAGCGGCAGCGAGTTGCGATCGCCCGTACGCTCATCAGCGAACCCAAAATTTTGCTACTCGACGAACCCACCTCCTCTCAAGACGTTGGCTACAGCGATTTTTTGCTCACTCGCCTGTCCGCCTGGGCCGCTGAAGGCAAGCTTACAATCATCATGTCCAACCATCAAATTGACCTAGCCGCGAGTCATGCCAGTCGGCTGATGCACCTGAGTGCAGGTCGGCTGGTGGCTGATTTGCCTGCTAGCGAAGTCAACTGGGCCGAACTGCGGCAAACCTTGGTGAATTTAGAACAACAAGCTGAATCGGAATGGGGGGACTAATCTTCTCCTCATCACAGCTAGAAGCCTTTAGGCCTAAGCCAGCTTACTGTGCGCCATCGCCATCGCCTCTACCCTTGCTCCCACCGGGCCAACGCAAATACGGTATCCCACGTTGCGCACCGTTTGAATCAAATCAGGATGGCGAGGATCTAGCTCAATTTTCTTGCGTAGCGACAGCACATGCGTATCTACCGTACGCGGATTATCAATCGCATCAGGCCAGGCCCGCCGCAGCAAATCAATCCGGCTGAGGGGCTCTCCTTCTGCCTGAGTGAGCACGTAAAGCAGGCTAAACTCCTGCGGCGTAAGATCTATAAACGCACCCATGTAGCGCACTCGTCTCTGCACTAGGTCGATATGCAAATCACCACAGTCAATCGCTAAGGGTGTCGCCGTATTGCGACTGCGGCGAGCCAGCGACTCTATTCGAGCCAAAAACTCCTGCATTCCAAAGGGCTTTTTCAAATAGTCATCGGCACCAGCCCTGAGCCCAGCAACTACGTCGGTTTCAGCGATTCGAGCTGACAGCATCAAAATCAGCGGGTGTCCCTGATGCCGGAGCCAGTGACACAGCTGTAGCCCCTGCCCAGTGGCAAACTCGGCTTCGAGCACGACTATGCCGGGCTGATGCGTTTGAAAGCCATCTCTGGCCGACACCATATCAGCGCACTGCTGTACCCTATAGCCTGCCTGCTGTAGGTTCCAGCTCAGCAGCGATCGCAAATTCAAATTGCTTTCAATAACCTGGACATGGAGGTCGTTAGTAGCGCTCACAAAAAAGAAAGAAGCAGTTAATGCTGCTGGTGAGTGATTTGAATATTGAGACCTTACCAGAGCCTTTTCATGACTTCTGTAATCGAAGTTACGAGACCCACACAATGGGATGAAAGATCGTCATGTTAGGTAGATGCACTGGTTAGGCCCTGTTTTACCTGATAAAATAAAGCCAACTCCTGAATAGTTTAGTCATATCAAAAGAGCTTTGTACAAAGCCTGAAGATTTGTTTATGCCATTCTTGATGTCCATTGCTGGCATTAGTTTTTGATACCAGCTTTTGGCACGAGTACAAAAGCAAAGCAAACGTAGGATAAAGCCGTATTCTACGCAGTTTTGCATCTATTACTGACATTACTAATAGACGATTCAAAAATCATTGCACTTGAGAGGACAGCATCAAAAATGCTTCAGGACGCCAGAGTAATCAGGTACTACCAACGGATCACTGACACTCTCGTAGACTATTGGAACAAGGGCTATAGAACCGACGAACTCAGGCTTTATCTAGAAGGATATATTGCCTCTATGCGCCATTCTGGCGCGGTTGAGTCGTATCTAATTAATCAGCTAGAGCAGGAAGCCACCCGTTTTCTTTACGATTCATCTAACTTTATGGTGGCTCAGCCAGAGGTAGAAACCGACTACCGGTAAAACGCGGCTTCCCACAGACTGACTCTCACAGACTGACATTTACTAAAAAACGCGCCGCTTGGCATAATTCCGAGCTGGCGCGTTCTTTATGAGCTTGATTTAACTGTCCTAGCGTCCTAAGAAGCCAGCGCAACTTCTACGGTTTCGCTCAAGTTGCCTTCCTGATACATTTTGATCAAAATATCGGAGCCACCAAGAAACTCACCGTTCAGGTACACCTGAGGAATGGTGGGCCAGCTAGAATACTCCTTGATGCCCTGGCGAATTTCAGGATCGGCCAGTACGTCTACCGTTTCATAGGTAACGCCTAGCGTGTTCAAAATTTGCACGACGTTATTAGAAAATCCACACTGGGGCATGAGCTTATTGCCCTTCATGAACACCAATAGTTTGTTTTGCTCAACCAGGCTGTCAATTCTGGATTTGGTTTCTGGAGACATTGCTGAAAACCTTAAAAGAAATATGCTTCTAGTTTAGGGTAGCTGCCGCCTCTTCGGGCGTGTTGGTTTCTAGCGAAAGCGCATGAATGGCTTCGGATGACATCGCCGCATTGACGGCTTTGTAAACTAGCTGATGCCGCTTTACCAGGCTGAGGCCTGCGAACGCTGAAGACACAACCGCCACCTGATAGTGGTCACCACTGCCTTTAAGGTCTTCTGCGGTTACGGTTGCATCGGGTAGGTCAGCCTTAATCATGGCTTCTAGTTGGTCAGGGCTGATCATTGATGGGTGCCTCCTGCTGGGGCTTTAGTGGCTACTCCCATTATAGGGAGTTAGGGCTACTGGCCGGGAGCCTTGTACGCCACACCCACAAAGCCCAGTTCGTAAAGCTGCTGGTAGGCCTGCTGACCTAGCTCACGGGTAGGCTGCTGACTTTGCACAACTTCTACTAAAAGTGGAATAGCTAGCTCTGGATTACCCTGTGCTCTATAGACGACGGCCAGCTGATAGGTGGCCTGATCTCTCACTTGAGCAGAGTTTAAGGCAAGGTCACGCAGGTCGGTGTTGACGCGGCTATCGACGCCCAAAAATACGCCTGCCAAATTTTGATAGTAGGTAGAAACGTCGTTGAGCGCTTTGCGGGCGCTGACAAGTTTTTCTGACGCAAGGCTGTAGTTTTGCTGAGCGATCGCACTTGCGGCCTCATTCATCAACGCCTGACCAGGTGCAAGCCCGATAGAGCTGTCTGTCTGCTGTACGGTACGGGTCGCATCAGGCGCTTCGGCGGGCGGCTGAGCATCAGCAGGCTTAACCTCAAGAGGCTGCACGATAGGCGTCTGAGCGTTAGAAGGCTGAGCGCTAGGTGGCTGAGCACTAGGTGGTCGAGCGCTCGGTGCCTGAACACTAGGCATCTGAGCTTGGGCTACCAAAGGCAGTGCCATAGAGCCAACCATTCCGCCTGCAAGCGTACTGATGACGACGGCAGCGACCTGACGAGATGAGCCAGAAAATAGTTTTTCGACAAGTTTTTCTACAGTGAAAGCCATGGATAAACAGCGGCTAAAGGGAACAGTTAACTTAGGTAATTTAACCTAAGTTAGGGCATCTTCAGTACCGTTGTCTCTTTGGTATGTGACTCTTACCTATCTGGCTATACTCTTGATGAACTTCTCTAACTAACTTCTATAGGGTTTGAGGTAATGACTCAATCAGGTGCATCGTCAGGCAGCAAGGATATGAACTCTCAAGGCGTGCTGCCTGAGCAAGAAGGCGTGATTTTGCAGCGCGGTGGCGAAGAGCTGCGTTTGAGTAAGGTCAAAAATCGGCTGACGCTCTGCTTGAGCGATGCCAGCGCTTTGCAGCCGCTAATAGCAAAGTGGCAGCCGCAGCAGGCTAGAAACATCACTCCCCAAGCCGTTGAGCAAAGCCCGGTGATAGTGGAATGGATGCTGCCCGCTCGGCAGCTAGAGGAGGCGCTAGCTCAGCTCCGAACGAATGCCGCAGTGCTTTACGCTAGCCATGTGTATTCAATGGATGTCAGCCCTGGTACCTATGTGTACCTGGCTAATCAGCTAACGGTGCAGTTTGCTGAGGGCTTACCCATTGTCACGATAGAAAAAATTGCGCAGTCGCTGGGCCTGCGCCGCACTCACGCGCTGGCCGATAGCGGCAACACCTACTGCTTTGTCGTCGGCCCTACCGCTCGCCAAAACCCCTTGAAAATTGCCAACCAGCTGGCTCGCCGCAGTGACGTTTTGCTGGCTGAGCCCAATATCATCATGGCCGCCGCGCCGCTGTATCATCCTACCGATGGCCGGTATCCTGAGCAGTGGTATCTGTTTCACCAAGGCAGTGCTGCTGACCTTGCGTCCCAGGCTCATGTGTCTGCCGAAAAAGCCTGGGATATTACTCGCGGCAGTCGTTCTGTGGTGATTGCCATTACCGATGACAGCTTTGATTTGGCCCATCCTGACTTGCAGGGAGCCGGTAAAATCGTGGCGCCGCGTGATTTAAAAAATCGGGATGGACTGCCGACGCCGACCGCTGACGATGAAAATCATGGGACGGCAGTGGCGGGCGTTGCTTTGGCGGAAGAGACCGGGCAGGGCATCGTGGGGATTGCGCCGGGCTGTAGCCTCATGCCGATTCAGACGACGGGCTTTTTAGATGACACCTCGATTGAACAGATGTTTGACTGGGCGATCGCGCAAGGAGCCGATATTATTTCCTGTAGCTGGTCGCCTGCGGCAGTGTATTTCCCCTTGTCTCGGCGCATTAGCCTGGCGATTAAACAGGCCGCGACTCGGGGCCGTAACGGTAAAGGCTGTGTGGTTCTATTTTCAGCAGGCAATGCCAACCGCCCGCTAGAAGGCCGGGTAGAAGAATCGGGCTGGCCGCGCAATTTGCTTAGCGGTGCTACTAGCTGGCTCAGCGGCTTTGCGATTCACCCGGATGTGATTACGGTGTCGGCCTCTACGAGCTTGAACCGCAAGGCCGCTTACAGCAACTGGGGCGGGCATATTTCAGTGGCAGCGCCTAGCAATAATGCGCCGCCTAATATGGCTTTGTCCGCAGGGACGTTTGATACGGGGCCGCCGGTTCGTTCTCGGCTGATCGGGCGGGCGGTGCTGACGAGCGATCGCACGGGCGAAAAAGGCTATACCACAGGCGACTACACGGGCTTTGGTGGTACCTCTAGCGCTTGCCCCCTGGTTGCCGGAATCGTCGGGCTGATGCTTTCTGCTAACCCTGACCTAACGGCAAATGACGTCAAACGGCTGCTGCAAAGCACCACTGATAAAATCGTCGATCCAGACCCCGATCCGCAGCTCGGGCAAACCTATGGCACCTACGACAGCAAAGGCCACTCGGAGTGGTTTGGCTACGGTAAGGTGAATGCCTATAAAGCGGTGGCAGCAGCGCAGGCAGCAGCTCTGAGCGATCGCGCTTTGCATAGAACGATCACCGCCGACAACCGCACGGAAATGCCCATTCCTGACAACGCTGCCAATGGGATTGTTAGCCCCATTGCGATCGCCGCAGATGGCACCCTACAAGACATAAAGGTATACATCGAGGCCGAACATGAATTTCTAGGAGACGTCAGCTTTACCTTGCAAAATCCGCAGGGGCTTACCGTCCTTGTCCAAAGCCGGACGTTGGGGCGTCAGACCCGTTTACAGCGAACCTATTCTTTAATCAGCACGCCTGCTTTGCGTCGGCTGCTGAATACTCAGGTAAAAGGGCGCTGGCAGCTTCAGGTGGTTGACTATGTGCCTCTGCATGTGGGGAAGCTGAGGCGGTGGGAGCTGGTGTTGGGGGTTTAATGGGTATGTATTGCTTTTAGCTATTCTCTAGCTAAGGCGATTAGTGCCTGCTGGAGGTCGGCTGTTAGCTGTTTCGATTGCAGCTTACTAGCACCCGACTTGTAGCTGGCGACTGAAATAGGCATCCCGATTCGAACTTGCACAGTGCCTCTCCACTTTGGACACGGCTCGCTGTAGGCCAAACTGATCGGCACGATTTTGACATTTAAATTGGCGCAGCTGCGCTCGGCTCGAAGGGCAATGCGGGCGAGTCCTGGCTTGAGGGGGCTGATGCGATCGCGAAAAATATTCCCTTCTGGATAAATCACCAGCATCTCTTTGCCCTGCAAAAGGTGTACGCCATGCCGCAGCGTTTGCACAGAAGGCTTGCGCACATGCACCGGAAAGCCGCCCAGCCGCCTAATGAACCAGCCTTGAACGCCTGTGCATTCATCAGCGGTCACCATAAATCGTAAGTACCGGCCCGAGTGCTTGCCGACGAGCCCGACTAAGAGCGAATCCCAACGCGCCTGATGAGTGGGTGCTAGTACGACAGGGCCAGCTGTGGGAATGTTTTCTTGCCCGATAATTTCTATTTTGCTGAAGTAGGCAGGCAGGACGAGTCTTTCACCAATTCCATACATAATGGGCGCTAGCCAGGGGGAGAGGCGCGATCGCATGGCAGGACATTGATGACCCTCAGAAGTATCCCCGGAAGTATCCCCAGAAGTATCCCCAGAGCAATCCGTAGAATGTTCAGCAGGCATGGCCATAGCAGCAGAATGTAAAAGCATAAGAAATAGATGCACTGAACATAGAAGTCAGTAAACGGTTTTGGCTCACCGGCATTGAATCACCATAAGGGGACGAGTGTCTCCGTTTGGTTGTTAAGCTGACAGTTCTAGGGGTGGCCGGTTACGAGCTAGCAGCGTCGGCTAAATTAAAGGGCTAAATTCAATAAATCATATTTTTTATGTATATGAGCCTAGTGTGATTACGGAAAGTGTTTCCACGTAAAGCGCTCAGCTATTCAGCTCGCTGTTTGGTCTGGCGCTTGAGCTGGCGCTTGAGCTGAAACCAGTGCTGTAGCTGTTCGCGGCAGGGCCTTTCTAAAATGCCGCCCAGCACCGGCAGACGATGGTTTGAGCAAGGGCCATCTGGGAGATTTAGCACCGAGCGAATGGCTCCTGCCTTAAGATCATCTGCGCCGTATACCAGCAGGCCCAGCCGCGACTGAACGATTGCGCCCGCGCACATTATGCAAGGTTCTAAGGTGACGTAGAGGGTGCAGTCATTTAAGTGCCAGTTGCCTAGCTGTTTGCCAGCAGCGCGGAGGGCGAGGACTTCGGCATGGGCGGTGGGGTCGTGGTCGCGCTCCTTACGATTAGTGGCTTCAGCAATTATTTGATTGTCTTGGCCCACTACAATAGCCGCCACGGGTACTTCTCCGGCTTCTCCGGCGGCTTGGGCTAGCTCAAGTGCATGGATCATCCACTGGCGATGACGTAGATAGATTTCGCTGTGAATGGCGGGGGGCGGAATGTGAAAAGGGGTGAGCTCAGCCATAGGGTTCGGCCATAGGGTCCGGCCATAGGGTTTGGTAGGCGTGGGGCGATGGCGTAGCCTCTCCTTCGGAGAATCGCTATCGTTGATGTACGGATGCCAATCGGCTGGGCACTCTATCAAGTCAACTATCAAGTGCCATACTAGAGCTAAAGCAACGATAGCTATCCCAGGCGATGGGCCTTTTTCAATAGTATGGCGAGTATGGCGACTACCGTAGATTTTCTTGGCAAGCTCAATCCTTCTCAGCGTCAGGCCGTGGAGCACTTTTGTGGCCCTTTGCTGGTGGTGGCGGGAGCGGGTTCAGGAAAAACGCGGGCGCTGACGGCTCGGATCGCTAACCTGATTCTTAACCGCCGAGTCGATCCTGGCAATATTTTAGCGGTAACGTTTACCAATAAGGCCGCTCGCGAAATGAAGGAGCGGATAGAAAAGCTCTTTGCTGAGCAGGAATCGCTCGCTCGTCACAGCAAGCCTCTGCATATGCTCTCGGCCTATGAGCAGGTGCAAATGCGTTCTTATGTCTATAAGAATTTTATTAAAGATCTGTGGGTTGGCACGTTTCATTCCCTGTGCTCGCGGATTCTGCGCTTTGATATTGAAAAGTACCAGAGCCCAGACGGTCAGGGTTGGACAAAGTCTTTTTCTATTTTTGACGAGTCGGATGCACAGAGCCTGGTGAAGGGCATCGTGATTGGGCAAATGAATCTGGACGATCGCAAGTTTAATCCGCGTTCGGTGCGGTTTGCGATTAGCAATGCAAAAAATCAGGGGATGACGCCGGATGAGTATGAGGAGGCGAATCCTACGTTTAAGGGGCGGGCGATCGCCGAAGCCTACCGATACTACCAAAAAGGTCTTGCTGCCAATAACGCCCTAGACTTTGATGACTTAATTAGAGTCCCTGTGCAGCTTTTTCGCCAAAATTCACAGGTGCTGGACTACTGGCATCGTCGCTTTCGCCACATTTTAGTTGACGAATATCAAGACACCAACCGCACCCAGTACGATCTCATTCAGCTACTGGCCACTAACGGCAAAGGCAACCAGGAATTCGACGATTGGAACAACCGCTCTGTGTTTGTTGTAGGCGATGCCGACCAGAGCATTTATTCCTTCCGTGCCGCAGATTTCACCATTCTCATGGGCTTCCAAAAAGAGTTTGGCGATGGCCTTTCTGACGAAGACACCGATACCCTCGTCAAACTAGAAGAGAATTACCGCTCTACCTCCAATATCTTAGATGTGGCCAATCACCTGATTGAAAACAACACCGAGCGAATTGAAAAGGTGCTGAAGGCGACTAGGGGCGAAGGCGACGCTATTTTTTGCCACCGGGCCGACAATGAAGCGATGGAAGCTGAGTATGTGGTGGGTCAGATTCGTACGCTGGAGCTGAAGAACCCAGAGCTAAATTGGAAAGACTTTGCCGTTCTCTACCGTACCAATGCACAGTCTCGGTCGATGGAGGAAGTGCTTGTCCGCTTCGATATTCCTTACAAGGTGGTGGGGGGTCTTCGCTTTTACGATCGCCGGGAAATTAAAGACGTTTTGGCCTATCTAAGGCTAGCGGTGAACCCTGCTGATAGCGTTAGCCTGAAGCGAATTATCAATACGCCCCGGCGCGGCATTGGTAAAACAACGCTGGATAATTTGGATAAGGCGGCGGCTGAGCTGGACGTGCCGCTGTGGGACATTATTAAGGATGAAACGTCGCTGAAGACGCTGGCAGGGCGGGCAAGTAAGAGTGCGATCGCCTTTTCACGCATGGTCAGTAGCTGGCAAGAGCGAGCCGAAACCGTCTCACCCACCGAAATCGTTCAAGAAGTTCTAGAGAACACTGGCTACTTAGAAGATCTCAAAAGCAGAGGCACCGAAGAAGACCTCAACCGCATTGAGAACATTCAGGAACTCTATAGCGCGGTCATTCAGTTCGAAGAAGAAAACGAAGATGCCACGCTAAATACCTTTTTAGCTAGCGCAGCCCTCAACTCTGATAACGACAGAGACAAAGACGAAAATAATCAGGTCACCCTCATGACGCTTCATGCTTCCAAGGGTCTGGAATTTCCCGTTGTCTTTTTAGTTGGCCTAGAGCAAGGCCTATTTCCTAGCTTTCGCTCCCTAGAAGATGCTGCCGCAATCGAAGAAGAGCGCCGCCTTTGCTACGTTGGTATCACCCGCGCCCAAGACCGGCTCTTTATCTCCCACGCTCGTGAGCGCCGCACTTATGGCCACGCGCGCGAGGTCTCAACTCCCTCCATTTTCCTCAGTGAGCTGCCTCGCGACTACATCATGACGACCGTGCCAAGCGCCCTCCCCGAGCGCTGGGCCAGCACCAGCCGCGAAGCCAAACTTAAAAACCCACAGCCCAACCTCAACAAGCCCGGCACCCACGAAGACGACTGGAGCGTCGGCGTCCCAGTAAATCACAAAGCCTTTGGCGAAGGCAAAGTCACTCACATCTTCGGAGCAGGCAACAAAATTTGCTTAGCCATTCACTTCCCCGGCATCGGTAAAAAGATTATTGACCCAAGAACAACTTCAATAGAAAGGCTTGGATAGCGGTGGCCTATCAACTATGCCTTCGTTGCTTCAGCAGCGGTTTCTCTTTGAGCAAATTCTCTTTTATCAAATAGATCGTCCGGTTCATAGAGATATTCAAACCAGTTGCCGAAAGGATCGCGGCCATAAAAGGAGGCAGTGCCGTCGCGGTGATCGTGAATTTTACCCACCTTCACACCATCGGCTTTGAGCTTTTCGTAAGCGGTGTCGATTTCAGCTCTGTCGCTAAACACGAATCCAAAATGCGGCCCTGCCTGGTCGTAATCAGGGCTCATCAGTGCGAGCCCATCATTACCGGCTTTCAAGTAGGCCCAGTCGCTGTCCTGCCACACGAGCTTCATGCCCAGGTTTTGATAGAACTCAGCGGCCTTTGCCACATCTTCTACGCATACTGCCACATGGCCCAGTCGCTTCATCTGCATGAGTGTTTCCTTATCTCAGAGGTATTTACCTATTTTAAGGCAGTTAGTAGATGGACAACTTCTATTGCCACGTCGATAGCCCGTTTTTATTGAATTTTATGGGCTGGCGGTTTTTACGAAGCTGACCGTATTTCCTCTCTAGAGACAAGCCGTTACTATAATTACATCGAGTAAAAACGTTTGCTTTACGCTTTTGTATCGCAGCGCCAATTGCTAAAAAGTAAAGCTCAAAAAGTAAAGCATTTCAAGGAATTACGTTATGGAAACCACTTTTGACTACGACAAGCGAAAAGTTTTATCAGTTGCTTCCCACGCCTCTATCTTCTTAAGTCAGCTCTTTTTATCAGCAGGCGTGCCCCTGGCTGTCCTACTACTCTCAGATGATGATGTCACAAAAGAAAATGCTAAAGAAGCGCTGAACTTTCACTTTAATATGTGGCTGTATAGCGTTTTGCTGATTATTCCAGCTTGGCTAATCATTGGCTTGCCGCTGGTAGCGTTGCTAGCGCTTGTGCAGATAATCATGCCGATTTTTGCCATTCTGAGCAGCGTGAGTGCGCCTGATACGGCCTTTCGCTACCCGTTTATCTTCCGTCCGCTTTAGATTCGGCTAGCCGTTAGTTAAGCTGGTTACATCATCGGTGGAATCGTCAGCCCCTTAAGCGGTCTGGCGATTTCTTTTTGGGTGAGGCCTTTGCCCTGAATCAGGACGCCAAAGCTACCAAGGCCCATGGGGCTGATGAGCTGCTGTAGGGCTTCGCGGCGCATCATCATATTTTGGATGGCCCTGCCGGTAGCGGGTGCGGTTGCTTCTGGGTCGGGTGTGACTGGATTGGATAGTTTGGAGAGGCGATCGCCTAACCCCAAAGCCATCAAAAACAACCCTTGCTGCACAAACCCAATTTTCTCTAACCCGACTTCCCGCCCTCGATTCTCTAGCGCTGTAAAGTCCACATGCGCTGTAATATCCTGCTCCCCAATGTTTGTAAAAGGGTCGCTGTGATGGGCATGGCGCTCAAAGCCTTGCAAAGTGCCTTCCCTTCGGGCTGAGCTGTAATAGCGCTGGGCCGTATAGCCATAGTCAATCGTAAGCAGGTACCCTCTACTGATGCGCTCTGCTACCACGCTCAACCAATCTAATGCCGCTAGGTTAACTTCGGTTCGGTAGCCGTCAGGATAGCTCGTAAGGTCAATGCCGCCCCAACCAAAGTAGCTCTGCAAATCGGGCGTGGAGAGTTCATCAAGTATGGGTATAAATCCTGTTTCGCTTGTGCCTACCCACATTTCCTTAAGCTGATGCTGATGCAGCTCGATCCAATGTACGGGAAAGGCATCTACGAGTTCGTTAGAAAACGCGCAACCTACTACAGACTTGGTGGGAATATCTGCTAGCTCCTGCCAGCTCAGCTTCGCGCCTTTTTCATGCCAGTGGTTTAGCCGCTTCTTTTGCTCTGCTTTTAATGCGGCTGATTTCTCTACCACGATATAAGTTAAGCAGTCGAAGCAGTCGGCATGATGCTTTTGTAGATGAGTCAGAACATCGGCTGCAACTAAGCCTTGACCTGCGCCCATTTCTACTAGCGTAAAAGGATTTGGTTGGCCTAACGCCTGCCACATATCGGCAAACTGCTCGGCTAGCATTTCGCCAAAGTCGTGACCCATGTGCGGTGAAGTGATGAAGTCACCTTGGGGGCCGATGATGTTGCTGGGCGTGGCGTAATAGCCAAACTGCGGATGGTACAGCGCTAGCGCCATAAACTCAGCAAAGGTTATGCGCTGCTGTTCACTCTGCTGAATGCGTTGAGTGATTATTTGCTGCAATTCTTCTGAATCGTTCAATTGTTCTCTCCGTACTAGCCGTTTCTAGGATAGAACCTTCTTCATCTCTGAGCGCTTCTGTGAGTGGTCAGTACCTATCAACGTGTGCGTAATTTCATTTCATATTTGCTACCGGGGCTTATCTAGAAATGCTGGTATAAGGCGTATGGAAGTTGGGGCATTCTACGGGAGCATCGTTGGCTCATTCAAGATGACAGCTCCGACTCCTTACATTATTGCGGTTCTAGAAATATGCAGAAGACGGTTCAAAGAAAAACAGCTCAAATTGCCGCAATTATTGAGAAACGCCGTCCTGTCGTTCAGCGAATCGAAGCAGTCGAACTGCATTTGAAAGCGCTGTCTGAAGCGCTTTATGTATTACAGCAGCAGTGTATTTCTCAGCAGCAAAATGTAGAAGGATTAGTGGGTTGCGATCGCCTATACAGCATAAATACAGCACCACTACAGTCCAGTATCACAGCCGAGCTACAGAACTTAAAGAAGCTGAAAAGGCGATTTTCTCGCGATACGCTCAATATTGGCGTGATTGGTCGGGCAAGGCAGGGCAAAAGCCGAT
>JBGTGK010000011.1:0-1899 GCA_041746795.1 Phormidesmis sp.
GTATGAGTCCAGCCCTTTCCGCCGCCGCCAGCCTATCTCCCGACATTCGCCAAGACATCGGCATCCAGGTGCTTTCGTGTTTGCAGCCCATCAGCCACTTGGCCGCAACGCATCGGGTCAGCCGAAAATTCGTCTATCAGCAGGGCAACAAAGCACAGCAAGCCCTTGATGAAACCTTTGCACCTTCTCAGGGGGATGACAACGTTCTGTTTCATCTGCCGATCACTAAGAGTTGGCTGTATCAGCTGATTCTGGGATTAGTGCTGATCTGCCACAGCTCCTATCGCAACGTCGTTGAGCTGTTTCGCGATCTATTCGATACGCCGATCAGCATTGGCACTATCCACAATCGCCTTAAAAGTAATGCTGCGACTGCCGTTGAGATTAATAAAACCCAAGACCTCTCTGGCATTGAGGTGGGCTTACACGATGAAATTTATCAATCCGATAAACCTGTTCTGATGGGTCTCGATGCCGCATCCACTTACTGCTACCTGCTTCAAGGGGTGAAACACCGGGATGAAGACACCTGGGGCTGGCATCTTCTGGATACGATGGAGCAAGGCTTCAACCCTGATTACACCATCGCCGATGGCGGCAGTGGGCTGAGAGTGGGCCAAAAAGCGGTGATGCCTGAAACGCCCTGCCACGGCGACGTATTCCATATTCAGCAGCAGTTTGAGCAGGTCGCCAATGGCCTAGCTCGCCAAGCGCAAGGCGCAACCACCCACCGCATCAAATTAGAGCAGACGATTGCCAAAGCTTTGCTGACGAACAGGATGACTCAGAAGCTGACCATCCAACTGGTAAGAGCTAAACGTCGAGAGGCAGGACTGGTCGCCCGTGCCCAGGATGTCAAAACCCTAGTGCAGTGGTTCTCGCATGATGTGTTGGCCTTGGCTGGCCCCGCTTTGAGCGTTCGACAGGAGCTATTCGACTTCATTGCCGCAGAACTGCAACAGTGTGAGGGCAAGCGATATCCTACGATCCGAAAGCTCAGAAAGGCACTGCATAATCAACGCGACCAGCTACTGGCCTTTGCCGATGTTCTCGATCAAAAGCTGGCCGCACTAGCGACTCGTTTTGAGCTGCCGCTACAGGCGGTGCGGGATGTTTGTCTGCTACATCGGAAATATGAGACGTCGAATGCCTACTGGGAACGGTGGAATCAGCTACACAGCAAGCTTTCAGAAAAGTTTTACGGTGTGATGGAAGCTGTCGGCGAAGCACTTAAACATACGCCGAGAGCAAGTTCGATGGTGGAGAATCTTAACTCTCGTTTACGCAATTACTTTTTTCTGCGGCGGAGCCTCGGGGATTCCTACCTCAGTTTGCTGCAATATTTCCTTAACCACAGGCGTTTCAGCCGCTCTCGGGTGCCGGAACGGGTGGGCAAAAGTCCTAAGCAATTGCTGACTGGACAGCCTCACCCACATTGGCTAGAAATCCTTGGTTTCGAGCGCTTCCAAAGGGCATAGCAAGTGATCAGATCAGTAGGTGAAGCCATCGTTGATGATGGCTTAATTTGCGCTGCGAGTGTTACCTAAAAGTGGCCATTTGTGAACCACGCCTCTCATCAAACGAACCACCTGCTCAAGCAGATCGGTTGCTACGGGGTGGTGTTCAAAGAGCTAAGCGGCGACGCCCTCATCAAATACATCATCGAAACCGCGACCACAGCCCCCGGCTATGCCCAATGGTGTGGTCATCAACATCAAATCCAACTGAGATCGCGCAGCTGGGCAAAAGCAGTTGAAAAATACTACTGGCCGCTAGGCACCTATGCCAAAACGCGCCCCGCTAACGATATTGTGCCGTTCAATCAGCGACGCTCGCTGACAGCGCAGGAAGAAATCAAAGCAGCGATCGCAATTTTAGAAGAGGGCGATCGCCTGCCGC
>JBGTGK010000012.1:0-11881 GCA_041746795.1 Phormidesmis sp.
CTCAAGTCATGGTCAAATCTGACTTACCTCTTTGAATGGCTGAAACCTAGCAAACTCGTTCCAAGTTGAGATAAAAATCACGTCTGTAAGTTGGAATTTGGAATTGCTGGCAGCTAAAAGAGATTACGTGCGGATCTATTAGGAAGGTCCAGTGGTGGGTAAATAAGCAACGGGATTTACGGCTGCGCCACCATTGAGATGCACCTCAAAGTGCAGATGGGGGCCTGTGCTATAGCCAGTACTGCCCATTTCAGCAATCTGCTGACCTTGTTTAACAGCCTGACCGACGCTAACGTTCAAACGATTGTTATGAGCGTAGCGAGTCATGCTGCCATCAGAGTGTTGAATTTCTACCATGTTGCCGTAGCCACCGGAGTTCCAGCCAGCTGAGGCAATCACGCCTGAGCTAGCAGCTACAACAGGCGTACCTACAGGGCCTGCAACGTCCACGCCTCGGTGCATTCTGCCCCAGCGCCAGCCAAAGCCAGACGTAACGGTTCCTCTGGCAGGCCAAATGTAGCCATTGAAATAACTTGGCGTTTCTGGTAAGTACTCATTTGCACCAGGCAATATCGGCATATCAGGCGACACGACCTGCGGCTCACCAGAACGCTGGGCAGGAATGTAAGCATCTGGGCTGAGCGGCGCAGCCGCTAGCAGCTCAGAATCTACTTCTGTAGCAGAGGGTTGCGCAGTCGGCGCGAGTGAAACCCGCTTGGCGATGTTAGGACTACTCGGCGCAGATCGCTCATTAAGTATTACAGCAGGTACTACAGCGGACACAGTAGGTCGCTCACTTCTTGCTAGAAGACGAGAAGCGCTAGTTTCTGCCACATTGCTCTGTACATTATTTTGTGCGACATTTTGTACAGCATCCCCTTCGACGATGGCACTATTAGCCGCATTAACTTCTGAGACTTTGACTCTTTGACTCCGAATCTGCTGAACTTCTGCCAGGAGGTTAGCAACGTAGGGGTCTACGCCTTCGGCTCTTGCTGCTGGGGCAGATCCGAGGAGATCTTTTGCTGTAACTTGCTCACCGCCTACGCTGGCGGGCGCTTGAGGAGTCGCATTTCGCAGGTCTGCTACCAGCCTGCTTTCAGAGCGCTGTGCGCCACTCACTACCCGCGAGACACTGTTGTTTGAAGGGTTGTTTGAAGCACTAGGCTGACTAGAAGCCGGTTCCCTAATCGTGTCACCTGCCAGGATGACGTTGGGATTTGCTAACGCATTGGCCTGAATCAGCTTTTGAGGAGTTGTGCCCAAAGAGGATGCGATCGCACTCAGCGTATCGCCAGACTGAACCCGATACTGTTGGAAGGCTGACGGCGTTGCCATAGCCGTGATGACCGGCGTGGACTCTGTAGCAGCGCTTTTTTTAATAGAAGCATCAGCAATTTCGACACTGATAGCAGCAGGGGATGGTGGCTGATTGCTAGCGACTGTCTCAGCGTTAATATCGCTAACGGTGGGCTCGACTGCCCGATTGGCGACAGCTTCGTCATTAAGTTCGTCGTTGAGTTTATAAGAACTCAGCTGACTGTCGCTTCGCTGAATTGCAGCTGGCCGCAAATTTAGCGCTGAAGCATCAGCACCAGTGGCTTCAGCAGCGGTGATACCAGCGATTAGCTGAGAGGTGGGCGTGGCGGCTTCCACCGTACTTCCAGAGGGACTGTCAGGAACCTTAAGAATCTGACCTACACGAATAGCGGTTTCTTGAGGAAGCGCGTTCGTGCTTTTGAGTTCCCGAAGGCCCACATGATATTGTTGGGCAATCTGCCACAGGCTTTCACCGGGTTCAACGGTGTGGTAGCCCACAACCTGATGAGCGGCAGCTGCTTCAGTGACCGGCACTGAAGCTTCAGAATTACTTGAAAAAGCTTTTGTGGCAGCAGAATTCGTTGAAATAGAGACCGCTGCTAAAGCTTCAGCCTGCGAAATCAACGCTCCAGATGCCCCTACCGAGAGGGCAATACCCAGCATGGTAGCCGATTTAAGACTTTTGCCTGAGTTGTTGTACCCGTTTCCTTCTGGAATACGTGAATGACTTGCATCAGCCACCGTTTCCGTCGAAATTGCTTCCTTCAAGGAATAACCTCCTAAATGTTCAGCGTTTAACCGTTAGTACAGAATCGCCTAGTACAAAATGCCGCAGTAGCTTGTTGGACTACCTGTTTGACTTGGCCGTACAACGACTTTCGATAGTAGCAGTGCTGCTACTCATGACACTTTAAAAACCCGTTGACTCGCTAGGGATCGCCCGCTAGCGCCGTGTTTAATGCCAGTGAACAAACGTTTGCTTGCTCGACTTAGGCAAGTTTACACGACTTAACGCTTATTTCAATATTGCTTGCGCGACCTACTCTGAATGCCCAAAATTTGAGGCGACCTAAACCTTGATGTTTGCTTCTATGTGATAGGGCCGAATCTTATAAGCGACTGAGAAGATCCAAAGCGCTTGCGGTGACTAGCTTTTCAGAGTACCTATGCATAGCCAATCTATTTACTGGCACATTAAATGTCTGTTCTAATTTTTGGAGTTGTGGAGAACTTTTGTGATTTGGGAAGTGAGATGACCAAATTTCTCAAATGCCCTGTCATGAATAGGGTTGAAGGCTCTTCTTCGGAAAATACTGAGATTTAGGCTCTCTTAATAACGAGTAATCAAATATGCCCATATGCATATGAAATACTTATTTAAGTATGGCTTACAGGTAACAGACAAATGCCTAAATTTGTGGAACGAGCCTGTTTTTTCCATCAATGTATAGATGAGTTAGCCTACATTCTCCACCAATATGCAGATGAATTATTGATGTCCTCAGCCCTTAGATAGACGTTTATAGCTGATGAGTTTGTCTGAGAGCCTCGAAAAGACCTACGGCGGCACTGACCGAAAGGTTCAGGCTTCTAACATGCCCTTCTTTCATGGGTATTTTGCCAACCGAGTGGCAGCGCTCAAGCGTTTCGAGTGGCAGTCCCTGGCTTTCCTTGCCAAATAAGAGCCAGTCATTTTTCTGATAGGCGATGTCGGTGTAGCGCCGGGAATGAGGTGTACTACGAGCGCTAAAGCCGATCAGGCGGCCCTCTTCTGTTCCAACATGCGTCCAAAAGTCTTGAATAGACTCGTGCAGATGGAGATCGACATGTGGCCAGTAGTCTAGTCCGGCGCGTTTGAGATACTTGTCACTAAGTTCGAAGCCCAGTGGCATGACCAAGTGCAAGGGCGTCCCCGTCGCGGCGCAGGTGCGAGCGATATTGCCGGTGTTGGGGGGAATTTCTGGATTGATGAGAACTATTTTGAGCATGTAGCTGAGAAAACCTTGGTCAACACGCGCTAGGCAACGGCAGGTAGGCAAATGTCTTGGGCAACTAAACTTTCCTGCTGCTGCATTTGCGCGATCGCCTGCTGAATGACGTCAGTAGGATTTGATTTGGCAGCTTGAGCAAGCCACTGTTCGGCCTGACTGCCATTGCGTAAGATTTGTTTGATAGGGGTAAGAAAACAGCCGATGCCTGAGCGCTGAGCAAAGGGCTGGACTTCGGCATAAATTTGGCGAATCCAGTCGCGGGCGATGATGGGTTTGCCTGTTTGCCAATGAATCATCTCGGCGTTCAGGCTGTTTTTGGCGGCGGCTTGCTCATTTTTGAGGGCGATCACTAGCAAATCTTCACTGCGATTATGCGCACCGATTTTAGAGCTTTCTAGCGGGTCGAGTTCTGGATGAGCGAGCAGCTGATGCAGGCGGGCTTCGAGCAGGGTGGTGATGGCTAGTAAATGCAGCGGATCGCTGACCAAATCGCAAATACGTAGCTCTAACCGATTGAGATTGTAAGGGCGGCGATCGCCATTGGGCCGCACCGAACTCCACAGATGGCGAACGCTTTGCATTGTCCCTGCCGCTAGCTGCTCTTCCACCCAGCGAATATGATGAAGGTGGCTTTCAAACAAAGGCACATGGGCGGGCGTTTGTGGGAACAAGTGCCAGCGGGTAGAGTGAAAGCCGGTGATGTGGCCATCAAAGAAAGGCGAAGATGCACTCATGGCCAGGTACAGAGGTGCTTCTAGCCTAACCAGGCGGCAGGCGCGCATCAGCGCTTCCATGTCGGACATGCCGATATTGATATGAATACTGGCGGTAACGACATCAGTGCCGTAGGTTTGCTCAATGTAGGTGTGATAGGGATTTTTAGGGTCGGAACGATAAAAGGTATCTGCGCCACCTAAGGGGAGCGTGCTGCCAGGAATAATGGTGTAGTTGCCTAGCGTTTTTAGGTATTCTCTGAGCTGGACTCTGGGCTTAATCAGTTCGCACAGCAGATGCTCGTAGCGGCAAAAGGGCGCGGTGGTGTACTCGACGTTGCGCGAATCAGGCTCGCGGACGAAGCCTTCTAGTTCAGCCACGATTTTATCTGAAAAGCCAACGACCTCTCCGGCAGGCGTGCCGGTGTACATTTCAACTTCAAAGCCTTTAGATAGCAGCACGCGTAGATTTCCCTTAATAAAAACAGTCAAGTAAGAACGGTCAAAATTGCCTTACTGTCGCTCCGTACAGACGTCCGTATTGATGGCGACAATTACCCTCTATAAAAACAATCTTCTCCTATATATAGAGGTCTATGCAAAACCGTGTAAAAAATGACGGTTTAAAGCTTTTTAAAGCTATAGCCTGCATCGCTTAGTTGTCGACTGTGCATAGCCCACTAATGCAGTATAGAAGGATGGGTATTGGCTTTCCTGCCCCTATAGTTAGGCATTGGGCTCAACCTATTTTGAGATGCTGCGAAAAAATAAAGCGCTCAAGAAACCGTTTCCTCTGGCGTTCCTTGGGCGCTCTATTTTCTTTATGCGGATGAAAGGACTTGAACCTTCACGTCACGAGGACACTAGAACCTAAATCTAGCGCGTCTACCAATTCCGCCACATCCGCATTGGATATCAATAGTATCAAGAAACGCGAGGCAGATGTAGGATTTTCTGCAAAGAGTTTGTGTTAGCAGCCTCTATGATGAGGAAAACAGTATTGTTTATAGCAGGGGCGGGCTTTAGCGGTGAAGCTGGCAACGAAAATGACGGTGAAGCGGGCGCTTTGCCTTAGCCATGACCCCTTGAAGCGCCTATGATAAAAGGGCTATAGGTAAAGACGTTTGAATAGGTTACGGTTATCCGCTGGCGAAAGCGGTATAGCCGGTGCTATAGATATGTCAGATCAGGAGAAACTGGACGAATGGGTAAGGTAGTTGGCATTGATCTTGGCACCACTAATTCGGTGGTGGCGGTAATGGAAGGCGGTAAGCCCGTCGTAATTGCCAATGCCGAGGGCATGAGAACTACGCCGTCAGTCGTGGCCTTTAGCAAAGAAGGCGAAAAGCTGATTGGAGATGCGGCTCGTCGTCAGGCCGTGCTGAATCCTCAGAATACTTTTTACGCCATAAAGCGCTTTGTCGGGCGCAAATACGACGAGCTGTCGCCAGAGGCTAAGCGGGTGCCTTATACAGTGCGGCGCGGCGAGTCAGACAGTATTAAAATTCGTAGCTCGCGGCTAGATCAGGACTTTGCGCCCGAAGAAATTTCGGCGATGATCTTACGAAAGCTGGCTGAGGAAGCGTCCCAGTATTTGGGTCAGCCGGTTACCGGTGCAGTAATTACGGTACCTGCCTATTTCAACGATGCTCAGCGGCAGTCTACTCGCGATGCCGGACGAATTGCTGGGCTCGAAGTCAAGCGAATTATCAACGAGCCGACAGCGGCGTCTTTGGCCTATGGCCTTGATGAGCAGTACAACCAGACCATCTTAGTATTTGACCTGGGCGGCGGTACGTTTGATGTCTCTGTGCTGGACGTGGGCGATGGCGTGTTTGAAGTGCGCTCGACCAGTGGCGATACGCAGCTAGGCGGGCTGAACTTTGACAAAATTATTGTCGATTGGCTAGCTGAGGACTTTTTGGAGAAGGAAGGGGTGGATTTGCGGCGCGATCGCCAATCCCTTCAACGCTTAAACGAAGCCGCTGAAAAAGCCAAAATTGAACTCTCTGGTGTACCCGTCACTGAAATTAATCTGCCTTTCATTACGGCAACGGCAGATGGGCCTAAGCATATTGAAACGAAACTGGAGCGCTCAAAGTTCGAATCGCTATGCTCAGATTTGGTCAGCCGCATTCGCGGGCCGCTAAAGCAGGCACTATCCGACGCCAACGTCACGCCTAGCCAAATCGATGAAGTTGTCTTAGTCGGTGGCGCTAGCCGGATGCCGATGATTCAAGACTTGGTGCGCTCGGTGATGAACCGTGAGCCCAACCGCAACGTCAACCCCGATGAAGTCGTGGCCGTCGGCGCAGCGATTCAGGCAGGCATCTTGACCCAGGAAGTCAAAGATATTTTGCTGTTAGACGTGTCGCCTCTATCGCTAGGGGTGGAGACAATTGGCGGCGTGATGAAAAAGCTGATCCCGCGCAATACCACCATTCCGGTGCGTCGCTCGGACACCTTTTCTACCTCTGAGAACAACCAGACCGTCGTCGAAGTCCACATCCTTCAGGGCGAGCGGGAAATGGCTGGAGATAACAAGTCGTTGGGTCGCTTTAAGCTGATGGGCATTCCGCCTGCGCCCCGTGGCATCCCGCAGGTGCAGGTCTCGTTCGATGTTGATGCTAACGGTATTTTGCAGGTGTCGGCTCTAGATAAGACGACCGGCAGGCAGCAGAGCATTACGGTGCAAGAAGCGTCGAACTTGTCTGAGGCTGATATTCAAGGCATGATTCGAGCAGCTGAGGAAAATGCGGCGACCGACCGATTGCAGCGAGAGCGGATTGAAAAGCGCAATCGAGCTGAAGTGCTGACCTTTAAAGCTGAACGGGTGCTGCGGGAGGTGGCGATTGATTTTGGTATGCAGTTTGCGCGCGATCGCCGTCGTCGCATTGAGGGCTTAGTGCAAGAACTTCGAGCCGCCTTAGAGCAAGCCGATGAACGGGGTATTGATATCGCCCAGTCCGACTTGCAAAATGAAGTGTACGAACTCAATCGTGAGGCCTATCTATACGATATGGACGAGGAGGGCGACGGCATTCTTAGCCAGATTGGCGGCACCTTAAAGCGAGCCTTTGCGGGTGAAGACGACGACTACTACCGTACGGGCGAGTACGGCTACGGAAACAGCAGCTATCCCGCTAACGGCCCCACCAACGGCTACGCTAACGGTTGGGACAGGCAGGCTCAGTGGGACGCCCCTAACTGGACGCAAAACAATCCCAGCCAGAGCAGCAGCTGGGATGACTGGGACGACGACTTGGAAAGTTCTCGTCGGGCACCGCAGCCACTGGCACCGGATCCAAGGTACGGAAGAAGCCCCGAAAACAACCAGGGCTACGGCTCAGACGGGTACGGCTCAGATGTGTACGGTAGAGATCGGCCTGTGCCAAACGACTACGATCGGACGGGTTCAGGCAGCTACCCGCCAGCCAGCAGCGATAATTACTATCGCTCAGATAATCGCTCAGATGATAGCTATGAACAGGGCAGATACGAACAGGGCAGATACGAGCAAGAATACAGTCAGCGATCGCCTGCGCGTGATGACTATGGCCAGGACTATAGCCAGGATCGCTACCGCGATGAGCCACCTACGGGCAGCTATGAGGCTCAAGGCAGCTACCGCCCAGAAAGCTATGACTTAGAAAAATACGAGCAGGGTCGCGATCGCCGCGATGATGGCCGTCAAGGCAGTCGTCCTGCTCAGCCAAATGATTACTCCCGTGGCGGCGAGGCTCCCCCGGCTAGCCGCTCTCAAAATCAGCCTCAAAATCAGCCCCAGAATCGTCCTGACAATGGGTCGAACAGTCGATCGGGATCAGCTTCAGACAATTGGAATGACGAAGACGATTGGTGAGGGGCACTTCTCAACCGTTCTATTTAGATAAGATTCGCAACTTTGACACGCGTTCATGCACAATTTTCGGGACTATTACGAAATTCTTGGAATTTCAAAAGAGGCGACTGCCGACGAGATTAAGCGAGCTTACCGGGCACTGGCCCGGCAGTATCATCCTGATCTCAATCCTGGGAATAAGGACGCTGAGGAAAAATTTAAGGTGCTGGGCGAGGCGTATGACGTGCTCTCGGATGTCGATAAGCGATCGCAATACGAAGAGTACAGCCGCTACTGGAAGCAAAAAGGCTTTAAGACCTGGGAAAATCGCGTCAAGCGTCAGCGTAATGGGCGCACGTCCGCAGCAGATGAATACAGTGCGTTCGAAGATTTTGATAATTTTGTTGAGCAGCTGCTAAAGCGTCACCAGGGAAACGATGATGCGGTGTCGTGGCAGTCGGCACCTGCCGAAAAATCAGCTTCGAGTCGCCGCAGCCCGTCTAGTCGTTCTGCTGAATCGTCTGATGGCCGATATAGTAGCTCGTCTAATGCGCAATCTAGTGCGCAATCTAGTACAAGCAAAGCCAGAGGCGCATCCGCCTCAAAGCGATCAAGCACGACAGCTTATAAAACGCAGCCGCCTTCGCGATCCCGTCGTGATGCTGAAGCTGACCTGACGGTACCTTTAGAGAAAGCCTACGCGGGCGGGCGAGAGCGCATTCGGTTGGAAGATGGGCGATCGCTAGAGGTGAGTATGCCACCTGGGATGGTTACCGGGCAGCGTATTCGCCTTAAGGGTCAGGGCATTGGCGGTGGCAACCTGTATTTACGCATTGAGGTAGAACCGCATCCCTATTTCACCTTGAAGGATGGCGACGTATACTGCCGGTTGCCCATTACGCCTAGTGAAGCGGCGCTAGGTGGAACCATTGCGGTGCCGACACTAGGGGGACGGGTGAATATGATGATTTCACCCGGTGTGCAGTTTGGCCAAAGGCTAAAGCTGACAGGCAAAGGCTACCCGATTAGCCCGGAGCTGTACGGCGACCAGATCGTAGAGATTGAAGTGGTAATGCCTACCACGCTAGACGATGAGGAAAAAGCCCTGTATCAGGAGCTAAAGGCGATTGAGCGGTTTGACCCGAGGGCGAATTTGCCGGTGAACTTACCTGTTTAGACCCCTGGAATGATCTATTGCCTATTACCTACTGCGTCAAAACGGACGCGATCTCTATGCAAACGCTAACGCTCAACATGCCACAGTCTTTGAGAGTGCGGCTGCAAGAATATCAAAATGAGCAGGGCATTCAGCAGGCTGACAAAGCTGTGATAGCCATCCTGCAAGCCTATTTTGAAAGCTGCTCACCTGCTGAACAGCCAAAACTACCGGCTATGTATGACGCTGAAGACGGCCCGTGCGAAGTGATCGCTTCTTTTATCGAACCCACTTCCTGAGTGGCTTACGTCCAATATAAAATTTCAGCGTAAGGAAAACGAGTTGTGATTTGAGCCTGAATAAAATCCTTCAGTGCCGTCATCGTGTCACGAGGATAAACGTACTTCACCCCGCCAAACTTGTTGCGCTTTTGGCTACGGCCTTCTTCTTCAAGATCCAGCTTGCTTTTGGGATACCACGACTTCAAAACTTCTTTGGATTTGGGCGTGAAGCGATGGGTGATTAGCTCAAAGGTAAGATCGCATTCAAAGTCTAGAGCTTGGCTGATTTGATCAAATAGCGCTGCGTAGTGATCTTGCCAGTACTCGACTGCCATAATTGGCGCAACGACTAGCCCCACCGGATAGCCCTTCAAAGCCAGCTTGCGAATGCCCTGTAGCCGCTGCTCTACGGTCGCCGTTCCGCCTTCCATGTAGTGACTGACTGGATCTGCGTTGACGCTGGTACGACAGCGGGTATTGTGGTTATGAGGAAGATCTAGCAGCTGATCTACACTGTCAAACTTGGTGACCCAGCGCAAATAGGCTGATTCTCGGGTGCCGAAGTAGCGAATGCATTCTGCCAGGCTGCCGGTTAAGTGTTCTATGCCTAGCGGGTCTGTATAGCAGCTAGCTTCGTAGGTAGTGTCTCGTCCGTCTTTCTCGTAGCTGCTTAAGTTCTCTAAAATCTCAGGCAGGTTGCCGTATACCTTGACGACGGGTGCGCCGGATAAGCTGCCTGCTAAATAACAGTACTGACAGTGGGCCGGACAGCCCTGGGCAATGTGAAACTGCCAGTCGGCAGAGGGTGGAATGGGCTGAAGCTTGAGCTGACCTGCGGGCGCGTTGACAATCGCCATCGTGTTTTTAGCTTTGGCGTAGGTCTCCTGCTCCGTTTTGCCCTTGAGCCCAGTAATCCTGTTTTGCGATAGCCGTGTGACGGGAATGCCTAGCGCTTCAACCCTGGCGATAATTTGCTGGCCCCAGACCTCCTCGTAGGCATCGGGAGTGACTAATACTTGCTTAGGTCGCCATAGTTTGGCGTGGCTATCAGATGTTGCTGGGGCCAGTGGCGTTTGCGGTGAGGGGATCGGCTGTGAGGGAAGAGCTTCCGAAGAGATGTGGGGGGAGCCATGAGGAGAGGCGATCGCTTCAGCAGGTGCGGTAGTGGAGGCAGAATTACTAGGCATCTGGGAAAAAGGGCTAGCGCATAGGAGGGCAACTTACCCATTAAGCTAGCTAGAATATTTGCACTTTTGTACTGACTATAGATAGAGCTTATTGACGCGATCGCCCACACTGAGTCACCAAAAAGTATGATGGTCACGCTGCCAATGACCCTCTGGCAAATGACCCTTGAACAGCTCCAAGATCGCTATCTAAAGCTCGTCAACGATGAGCTGCCATCACAGGCCCAGAGCCGCGAATTTCCTGTGCGCCTTAATCACTGCTTTGCCCGCATAATTCTCGATAACTTATTCGAGCGCTGCTGGTATGAAGTGATTGACCGTAAGCAGGGCGCGGCCTACAAACAGCTAACCGCAGAGCAGCTACAGCAGGCGATCGCCCTTGGCGAAGCCGTGATAGCCAACCCCGATACCTATATCCAAAAGCTGAATCGTAACAGCCTAACCTGGCGAAAAAAGTAAGCTATCCTCCTAGCACTACGCGCCACGTACCCCCTCTAAAGTAAGTGTTTAGCGTTATGTTCAGGGTTTGATTAAGGCACAAGGCGGCAAGATTAGGGGATTTCCTCCCCTAGACCCCTCCTTTGCTAGGATGCTTCACACACTGCTTGGGGGCCGAGCCTCCCCCAAACCCCCCGAAAGGAGTTTCTGGCGATATGTCGAAAAGATCGTTTCAATTAAGGGATCTTTTTTCTATATAGTCTTTGCACTTCACGCTAAACACGAACCTTCTGAAGAAGGGGCACATAGCGATTTTATGTAGTTTTGTAGATGCAAATTAACCAAGGTTTGATAAACAGTACTTGTCTTTACCCAAAGTAGGCTGGTTCATTGCCTGGTGCCCACTTAATATTGCAGCCAATGCTAGGACTTTGATCTTCCGGGACAGGCTGGCCTGCCACTACTTTGTCAAGGGCAGCACGCAAATCTGCGCCGTTGACTGGCTTGTCATTGCCGGGGCGGCTGTCGTCTAGCTGTCCGCGATAGGCGAGTTTGAAGTCGCTATCGAAGAGGAAGAAATCGGGCGTGCAGGCGGCGGTATAGCTTTTGGCAACTTCTTGAGTGGCGTCGTAGGCGTAGGAAAAGTTGAAGTTTGCCCGTTTGACCTGTTCGCACATGTGGTCGGGGTCGTCTTGAGGATGGCTTTCGATGCTGTTAGCGCTAATAGCTAAAATGCCGATGCCCTGGGGAACGTAGTCCTGCCCGATGCGGCCCAGTTCGTCTTCAACATGCTTGACGAAGGGGCAGTGCTGACCAGCAATTCCAAATTCCAGACTACGGACACTCAAAACCCTTGATCTACCGTTCGCTTCTGATCATGGTCAAACTCGACTAGCAGGTCTGAACGGCTGCAACCCAGTAACTTCGTTCCTCGTTGAGGCAAAATGTACGTCT
>JBGTGK010000013.1:0-1557 GCA_041746795.1 Phormidesmis sp.
TCTACCTCAGCCATTGTCATATCTGAAGAGTTAGCTGTATAGAGACAGGAATTGTGAGAGCTAATCATGTGTGGGTTAAATCTGCCCACACTCCATATGCTTCCATCGGTATGGGTTGCGCCGTTCCAGTTGTAATCAGAAGAGGAGTTTACTTCAAGATCGTATTTGAACCAAGCGCCCCAGGTGTTACCGACCTGAGCTAGGCGCACTTGCTGTAGCTCCAAGGCGCTATTGGCACGTCCAGGGTTTCTGCCATTGCTTACAAATGCAGTAATTTGAAAATTCTTCTCTAGGGTCGCACTATTAACCGTTTGCCAACCTGCTGCCGGAATCCGGCTACCGCCGCAGTCTGAAACAGCATTAGAGGTGTTGATAGGGCCATTTCGAGTGATGAGATTGTTCGCCTTTAGGATGGTGTTAGCATCTCCAGTGTCCTCTAGCCTACTGATGTCATCACTCCTCGTTGGAGTTGGTTTAGTAGCTGGGTTGCCATCAATATCTGCTGGATCTACCGAATCATCCATCAGCACTGAGTAGGCAATAATTTCTGCACTACCAATATTGCCATCGCCGTTCAAGTCAAAAGGAAAAGACCAAGCATTGTCGACTGCGCCGCCGTTAATATCAATACGAGTTTCGTCGGGTAGCGTATAAGGGTCAGGGCCAGGTACTCGACTAATGCCGAACCCATCGGGCGGCGGACTATCTATATTCAGCATTAAGGTAGCCAACACGTCGCTAGGTGGCGCATTGCTGCCGGGTATCCGCGTATCTTTACTGAACAGGTACTCCAGCTTCGCTTTTGCACGATCAACCGCAGGCACAGCAATGTTATCAATCGTCTTTTGCTCGCGAGCTAAAAAGGTAGACTGTGTGCGGCTAACTGTACGAAAACTTAGTGCACCCACCGTTAGGGTCATCACCAATAGCAGCAGAACGGTGGTCGGCAACACAAAACCTGCACGGCTGTAGCGAGTAGATTTATTCAGCAAAAATAAGCTTCTTAAAGCGCTGCCCATAAAGCGACGGCTCAGTCGCTGAAAGTCGGAGGTTTGCTTACGAAGGTTTCTGTTGCGAGTCTGCTTGTCGGCGGACATGGCTGGCTTCCTAACTGATTGGGGAGATGCAAAAGTACGGGGGAGTGCCTATGCGCTCAGCAAAGAGTGGATTCTTTTGGCTGAGTGCGCGAGGGAACTGACTTTTCCAGATTCTTTTGGTGATACTATGCGACCAGATTACCCAATGAAGCTGAGATAAATAATCAGTAGGTTTACCCATCTAGAAGCTTTAAGAAGCAGTGGTTTCAGCCATCAATAAAGATTGATTGGATCAAAAAAGAACAGCAAAAAAAAGCCCTCTGTAACGTCACAGAGGGCTTTCTAATAAATAGAGATTAAAGACATTAGAGGCAAAAGGCTCTAATACTTATTCAGGTCAATACCTGCTTCGCGGGCCATTGCTTCAAGGCTTTTTTTCTCAAGCGTCTTCAACGCCTTAGTAGATACACGGAGCTTAACAAAACGCTTGCCCTGGGGCCACCAAATGCGCTTGTCTTGC
>JBGTGK010000014.1:0-2668 GCA_041746795.1 Phormidesmis sp.
GCTGAAGGTTCTGTTGGTAGCGCTTTACTCAGCACTTCGCAGCCAAACTCAGTAATAAGAATGTCGTCTTCTATACGGATGCCGCGTACGTCGGCAAACTGCTCAAGGCGTTCCCAGTCAATCATGTGGGCATAGCGATCGCGATTCTCCCGATCGTTCAAAATCGCAGGCACCTGATAAAATCCTGGCTCAATCGTCACAACCATCCCAACTTCCAAAGGCCGATCGAGCCGGAGGAAGGCTAGGCCGAAGCGATCGCTCCGCTGCCGACCTTCTGCATAGCCCGCCAGGTCGCCCAAGTCTTCCATATCATGCACATCTAGCCCCATCAGGTGACCCACACCATGCGGAAAGAACAGCGCATGGGCATCTTGAGCAACCAAATCTTCTGGATCGCCTTTTAAGATGCCTAGATCCACCAGTCCAGCGGCAATAATCTCACAGGCGACCAGGTGAATGCGTTTGTACTCAGTGCCGCGCCTGGCTTTTTCAATACAAAAGTCGTGGGCAGCTAGCACAACGTCATACAGGTCACGCTGTGTAGCGGAAAAAGTGCCACTGACCGGCCAGGTGCGAGTAATATCTGAGGCCCAGCCGTCAGGCGTTTCTGCGCCAACATCAGCCAGGAGTAAATCGCCCGCTTTCACTGGGTTGTCATAGTGATGGTTGTGCAGAACTTCGCCTGCAACAGTGACAATGCTGCCATAGGCACAGGTCATGTTTTTTCCCATAATCACCGCTTCCATGGCGGCGCGAATCTGCGCTTCCGTCCTCGCCTTGGGCGTAATGTTCATGCCCGTTTTATGCGCCTGAACGGTGGCCGCCATCGCCCGACGCATGGCCGCTAATGCCCCCTCATCCTGAATCATTCGCAGCTGCACAATCGCCTTTTCAAAGTCCTGATTGCCCCGAGGATGGTGTCGCGGCGTGACAATACCCTGCCGCAGCATAGCCCGCTCTAGCATTTTGACCGTTTCATCTGCTTCGCCCAGCGTTGCGGTTCCCAATGCCAAACTGGCTAGCTCGCTGAGCGGATGAGCGGCGGTTGCGCCAATGCGTTCGGCAATGTCGTCGCGGCTGGGCTGAGAGCCGTGCCACAGCGCTTCTTCAGGCGTGGTGTCATCTATAAATAAGGTAAGCTGGTCACCTTCTAGGCGAATGGCCGCGTTTTCTAGCGGGAGGCCCGCGAAGTAGAGAAAGTGGCTGCTGGCCCGATAGGGGTAAATGTTGGCGGCAAAGTTTCTGGGCTTGGCTTCCCCTGACCACAAGAGCACAGGGAAATCGATAATTTGAGCGAGGCGCTGGCGGCGTGATCGCAAAGTATCAGCCAGACTAAAACCTGCGCTTTGAGCAGGCGGGCTCTTCTCTGGGCTCTCAGGTGAAAAACTACGGGAAGGAACCGTCTGGGGTGAGGGGACCATGAGGGGGTGTAGTATTTGTGCATTGTCTAACTACTCTCCATATTATGTTCACCACGGCTGAAGCTGAACGTTTAATTTTTACGTTAGTGAATCCCATTCAGGCGGTAGAAATGCTTGACCTGAACGATGTGACCCGCTGCCTGGGCCGGGTGCTGGCCTCAGCGACGCTCAGCGGTCTGGACTTTCCCCACTGGGACAATTCGGCAATGGACGGCTATGCGGTACGGGCAAGCGACATCCGGCAGGTGCCGACGACGCTACAGATAGTTGAGGAGATTCCAGCAGGTAAGCTGCCGCAAAACAGGGTAGAGCCAGGGCAGGCAGCGCGGATTTTGACGGGGGCAATGATGCCTGAGGGCGCTGATACGGTAGTGATGCAAGAGGAAACTGAGCGTCAGCCAGGCAGGCAGTCAATCACCATTTTGAAAACGTCTGAGCCGAAAAACTTTGTTCGACAGCGAGGCAGCTTTGCCAAAGTAGGTGAGCAGCTTTTGGCCGCAGGGCAAACCATTGGCCCCGCAGAGATTGCCTTGCTATCAGCCGCCCAGCAAACCCAGATACCCGTGTTTCGGCGGCCTCGGGTGGCGATTATCTCCACGGGCAGCGAGCTAGTACGGCCCGATCAGGTGCTACAGCCGGGGCAAATTGTGGATTCTAATCAATATGCGCTGGCGGCCCTGGTGGCTCAAACAGGCGCGGTGCCGATTTTGCTAGGGATTGTCAGCGACGAACGTGCGCGGGTAAAGGAGGCGATCGCCTCAGCGCTGACCCAAGCTGACATGGTGATTTCTTCGGGCGGGGTGTCGGTGGGTGACTATGACTATGTAGACGATGTGCTAATGGAATTGGGCGCGACGCTGCATATTCGATCGGTGGCGATTAAGCCAGGAAAGCCGCTGACGGTGGCAACGCTGGATCAAGCCCTTTACTTTGGCCTGCCGGGGAATCCGGCTTCGGCAATGGTGAGCTTTTGGCGGTTTGTAGCACCGGCGATCGCGAAGCTCTCAGGGCAGCGAGGGCCGTGGTTGCCAGCGTTTGTGTGGGCCAAGGCTCTGACGGCACTGACGGCTGGAGGCCAGAGGGAAACCTACTTGTGGGGTCAGCTGATAGCCGGTGAGGCTGGCTATGAATTTGAAGGAGCCGCCGGGGGGCACAGCTCTGGTAATCTAGTGAATCTGGTTAATATTAGCGGGTTGGGTATCGTGCCACAGGGCAAAACTTGTATAGAAATTGGGCAGTCTGTACAA
>JBGTGK010000015.1:0-4651 GCA_041746795.1 Phormidesmis sp.
GCCCGCAAGCCAAGTCTCTCCGGCTGGCTCTCTCAGGCCAACCAGTTTTACACCAACGCGCTTGCCAGCACTCAAATTCTAAAAGCCCTCGGCGAATTTGGCATTACCGCCGCCAAGCTAAAAGCCGGGCAAAGTGAGGTAAAAATGCTAGAAACCGTCAGCGCCACCCAGGCCAAAGAGAAAGGCGAAGCGCAGGCAGCAACACAAGCTAGAGACGCAGCGCTAGATGAATTGCAGGCGTGGCTCAGTGACTTTCGGGCCATTGCCAAAGTCGCCCTAGAAGAAGACAATCAGCTCCTAGAATCGCTTGGCATCTTACAGCGAACAGCATAGCTTCTGGCTTTTTGCAATTTAGAAAGGGCGATTGTAAAAGCGCGATCGCCCGCCCTGCTGAACCTGTTCCTCGCATTGTCCCAGTAGCCGTAGAGACTGCTGCCCCCAAGTTTAGCAGTGCAAAAGGGTTGATAAAGATTGCAGATGTTTTTGATGAACCGCTAGAAGAATTTGCGGCATATGCGCCGTGAGGCTTTTGCTAGATACTCACACTTTTCTATAGCATCGCGCCGGAACACCTCAGTGTGCTTATAAAGCTGCCTTTTCATCACAAAGACCCATTCGACCGGCTAATCATCGTTCAAAGTATGGCTGAAAATACTCCCGTCATTTCAAAAGACAGGGTGTTTAGAAACTATCCTATTCAGCTACTTTGGTAAACCCACAGGGAGAAAAAGCGAATTTTAGATTATTTAAGCAACCCAGACCCCTACTCAATCAGCCGTTAAAATCTGCGCTTACTCAATTGCAAAGGCTTCTGTATTTAGCAAGACAAAATGTTTTGCGTTCGATACAAAGGGGCTCTTTTACCTTTTAATGAAAAGGCCGTTTTTACTTAGGCAGTGCTGTGGCAAATACAAGAACTGTGGTGAAGGTCGCGCCCAATAGCTTCGAGGCCCCCGAACACTTTTATCCCCGTGTGCTCAACGCTAGGTCGCACCCGATGGTGCAGTATTTTTTCGGCCTGGGAAATGAGCGCATCGCCGATCGCTATGTCCACCTTCACCCGGAAGTAGATCCTCAGTCCGTTCGTGACGTGCTAAGCCTCAGGCCCAAGTATTTTCGCTGGGGCGGCGCTGACCTTTTTCCGGTGACCACTGACGATGGCGTTCGGCGCGTGATTATAATCGAAACCAACTCCTGCCCTTCGGGCCAAAAGTCGATGCCTTTTGGCGAAGATGCGCATGAGGATAGTGGCTATCGCACGCTGCTAGAGCGGACTTTTATGCCAATGCTGAAGCGGCGATCGCTACCCCCAGGCGAACTGGCCGTCATCTATGACAAAAACGAAATGGAAACCTCCGGCTACGCAGCGATGCTGGCCGACATCACCGGAGAGCCCGTTTGGTTTGTGCCCTGTTTTGAAGACGATGAAAACCTGCCTACGCGCTTTACTGAAGACGGCGTACTGGAAATTCGACCCACCGCTGATACGGCTGAAAATGAGTGGGTGCCCATTCGGGCGGCCTTTCGCTACGTGACGCAACGGCCCTGGAGCCGCATTCCGCCGCTGACACGCACCGCCATTTTGAATCCGGTGCTGGCCTGTATCAGCGGCGGACGCAATAAGCTGATGGCGGCCAAAGCCTACGATTTTTATAATGCTGAGCTTCAGTCCAGCGGGCTGATGATTCGCACGCCTGAAACGATTTGGGATGTGAATAAAAACGAAGTGCCGCTGTGGGTAGAGCGGATGGGCGGGATTGCCGTTGTGAAAGATCCCTACAGCAACGCAGGTCAGGGCGTATATACCCTAACTAATGCAAAAGAGCTAGCGGACTTTATGGCGATAGACTTTCGCTTTGATCGCTTTATTGTGCAGAGCCTGGTCGGTAATGCGAACTGGAGTTCGGACACTAAGCAGGGCCGGTTTTATCACTTAGGTACCTTGCCAGATAAGCGGCAAGCGATTTATGTGGCAGATTTGCGGATGATGGTGGGCGCTAGCGCTGAGGGCTTTTATCCGGTAGCGAGCTATGCGCGTAGGGCACGCAGGCCGCTGACGGCAACGCTCGATGGCTCAATGAACTCATGGGATATGCTGGGCACCAATCTATCGGTGAAAAAGGCGGACGGCTCTTGGCTGAGTCAGTCGGAGCGACTGCTGCTAATGGACAGTCGTGACTTTAACCAGCTAGGTGTGAGCATTGATGACTTAATCGAAGGCTATTTGCAGACGGTGCTTTCAGTGATTGCTATCGATAAAATGGCGCAGAAGCTGATCACTCAAAAAGGTACTTTCCGGCGTAAGCTGTTTGCCTCACTCAATCCCGATCCGGCTTTTGTAGAGGACATCGGCTTATAGCGGCCTATAGCATTGGTCTGCAAAGTTACAGTTTGTGAAGTACCTGTGATAATACTGTGAGGTTAAGTTAACAGGTAGCAACCTATGAGTAGCCGACCGTCTGTAGATTTTCCAGGTGCCACTATTGTCGATGAGCTAGCGCTCGATCAGCTGCCTAGAGGGGTCTGCACGAAGCTATTAGTGGATTTGATTAACGATGGATTGGGGCGATCGCTCCGCCTCCCGGTAATGGTTGCCCGTGGTCAACACCCTGGCCCCATTTTGGGCATTACCGCCGCCCTGCACGGTAACGAACTCAACGGCATTCCGGTGATTCACGACCTGTTCAAATCGCTAGACCTCAAATCGCTGCGGGGTACCATCGTCGGGGTGATTGTTGTTAACGTGCCAGCCTATCTCAACAATGCGCGGACGTTTGACGATCGCACCGATATGAACCATGTCATGCCGGGTAAGCCACAGGGCAGCATTGCTCAAATTTATGCTCACCGCTTTCTCAATCGAATCATTAGGCATTTTGAATATTTAATCGATCTGCACACGGCTAGCTTTGGCAACGTTAACTCGCTGTACGTGCGAACGGATATGACCAACGAAATTACGGCTCAAATGGCGTATTTGCAAAGGCCGCAGATTATTTTGCACAACCCGGCCTCCGATCGAACGCTGCGCGGGGCGGCTGCGGAGCTAGGCATTCCGGCGATTACGGTTGAAATTGGCGATCCTCAAATTTTTCAGCCGCGTGTGATTGCGGCTTCTTTAAGCGGCGTGCGGCGGGTGATGGCGGAAATTGGCATGTTAGCGAAGCGATCGCGCAAGCGCAGAGAATCTCAAAAACCAGGCCCTCAGCCCGTCCTTTGCTCTAGCTCAGACTGGATTTACACCGACAGCGGTGGACTTTTAGACGTGCTGCCCAAGCCAACTGATATTGTTAAAGCAAACGACGTCATTGCCCTACAGCGCGATATTTTTGGTGAAGTGATCGCTCAATACCGAGCGCCTCACGACGGTATTGTGATTGGCAAAAGCATGAACCCGGTGGCACAAACGGGCGCACGAATCGCGCATTTGGGCGCGATCGCCTCTCCCGAAAATACCTTTTACGTTCAAGCCAACCCCAAAGTCCATCTCCCCATAGCACCCACCTTAGAACACCTGACCGAATCGCTAGGCGCTTATCACCCCTAACCCAAAGCCATGCAGATTACCTTCTTAGTCAATGACCCTACCGACATTCAGCCGACGCAAACGACAGCCTTGCTGATTGATGCTGCCGTCAAGCAAGGGCATCAGGTAGGCGTGACGGGGGTAGGCGACTTGGCCTGTCAGCCGCAGGGTCAAGCTTTGGCCCAGGTTCGATGGATTGAAGAAAAAGCCGCTGACCCGGCGGCCCTGATGCGCTTAGTGGCTCAGATGCAGCCAAAGAACACGCCGCTCTCGCAGGCTGACTTGCTGATGATGCGGACTAATCCCGCTCGGGATACCAGCCGTGCGCCTGCCCACAGTTTTGCGCTTAATTTAGCCCTTAACTTAGCCCGCCAAGGCGAAGATCAGGATCAGAACAGCAAAGTTCGGGTTATCAACCAGCCCGACGGCCTCATTCGCGCCGCCACTAAGCTGTATTTATTAGAGCTACCCGACTTTACCCGCCCCAAAACTCTCGTGAGTCAAAGCCGCGCTGATATCCTTGCCTTCGTTCGCAGTCTCGAAGGCCCTGCCGTCCTCAAGCCGCTTCAGGGCACCCGAGGTAACGACGTCTTTTTAATTAAAGAGTCTCAAGAGAGCAACCTCAACCAGATCATCGACGTGATTTTGCGGCAGGGGCCAGCGATGGCGCAGCGCTGCATTCCAGGTGCAGAAGCGGGCGATATTCGCGTCGTGGTTTTTAACGGCAAAGTGCTGGAGATGGATGGGAAGGTGGCCGCGATCGCCCGCATCCCTAAATCTGGCGACTTTCGCAGCAACCTTCACGCAGGCGGAGCCGCGCAGCCCGGCATCGTCACCGACGAGATGCGCAAAGTCGTCACAGCAATTGGCCCCAAGCTCGTGCGGGACGGCCTTTTCTTGGTAGGGCTCGACTTCATCGGCGCTCAGCTCGTCGAAATTAATGTTTTCAGCACGGGCGGGCTGCACAATGCCCAAAAGTTTACGGGCAAAGACTTTTGTGGCTACATTATTGACGATCTGTCTAAGAAGATAGATCCAAGCAAATAAATTGAACCAAGGTTCAATCTATCGAAAGCGCCGCAGATTTCTCTATTCGCGCGATCTGCTCTTCCCGACTTTCCACCG
>JBGTGK010000016.1:0-31013 GCA_041746795.1 Phormidesmis sp.
GCGATCGCCATTCCTAAGGGAGCCCAGTACGACCCCCTACTCACCGCCATCAACCAGGCAGTGCGCCGCTGGTATGCAGAAGGATGGCTGCAAGCGCGAGCCGCTCACTGGGGACTGCCCGCTGAATCGTTACCGCCGGTAAATACCCAACCCTGATGATTCGTTTTGTGAGCGCTGACGAACGCTTCGTTAAAGCTTCGGTATGTTGCGATAAAATAGGGCAGCGTAAAAAAACTAAAGACTTAACGGCTGACATGGAAAATGGCAACTATCTGGTTGTTTATTTAGGAATTTTGCTGCTGCTCCTGAGCGTAGCAGCCTTTTTTGTGATCAGGCAGGTGTGGGTGACTCGCCGAGTTGAGCTAACCCTGTCTGATTTGCAGGGGAAGCTGACGAAGCAAAAGGGGAGCGCCATAGAATACTACGAGCTAGGCAGCATTTTGCTGGACAAAAAGCTGTATGCCCAAGCAACCCTTTACCTGAAAAAGGCGCTCAAGGAGCTGTCAAAAGACGAAGAAGAGAATGCTGTGCTGGTGCATAACGCCCTGGGATATTCTTACTTTGCGCAGGATCAGTTTGATCTGGCGATTCGTCAGTATAATGAAGCGCTAAAAATTAGCCCCGGCTACGTGACGGCGCTCAATAACCTGGCGCATTCCTATGAACGTAAGCAGCTGATGCCTCAGGCGCTAGAAGCTTATGAACAGTCGCTGGCAACAGAGCCTAACAACGAAACGGCTAAGCGGCGGGCAGAGGCTTTGCGCAAGCGTGGCATTAAGGTTGCTTAAGTCAGAAGTTTAGGTCAGAAGCTTAAACTACCAGGCTCAATTGGCGCTCAGTTCGAGGATTTGACACAAAGCTTGAATGATGATGAGCGCGTCAGAGCGCAGACTAGAGAACAGACTAGAGAACAGTGGCTGTCACTGCTGAAATGCCATCGGGCGATCGCCATCATTCGTGCGCCGACAATAGAAACTGGCCTGGCGATGGCTAAAGCTGCTGCTGCTGGTGGTTTTTGCTTAATTGAGGTGGCGTGGAATAATAGCCAGCCTGCTGAGCTGATGAAGGCGATTCGTCAGGCTTTGCCTGATCGCGTCGTGGGTGTGGGAACGGTGCTAAGTTTGGCTGATTTACACGGGGCGATCGCCGCCAGTGCTCAATTTTGCTTCACGCCCCATACTGATCACGAGCTCATCTCACTCGCCCAGATCCATCGACTTCCGATTATTCCAGGCGCGATGACACCCACTGAAATCGTCACGGCTTGGCGATTAGGCGCGTCGAGCGTTAAAGTTTTCCCGATCTCATTGCTGGGCAACGATACCTACATTCGCAGCATTCTCGGGCCACTCGGGCCGATTCCTTTGGTTCCGACCGGTGGGGTGACCAGTGAAAGTGCGCTCAAGCTGATTGAGGCAGGCGCTATTGCGGTTGGGCTTTCCACAGCTTTGTTTCCAACAACGGAAGTCGCTTCAGGCAACTGGGCTGCGATTGAAGCGCGATCGCGTTACCTGCTAGCACTACTCGCCAATCAGGCCGTTGCTTAGCTGCCAAGCTTGAAGGCTTCGACAAACAGACCGTAGATCAGGCCAAGCTTAAAGGCATTGAGTGATTCTGCCAGGGTGGAGCGTGCGCGCATAGGCCCAGGATCTATGCCAGCAACTGCGATCGCATTCTGGGCAGGCGGCAAACCTGTAGCCTGACCGGTTCGCTCTCTAATTCGCTCTCTTTGCTGCCGAGGGGTGAACCGATAATACAGCCAGCTAATCAACTCCACCATCAGAACTAGAACAGCGGCTATCGTCACGTCTAGCTTAGCCATTTGCCCAGTGGTAGCCGAAACCGCCGTTGCAAAGAAATTTCCAAACAGCAAACTGATCAAAATGATCGAAAGTCGTCGCCAGGGGTTAAACACCCACTGTCTAAAGCGGAGAACGGCTTGATTGAGAAGCGTATTGAGTCTAGTTCTTTGCATAGGCGTTACGATGCAATGCGTCAGCACGGTCACTGATACAGTACCGCAATTTTCTTAGCACCATTCAACGAAGTGTCACAGCTTTCCCTGTGAGCACAGGGCGGCGCAAGATACGATCTAGCTATAAATAGGCATCCGGTATACAGAAACAGATGTTCCTATATGAGTGCATTTTTAACAGCTTTTAAGAAGGATCAACATGCGACGCTTCTCTCCTCTATTCCTGGCTTTAGTCACAACTCTCTCTATTGGCACTGTCAGCGCTATAGGTTCGGCAGCACAAGCACAGTCAACCACTCGTACGCCTTTAACGGCTCCAGTAGAGCTAACGGGCGTGAGCGGGGGGCGTGAAGCTTCGGCCTGTGGCAACATTAATACCGCTGCCGGACAGGTAGTTCAGGTGACTGAAGCGTTTGCTGCTTTAAACTTTAAAGTGCAAAGCACAGGTGATTACACCCTGCTGATTAAGGGGCCCGATGGATTTAGCGAATGTGTATTTGCGCATAATTACGACGGCGGGGTGATTCAATCGCCTGGATTGCTCAATCAGGGCAGCTATCAAATCTATGTGGGCGATCGCCAAGGTGAAAGCCACCCTTACACCCTGTCTATTACTCAATAGTTCGCTAGCCACTCTGTAAAAATTACGAACAATAAAAAGCACAGGAAGAATTTCCTGTGCTTTTGTTATGAGGGCAGCCACGAGGGGGGCCATACGAGATTGTCGTTTATCTATCGGCTTCGGGAAGGCGCTGCACTTCTACATCAATGGTTTGAGCCGAAGTATCTGAAAGGTCTGAAGTATCTGAAAGGTCTATGGTGCTGCTTTGAACATCAACTGCCTGAATATCAATAATGCCTTCAGGGGCAAAGCGCTCAAAGCCTTCAGAAGTTACTGATAGCTCTGTACCGCAGCTGGGGCAAGGCATTTTTGAGTTTTTTAGTCCTGCCAGTGACTGCTCACACACCGGACATCTGCCATTCACCAAGTTTCGCTTTATCCAAAACTGAAGCGCTAGGAACGCCAGCACAGGAGCCAGGAAAATAAAGAGTATTAAGGCAAAGGTGACCTTAAGAATGCTGCCAATGCCAATGGCACCTATCACCCAAAAAGCGACCAGGATAAAAAGCCAACAGCCAAGGCCGGGAAAGCGAACCTGTAGTTGATTAAAGTTTTGATTCACTGTGGTGGTACTCCCAAGTGAGGAACCGTTCGAATGACTATGTAGTCTCTATCGTAGTGCGAAGGTTGGCTTGCGCAAAGCTGGCAAACCGTACCACTTCGGCATTTGTTTACAGGCATTTGCTATCCAATTACTAGCTAGATACCTGGCTCAAGCCCAAAAGCTCGGCCAGACGATTGGTCAAAGCCGGGGCGCTAAAACTTGCTAGGCACTCCTGTCTGAGCCATTCGCGATCGCACCTGCGATCTTTGCCGCTCAGGGCTTCAATACAGGCACTCGTCACAGCATTTGGATCACGATACGGCACCTGCCAGCCGACCCGTCCATCTTGCAAAGGGTCGGCAGAACCGTCATTATCTCCAGCGATGACAGGAATCCCGCAGGACATTGCCTCTAAATAAACAATGCCAAAGCCCTCTTTCGAAGGCATGACGTACACGTTAGCCAGCCGGTAATGGTCTATCAGCGCTTCATCCGACACAAATCCTGCAAAAACGACCCGATCGGCAACGCCCAAATCAGCCGCTAGCTGGGCGAGGCGGGGCTGGTCGTCCCCTCGCCCAATGACTACATATTTTACATTGGCAAAGGCCTCAGCAATCTCAGGCAAGGCTCGAATCGTCACATCTACCCCTTTGTAAATGTCCCCTGGCCACAGCCGAGCGACCGTCGTGAGCACCCTCGCCCCTTGCAGCTGGTAGCGCTCAACGAGTTCTGGGGGAGCTTCGCCCGGTGTAAAAATACTGCCATCGACTACGCAAGGGAGCATGTCGAACTTTTCTTTGGGAATTTGGTTGGCCGCATAAGCCTGGTCGCGGCTATAGCGACTGCAAGTCCATATCCGCGAAGCGTTAGCCAGTGATTTTTTTTCTGACTCAGGCAGCTCACACCACACCTCTTTGCCATAGGTCAATACGGTGTAAGGGATTCTCAAGATGCGGCACAGCTGGCTAACCATGACTGCCAAATTGACATGTCCGCAAAACACATGGTCGGGACGAGTGCGAATGAGGTAAGCCGCCAGCGCCAAGGTCAGACGAACGCGATCCACCGATGGGCGCGAGCTTTTGAAGTAGTGATACCTGAGGCTACCGTCTTTCAAGGGGTGATCCATTTCAGGATCTCTGAGCACAAACACATCGGCGCTCATAGAGGCTGAATCTGTGGCTGCTAGCTGATCATAAGCTCTTAAAATGTTTTGAATGTAAGATTGAATGCCTCCTTCACAGCTGAAGACTTCTAGAAATACAAATGCGTGTTTCATACTTATGTTGTTCCTACAGGCGCTATACTACCGGCTTTTAGTCGGCTAAGGTCGGCCTGTACCATTTTTTCTATGAGCTGCTCAAAGCCTACCTGCGGCTCCCAACCCAGGTTTTCCTTGGCCTTTGTCGGATCGGCAACTAGCTGGAAATGCTCATCTTCTCGCATTAGCCCTAGATCGGTTTCTACGTGCTTTTGCCAGTCTAAATCTACACAGCTAAAGGCGGTAGCGACTAAATCGCGAACGGTATGAAGCACACCCGTACCAATAACGTAGTCTTCAGGGGTATCGGCTTGCAGCATTCGCCACATGGCCTCTACATGATCGCCAGCAAAGCCCCAGTCGCGTTTGGCGTTGAGGTTACCGATAGAGAGGCGATCGCGCAGCCCCAGCTTAATTGCGGCTACCGCCAAAGAGATTTTGCGCGTGACAAACTGCGGCGGGCGGCGGGGAGATTCGTGATTGTATAAGATACCGCTACAGGCGAAAAGGTTGTAGCGATCGCGATGATGCACCATCGTCCAATGCGCATGTAGCTTTGCTGCCCCGTAAGGATTCTTAGGCCGAAAGGACGTTTCTGTCGTTTGCGGCGCACAGCGAACGTCCCCAAAAATTTCTGAAGAGCTAGCCTGATAAAATCGAGTAGGCAAGCCCAGCTCACGGGTAGCACTCAGCAAGCGAGTCGCGGTGCCGGTAATCAAATCAAGCGTCCCCAGCGGATCGCTCCACGACTGCGGCACAAAGCTAGGTGCAGCCAGATTATAAATTTCGGTGGGCCGTAGCTGCTCAACAGCTTGAGTCAGCGCTGCGGCATTAGTTAAATCAACAGAGTAAATTTCTACTTGCCCGGCTAACTCGTCTAGCTTAGCAACGCTGCTTTGCCGTGATGGGGGCACAAGGCCAACGACTCGGTAGCCCTTTCCTAACAGCAGGCGGCTCAAATAGTAGCCATCTTGCCCGGTTATTCCTGTAATTAATGCGGTTTTAGTCATGGGCCCTTTAAATACGCTCTTCGATTGCTAACAATAAAACACCATGCTGCAACCGTTAAGTTTCTTGTGATCATACGTCTGGCAAACGTTCATACGGTGCAGCCTGACATCAGGATTCACACAATCTTTGATGTTTTTACAATCTTGAGACAGTTGCGCTGAATTTTGGTCTCTACAGGAAGCGCATTTTCCGGCGCTCTACCGGATCGACCAAACCGTGAACTATCTATAACAACGCACTTATAGGTAACCTGATCGGCCAGTCTTCTTAGCAAAAACCAGCCGTAGCCACCCTCACATAGCGAACCGGGCTTAGGCTCTCTAAGGCTACTAGGATCAAAGGGTTCGCCCTGGTCAAAAATACGAATCTCTACCTGTTCGGGCTGCACTATCAGCTCAATTTCAATGGGTGTACTGCTAGGGAGATCGCTATGCGCGTGGCGTACGGCATTGGTGAAGCCTTCTGCCAGGGCTAAGTTGAGCTGGTCAAACTGTTCATTAATCCAGGGAGACCCTTCTGCCAACAGAGCTATCCGAGTTTGAAACCATTGCTGAACTGCTGATAGATCTTCTAAATGGCTGCTGACCGATAGATGAGACTGTTTAATCATACTGGTCTCAGGCTCCTTTCGGCGGCGGCTTTAGCATCGAGCCAACTCAGTGAGCAAATGTTTAACGGGGTTTTTAAGCCTTTTCAATTTATCACTTTGCTTCGATCGCTTTATCACGTTCAAACCCTGATGCTCTCAATGCTATGTTTTTTGCCAAACCCTGAGCTTTCCTGAAAGTCTTTATTAGTTCACGACTTAGAACAGTAAATCCAGGCTAGATTACTTATGCAAGCTGAATACAAATACTAAGAAGCCCAGGCTCTCAGGAACCTAGGCTTCTTAAGTGAACTGTCTACTTACTTGCTTAGAAAAGGCCCAGCGTTAAAGACGTGTCGATTGGGAAAGTAGCGCCAATACCCAACCACAAAGTCGCTAGCGTACCAAATAGGAACACAGCGGTTGCAATAGGACGGCGGAAGGGGTTCTGAAACTTGTTGACGTTCTCAATGAAGGGAATCAGAATCAGACCCAAAGGAATGGCAGTCATCGCTGCAATGCCCAAAAGCTTGTTGGGCAAAACCCTAAGCATTTGGAAGGTAGGGTACAAGTACCACTCAGGCAAAATCTCCAGTGGGGTTGCAAATGGATTTGCAGGCTCACCGACCAGAGCAGGGTCAAGAACAGCTAGGCCTACACAGCAGGCAATCGTTCCCATGATCACAATCGGAAAAACATAGAGAAGGTCGTTAGGCCAAGCGGGCTCACCATAATAGTTGTGCCCCATGCCTTTCTTAAGCTTCTCTCTGAGCATAGGATCGGTTAGATCTGGCTTCTTGAGAACTGACATAGATAAACTTCCTAAAAGAATATGACGCCGACATGTAGCAAATAGCTTAGCCTGAGCTGCCGCCTTACCAACAGACCCTTGAGAAGAATTATCTCGCAAAAATCTATAAATAGTTGCACGGGGTGCTTAACGAAGGCGGCAGGCAAGACTGGGAAGAGCTAGTGTCAGAACTTGCTCAAATTTACAGAAACTCAGGATTTATAAGGGGCCGGAGATGCCTTGCTTGCGAATCATGATGAAGTGCAAAAGCATGAAAACGGCAATGAACCAGGGCAGCACGAAGGTATGCAGGCTATAGAAGCGAGTCAGGGTTGCTTGACCTACGCTTTCACTACCCCGCATTAGCTCAACGATGGTGCCACCGACGACTGGAATCGCACCAGGCACGCCCGATACAATTTTCACAGCCCAGTAGCCAACCTGATCCCAGGGTAAGGAATAGCCAGTCACGCCGAAAGACACAGTAATAACGGCCAGGATGACACCCGTTACCCAAGTAAGCTCACGAGGCTTTTTGAAGCCGCCCGTGAGATACACCCGGAAGGTGTGCAGAATCATTACGAGCACCATCATGCTGGCCGACCAGCGATGAACAGATCGAATAAGCCAGCCGAAGTTGACGTCAGTCATGAGGTACTGAACAGATGCAAAGGCATCGGTCACAGTGGGCCTGTAGTAGAAGGTCATCGCGAAGCCAGTGGCGAACTGGATGATGAAGCAAACGAGGGTAATCCCTCCCAGGCAGTAGAAGATATTGACGTGGGGAGGAACGTACTTGCTAGAAACATCGTCGGCCAGCGCCTGGATTTCTAACCGCTCATCAAACCACTTGTAGGTCTTTGAGTCAGTGACTTGCTTAGTAAACATGAAGCAAAAATGGGGGTGTTCTGAAGGGTTTGTACCAATACTAAAAAATGTAACACAACCCCACGTAATCAGGGCTGGCAGCTTCTAATAATAACTTTTGCTGATAGTTAGCTTTCAAGGGACGTTAAGCCTTAGGCATGTAGCCGACAGTGTTTTTTCTAAAGAGCCTGCGCAAGCGCTTTCTCGGAACCCAGCCAAATTTTTTGATCGCGTTTTTAGTCATCTGCATCAGCTCGTTTTTAGAACTTTAAGAAGATCGAACATTTCATATAATTTACATACCTTTACAAGGCTTCGACGATATTTCGAGTCTGACGTGGGCCTTGTGCAAGCGGAGATTTTGAATTCGGGGAGGTATCTTGGAGAAGGCAATTGAGACGATTTGTGTAGGACGCTGGCTGGGATTTTATGAGAAGACGGATTTTTCGGGCGGTGATGACGGTAGGCCTGACCATTGTATTTTGGCTGGGCGCTTTAGCGGGCTGGGCTCCTGCTAGTAGTGAGTCTGGCGGCAGTGGGCTAGGTCGGATGCCTGCCGCGATCGCCTTCACGAACCAGCAGCAGATGGTGATGGAAGTATGGCGCATCGTGAACCGCAGCTACGTTGATGAAACGTTTAATCATCAAAACTGGTGGTTTTTGCGTCAAAAGATTTTGAAAAAGCCGCTGCCTAACTGGGACGATACTTACACCGCTATTCAAGACATGCTGGCGGTTTTAGACGATCCTTACACGCGTTTTTTGCCGCCCGATCAATACAAAAGCTTACAGACCAACACCAATGGCGAACTGCTGGGCGTGGGCTTGCAAATTGCTAAAGATGAAGAAGGGGGCAATTTGAAGGTGATTGCGCCGATTGAGGGTTCACCGGCTGAGGCAGCAGGTCTATTGCCCTTAGATGAAATTTTGGAAATTAACGGAACGCCGACTCGCACGATTAGCTTGGATGAGGCGGCCTCTCGGATGCGGGGGGCAATTGGGAGTCAGGTAGCTTTGAAGGTGGGACGGGCCGAGCAGCCGTCTTTTGAAGTCAGCATCAGGCGCGATCGCATCGAAATCAATCCCGTTTCAGCCGAACTGCGAACCGAAGCAGGCCTTCCCAAGCTGGGCTACCTCCGGCTGCGTCAGTTCAACGGCAATGCGGTTGCTGAGCTAAAAGCCTCTTTAGAAAATTTAGAAAAGCAGGGCGCTGACGCCTACATTTTGGACTTGCGAAATAATCCGGGTGGATTGCTCACGGCTGGGATTGAAATTGCCAGAATGTGGATTGACGAAGGCACGGTGGTGTATACGGTGAATCGTCAGGGCTCTTTGGGGAGCTACGACGCTAACGGTCGGGCAATTACAGACGATCCGCTGGTTGTGCTGGTGAATAAAGGCACCGCTAGCGCCAGCGAAATTTTGGCGGGAGCCTTGCAGGACAATGGCCGCGCCCGGCTAGTCGGCGAAACAACCTTCGGCAAGGGGCTGATTCAATCGCTGTTTGACTTACCCAATGGGGCAGGGTTGGCGGTCACCATTGCTAAGTACGAAACGCCGAGCCATCGGGATATCAACAAGTTAGGGATTGCCCCCGATCAGCAGGTGGAGACTTCGATTGAACAGCGATCGCAGGTCGGCACAGCAGAAGATGCACAGTACGAAGCGGCAGTGGGTTTACTCGCTCAATCGATCAAATCAGAAACGCTAGCGGTAGCTGAATAAGGATCTTACTAGCTGGAGAGAGTTTGTGACGGTAAAGACGCGTACCTACCACGATCCGCTGCATGGCGCGATCACCTTGAACAGCGCCGATCCGGTAGAGGCGCTGCTCACTGAGCTGATTGAGACGAGCGTTTTTCAGCGGCTGCGGCGGATTCGGCAGCTGGGGCCAGCGAGCCTGACCTTTCACGGGGCAGAAATGTCCCGGTTCACCCATTCGCTGGGCGTGATGGCGGTAGCGCGAAGAGCGTTTGACCGGTTGGCAAGTTTGCATCCAGAGCTGCGATCGCACCGAGCCACCGTTCTCTGCGCGGCCTTGTTGCACGACGTTGGCCACGGCCCTTTTAGCCATACCGCCGAAGAAGTCTTTGGCTCTCATCATGAAAAATGGACAATGGCGATGGTGGCGCGATCGCCGGAAATTCGCCCGCTGCTCGACCGCTTTGATCCTGAGCTATGGCAGTCAGTCAGCCAGACCTATACCCATCGCCATCCGGTTCCCTGCGTGTGGCAGCTAGTGTCTAGCCAGTTGGACTGCGATCGGATTGATTACCTCATGCGAGATAGCTACTTTACCGGCGCATCTTACGGCCAGCTAGACCTCGATCGGATCATGCTGGCGCTGAACTACGATAAAACGACTCAACAGCTTGTCGTAGAACGTAAAGGACTAGCGGCCATTGAGCATTATTTGGTAGTGCGCTCATTTATGTACGCCCAAATATACAACCATCCCAAAAACCTATCGGCAACCTGGGTACTAGAGCAAGTTTTTGACCGAGCCCGCGAGCTGCTGAAGCGCGACGCGTTAGAGGCCGACGACACCGTAACTGCCTGGTTACTGAGTTCAATGTCAAATGCTTCATCAGCAGAGATATCTGTAGATTTATCTATGGAGCTATCCATGGAGCAGTATTTAGCAGGCGATGACGTGGTATTTGGTTACCATATGCAGCGCTGGCAACATCACCCTGATGCAACGCTAGCCGACTTTTGCAGTCGCTTCATCAATCGGCGATTGCTCAAAACGCTAGAAGTGACTTATGCAACGCCTGAAGAACAAGAGAATTTGCTAGCTAACGTGCAGCAGCAGCTTGTCGCAGAAGGCGTAGAAGCCCATCGCTATAGCGGTTTGCGGCAGACCTGGAGCAAGGGTTATGACACCTACCAGGAGGGCATTAAGATTAGCACCCAGCAAGGCCTTAAAGAGATTAATCAGCTTTCTCCCCTCGTACAGACGCTCTCTAAGCCTGCGCAGCGTGTTTGGCTGATTTATCCCAGGGAGGTCATTGTGGGCGTGTGTCCGCTGCCGGAGAAGGATTTGACGATGGCGACGGAGTAGGCTAGCGATGGAATAGGGAGATGAGAAAGCTATAGCCTACAAACCCGGCTGCGCTGACTCTAGCGATTTCCAGTCGATACTTCGCAGCTGAGTATAGGCGTCGTTAATCTTTTTCTCGCCGCGCAAGAAGCCAGTGCTTGAGCCGGGGCAAATATAGCTGAGGATTTCGGGGGTGAAGTCGGTGAGGAGTTGCTGAGCGTGGCGTAGCTGGCGCGGCCAGTGGAAGGTTTTGGAGAGGCGTAAGGGCTGCGGGGCTCCAGCTTGGTTAGGGATGAGGTGACGGCCTGTAAATAGGATGCCGCCGTGGTTGCTGTGATAGAGGCAGGCTGAGCCGGGGGAATGGCCGGGTGTCCAGAAGACTCGGCTGGTAGGAGAGATGGTGGAAGAGAGCGGGCGATTCTCCGGCGGAGACACTACGCGATCGCGATGAAAAGTCTCAGTCGTCACCGTCGGCAGCAGATAAGCTTCTTGCTCCTGAATGAGTACCTGGCAATCAAACATCTTTTGAAACTCAGCGACCTTGGCCATGCCGCCCCGATGAGTGATAAATAAGGTATCAATGCCGCCTTGCGCTGTGATGAACGCCTGATGGGTTTCGATGAAGGCTGGACAGTCAACCAAAATATTTCGGCCCGGTCGGCCCTTTGAACTATCGTCGGCTTTCTCAAGGATGAAATAGGCCGTTCCTCCCAGGGTCTCACGGTTAGGGGGAAAGGCAAAAATAGTGCTGTCACAATTGGCAAAAACAGTTTGAGGGGCTTTGGTCAAAACCGGCATTTGGGAAGAACCTGATGATGAGGGTGGAGTGTGTAGATATTTAGTATCTATTACAAAGAAAAGTACAAAGAAAAGACCTGAAAGATTAAAGCCTAAGGACTGTCCTACAATAAAACCAGACAATTAAGTCAAACGCTATGTCCAGTGCGTAGTCGGCAAATGCTGCTCGGCGAATTCTCTATGCCCCTTGTCTTACTTGCTTTATTTTTAGGTCTGGTGACCTATTGGGTGATCAATCGTAGCTTCACCAACATGACCACGACGCCCATTTGGATGCTCTGGCTGGTGATGATGACACCCGTGCTGGTGCTGACTATTTGGGTGCTGGTTAATGGCGAGGAGCCGCCGCCGCCGATTTTGGTGTATGGCCTATTAATTTTATGTCCGCCGCTGTATGCGGTGATGGTTTTAACAGGCGTGTCGTCTCAGCAGAGAAAGAAGCCAGGAGACAAAACTCAGCCATCATTTGAAGCACCCGCTCAAACACCGGCAGATAAAGCGCCGGACAAAGTACCGAATAAAGCATCCTCCAAGCCCATTACCCGAGACGAAGAAACCCAGCTACAGCGATGCTTTCCCTGGTCTACCTATTACTTACAGGATATCGAGTATCGCCCTCAGGCGATGATTTGTAAGGGCAAGCTTAAGGCGTCGCCGGGTGAGGCCTATCAGACGGTTCAAGAAAATGTAGAGAGTAGCTTTGGCGATCGCTTCTTAGTCCTCCTACAAGAAGGCCTCAACGGAAAGCCCTTCTTTGCCCTGGTTCCTAACCCGCAGTCCAAGAGATCGCCAGAAACTCTACCAGAAGCTTTATCAGAGCCGCCAGCGGGAGGAGTCGCCGCTAATTTCGCCCGAGCGGCCCAACAGGCACAGGCCGCCCGGCTACGTCGGCTAAACGATCCAGCTTCGCTCACTAGGCCGGGACTGGCCATAGCGCTGTTGATCACAACCCTAGTGACCACAACGTTCGCGGGCGTCGCGTTTATCGGCGGCGTGCAAGACCCGCAGGCGCTCAAAGCCGATCCAACGCTGCTAAGACAGGGTTTGGCCTACGGTATTTCGCTAATGGTAATTTTAGGGATACATGAGAGCGGTCACTATCTGGCCACCCGCTATCACAAGCTCAAATCTACGCTGCCGTATTTTATTCCGGTGCCTTTCTTTTTAGGTACGTTTGGCGCGTTTATTCAAATGCGATCGCCCATGCCCAACCGCCGCGCCCTATTCGATATCGGCATTGCTGGGCCGCTATCAGGGCTGGTGGTCAGCCTGCCAATTTTGCTGTGGGGACTGGCCCATTCCACAGTGGTGCCCTTAACCGAGCAGTCCCAGCTATTTACCTTCGAATCGCTGAACCCGAGCCGGTCAGTGCTGCTGCTGATAATTAGTAAGCTAGCGCTAGGGAGTGGCCTACAGGCAGGCAGCGCCTTAAACTTGCATCCCGTCGCCATAGCGGGCTGTCTGGGTTTGATTGTAACCGCGCTAAACCTGATGCCGGTCGGTCAGCTAGATGGCGGCCATATCGTCCATGCCATGTATGGTCAGCGCACTGCCGCAATTGTCAGTCAGGTCGCTCGCTTTTTGATGCTGATTTTATCTTTTGCGTACGAGGAATTCTTTTTATGGGCGATACTGCTGCTGTTTATTCCATCCGACGAACCTGCCTTAAATGATGTCAGCGAACTCAATGGCCCGCGCGACTTTTTGGGCCTGGTATCCCTGGCGCTGCTGGTACTGATTATTTTGCCAGCGCCTGCCCAATTGGCTACGCTGATTCTTTAAATCGTAAGCTGTTGGAACGACGGAAGGAAACGAGTAAATGTCTCAAGATGCAGCGCCAGATGTAGTCAAATGGCTAGCCGAAATACAGTCGCTTCAGCGCCAGGTGGCTGAGCTAAAGCAGGAGCGTGACTCAGCCTATGCTAGCGCCGACAACTTGCGCGGCCTTTACGAATCGGCAGCCAAGCAGCGGCAGCGAGATGCCACCGGCTATCAGAGCCAAACTGAACAGCTACAAAAAGAGCTAGAAGCCTATCAGTCACCTCAAGCAGAAACCTCTGATAGGCTAAGCGCCGAAATCACCAGCATTCAGAGCAATCGCTCTGTCGAAGATTTACAGGCCCAGCTCATATCTGCTAGAAAGCAGTGCGAGCAGTTGAAAGCCATGCTGCAAGCAGAACAGGCAGAACACACCCAAACTAGAGAGAGCCTGACTGCGGCTTTGGGCGATGCAGTCGATCTGCTGGCTAAAGAACGGCCTGGGGCAAACCAATCGTTCGCCCCAGATACCATAACGGACAACATAACGCCCACACAATAACTCTAGTTTTCAACCAAAGCTTTCGCGAAATGTATTTAACTTTAAAATCCCATTGCCTGGGCTAGGCTGTCTGCGTCAGACTCTAACCCTGATTGGAACTGATTGCCGCTGCGTTTGATGGCGGCTTCAGGATCCTTCAGGCCGTTACCGGTAAGAATGCACACAATTTGCGCACCCGCAGGCACTTGGTCTTTCACCTTTAGGAGCCCAGCGACAGACGCCGCGCTTGCCGGTTCACAAAACACGCCTTCCTCAGCAGCCAGAATGCTGTAGGCAGCAGCAATTTCATTGTCAGTGACCGCATTGAACGCACCGCCGCTTTCGTCTTTGGCAGCGATCGCCTTATTCCAGCTTGCCGGGTTGCCAATACGAATAGCCGTAGCAAACGTATCGGGCGCTTCAATCGGATGACCTAACACCAGGGGCGCAGCGCCAGCCGCCTGAAATCCCATCATCTGCGGTAGCTGAGTGCTCAAACCAGCCTGCTTGTACTCATTAAAACCCTGCCAATAGGCAGTGATATTGCCCGCATTACCCACTGGAATGCAAAGCCAGTCAGGCGCATCGCCTAGGGCGTCTACTAGCTCAAACGCGCCGGTTTTTTGTCCCTCAATGCGATAGGGGTTAACAGAATTTACTAGCGTAATGGGGTACTTATCGGCTACAGCTATCACAGCGGAAAGCGCCTGGTCAAAGTTACCTTTAATGGCCAAAATTTCTGCGCCATAAAGCAGCGCTTGGGCCAGCTTGCCCATGGCCACATAGCCATCGGGAATCACGACGTAAGCACGGAGCCCACCGCGTCTGGCGTAGGCTGCTGCTGAGGCAGAAGTATTGCCGGTACTGGCACAAATCACTGCCTTGGCACCCTCTTCCTTTGCTTTTGAAATCGCCATGGTCATGCCCCGATCTTTGAAGCTGCCGGTGGGGTTGAGACCGTCGTACTTCACAAAGACCTGAACAGACTTACCGATGCGCTGGGCGATAGAAGGCACTGGAATTAATGGCGTATTGCCCTCGTGCAGGGTGACGACTGGCGTAGACTCGCTGACTGGGAGGTACTGACGGTAGGTTTCAATCAATCCCGGCCAGCCGCTGTGTAGTTGGCCGGGCAGCGGGCGATTTCTAACACCGGGAGGATGGGCGTTGGCAGGATGGGGTTTGTTGAGGCTCAAAGTCACAATATTTTCCAGATACCAAATCTGTACAAAAGACATCGGCACTCAAGTTTACCTTGAACCTCTCAGTCCATTGACATAAACTGACGAAATATTTGATAGGCAAAGTACCTGCCAACGGCTACCAATGAAATGTTTGCCACCTATCTTTGCCAATTGGTAAATTGCCACAGCTTGAATACAGAACCGAATTCTAAGTTAGATACTATCAACTCAATAACTGGCAAATTTGATATTTGAGCTGTGATACCTTAACTTTTAACTAGTGCAGCGTCAAAGCTTAATTTGAGGGTTGCTCTCTTTTGAAATCATTGAAATATAAAGCTTTCAGAGATCATCCACCCCTGTTTTTAGTCTTGACGCTGCACTAGGTACAAATGACTAATGAACCTAGCGAGTATTTAGTCGAAATGACCAAGTTTTCCTTTTTTTCGCCATCTGTCATGTCTGCACTGAAAACATTGCAGGTATCACTTACAGTGCTGGTGTAGGCGTAATAACGGGATGGTACTAGCAGCCCCATGCTCTAAACTTACTTGGTTTGCTTCGCTGGCAACCTCTTGCTGGTGACTTAAAAATTGTATCTATCTGTTGTGAGTGAAGATTATGCCCGTAATGGAACAAAGGCCTTTAGCAATTTCTCAGAGGAGAGGCTCTGCCAATGCCAATCTTTCGACATTGGCTTCTGTAAAAGGAAGCTTACCCAAGGTTGTCAACAGCTCTCATGAGGGTGAAAAGATTTGCTGGCCTGAGGTTAAGCGGTACCCCTATCAGCCTGACCATCAGGTTGAGCTGCTGCATTTGCAGGCTGAAGCAGATGCGCTGCTTATGAAACTACGGGCAAGAGAGCAAAAACAGCTGAGCGAAAAAGCAGCGCTGTGAATTTTTAGCTTAAGGCTCAGTCTTTTGTAAAAATTGGGCTCTGTTAAGAATTGGGCCGAAATCCATATGAACTTATTTTGATTCGCCTATCTTTAGAGAGTGGCGTGCAGGTGTCCGCAAGCCTGAAAATCTCAGAAGCAGCGTTAAAAGTTTGGTTTATATGGGTGAGTTGGAGCAAGGTCAGAGACAGAGTAGCGATGCGTTAGTTCTGCTAGGGCAAAGGCGTAATCAGGCAGATTCGAGGCCAACAACACATTTGGCTTTTGATCAGACCTATTGCTGTCCTGCCTGTGGTAGCGGTGAAATGAGCGCGATCGCCATGATGGATGTGTTCGCCTGCAACTTCTGTCGGCACATGTTCACTGCCAACTTACAAACTCAGTCGGTACATTTGGCTGACAGCCTTCAGCCTATGGCCTGGCAGTGGAACGGCTGGCGCTGGCGAACGGCGCAGCAAAGCGACACGGCTGCGGTAGTAATTTGGATATTTGCTGGGGTGCTGACGGCTGCGCCAGTGGGGATAATTGCAGTTTCTAACTATATTTTCCCACCGCTGGAAGGGTCTAACTTTCCGCTGATGTGGATAGGCTTAACGCTGCTGAGCCACGGCATTATGTCGGGCTGGCTGCTAGCCGAGTATCATCGCTGGCCGTGGTATGTAGGTGGACGCATTCGGTTGCAGCGCTGGCGAGAGCGGTGGTTTGGGGCACAAGCAGCGTAGGTTAATAGTTCGGCTAAAGCTGTCTTTCTTGAGTGAGCATTCTGCGGTACGAAATCCAGCCGACGCCCACCATAAGGACGGCAAAAGTCAGTAAAAACCAGAAGTGAGTACTGTTCTCACCAAGGGGAGTGTCTGTATTAAGCAGGGCATCGGTGAGCGCTTCGGTCATGTGATAGATGGGATTGAAGCGAGCGATTTTTAGCAGAGAATCCGGGAACAGGGAGATGGGCAGAAAGGCTCCACCCAGTACCATGAGCGGGACGCCAAAGGCAGCAATCAGGGCGCTGACGTCTTCAGTGCGGCGAGCGAACTGGGTGCCCAGCATGAAGCCAAGGCCGACGTAGGCCAGAATGCTGAGCAGGATGATTAGCATGGCCAGAACCCATGCTGCGTCTGGAAAGGTGGCTCCGAAGAGGGAGGCGATCGCAAGAATCACCAGCGTCTGCCCCACCCCAATCACGCTATGAGCCAAAAAGATCCCCAAGAAATAAGACACTCCGCTCAAAGGCGATAGAAACAGCCGCTTCAAAGTCTGCTGCTCTCGCTCAGAAACAACCGTGGCGACTCCACCGCCCAAACAGCTAAAGAACAGGGCTGCGCCCACTAGCGTAGGAGGCGCAGCGATCCGAAACGCAGTGCTCACAGTCGTATCGGCGCGTTCAGCCGTAATTAGCCCGTTTAGCATTAAAATCAGCGCCGGAAACATCATCCAGGAAATCAGGCTGCGCTTGCGCCGAAATAGCTCCGTTAAAATGCGCCGAGCCACCGCCCAACTTTCGCGCCAGTATTTTTTCATATTTTTGCCAGTTCCTGGCTTGCTTCTTGGCTTACTTGAGGGCTTCACTATTAGCCCGCGCATTATAAACTTGAGACAGCTCTTTTTTAATCGGTTATATGACGCTTCGCCGTACGTTTGTAGCGCTGTGCTTTGGCTTATTCTTCAGCATGCTCTCAATGATTTTGCCCTCACAGCTTGGCCTATCTCAGGCAGCTTATGCGATGGGCGGCAAGCAACCTGAGATCGATCAGCCTGCGCCGACTTTTACGCTGCCCAGCAATAGCGGCGACGAGATTTCGCTCTCAGATTACGCAGGACAGTGGGTAGTGCTCTACTTTTATCCCCGTGACTTTACGTCGGGCTGCACCTTAGAAGCGCAAAGGTTTCAGCGTGACTTGACAGAATATCAGACTCGCCACACTCAGGTTTTGGGCGTGAGCGCCGACGACATAGAATCCCATGCAGAGTTTTGCGATGCCGAATCCTTGGTATTTCCTTTGCTATCTGACCCTGACGGTGAAGTGAGCAAGGCCTATGGCTCGTGGATGAAGCCAATGTCTATGCGTCATACCTATTTAATCAGTCCTGAAGGTGTTTTGAAAGAGCGATTCTTAGGCGTCCGTCCAGCCATCCACAGTCAAGAAGTGCTGGCCCGGCTAGATGAGCTACAGGCCACCTGAAACGGATGGGGTCTATTTATTATAGGGTTTAAGCAAAGGTTGGTTGGGTAATCCGGCCAGCTCAACTCAACCGGCTGAGCAGCTCAAGCGCTAGACTATAGACAGCTGACATAAATACAGGAGATATTGCAATGTCAACATTGGCTTTGACTGAACCCAACGTAGAAAAAGTATTAGACGAGCTACGTCCTTACCTGCTAGCCGATGGTGGCAACGTAGAGCTTGTGGAACTAGATGGCCCCATTGTAAAGCTGCGTTTGAACGGCGCTTGCAGCAGCTGCCCGAGTTCTGCCATGACCCTGCGAATGGGCATTGAGCGCCGCCTGCGTGAGTTTATTCCTGAGATTGCCGAAATTCAGCAGGTCATATAGTCGCCCAGAGCTAAGGTCAAATTCTAAGGCCAGATTCAAGGTGACTAGCAAAATACTCATCGGGGGCGGCAGGGCAGTGATCCTGACCGCCCCTTTGCCTGTTAACCTTGCTTAGGAATATTTGCCTGTTAACCTTGCTTAGGAATAACTGACGGATACCGGGCCAGGACTCGTAAGGAACAAGATCGTGCTGGATATTAAGCTAATTCGCAATCAAACTGCCGAGGTTGAAGCTGCCCTGGCTAAAAGAGGCGCGTACGATTTGCAGCCGCTGCTTGATTTGGATGCTCAGCAGCGGGAGATTGAGCAAAAGCGCTCGGAGTTGCAGTCCGAGAGTAATGAGGTAGGTAAGGCCGTTGGCCAAAAAATTCGTGAGGGCGCTGAGCCTAATGGCGATGAGGTGAAGGCGCTGCGAGAAAAGGGCAATGAGGTTAAGCAGCAGATCGGCAAGCTAGAGCCTAAAGAGCGCGAGCTAAAGGCGCAGATTGAAGAAGTTTTGCTGATGCTACCAAATTTGCCCAGCGACTCTACGCCGGTTGGGAAGAGCGAAGATGACAACGTAGAGGTGCGGCGATGGGGTGATGAGCTAATTACCCAAAAAGACGGTGTGTTGCCTCACTACGAAATTGGTGAAAAGCTTGGCATTATGAGCTTTGAGCGCTCTGTGAAAATAGCGCAGAGCCGGTTTGTCACCTTAATAGGTGCGGGTGCGGCCTTAGAGCGAGCCCTGATTTCGTTCATGCTGGCGCGGCATACGGGTGAAGGCTACATCGAAATGCTGCCGCCGATTTTGGTGAATTCGGCGTCTATGCAGGGTTCAGGGCAGCTGCCTAAGTTTGCTGAGGATGGGTTTAAGTGCGATCGCGACGACCTTTGGCTCACCCCTACCGCCGAAGTTCCCCTCACTAACTTCCACCGCGACGAAGTTCTCACTAGCGACCAGCTACCGATTAACTACTGCGCCTATACCCCTTGCTTTCGCCGCGAAGCAGGCAGCTATGGCCGCGACACCCGAGGGCTCATCCGCCTGCATCAGTTCAACAAAGTAGAGATGTACAAATTTGTTCATCCAGACACCTCATTCGCCGAACTCGAAAAGCTCACCGCTGACGCCGAAGACATTTTGCAGCAGCTAAAACTGCCCTATCGCGTCTTAGAACTCTGCACAGGTGACCTGGGCTTTGGCGCAGCCAAAACTTACGACTTAGAAGTTTGGCTGCCCTCTGCTGGCAAATACCGAGAGATTTCCAGCTGCTCAAACTGCGTAGACTTCCAGGGTCGCCGAGCCAATATCCGCTTTAAAGAACCCGGTACAAAAGGCACCCAGTACGTCCACACCCTCAACGGCTCAGGCCTAGCCGTAGGCCGCACAATGGCCGCCATTTTAGAAAACTACCAGCAGCCCAACGGCAGCATCAAAATCCCAGATGTTCTCCAAAAGTACATGGGCGCAGATACCATCAACACTCCCTAACCCCTCATCTCCCCTGCTCCCCCACGCCTTCCCTCAATTAGGGTTATCCCATCCTTCAGCGCCACACATTACCTGTAATAGCCTTGTACAATAACAAAAGTTAACCTAACGCAGCGACTTTATGACAGTACTAGCCGTAATCGGGGTTCTAGCCCTTCTTATTTTCGTACATGAGCTAGGTCACTTCATGGCCGCTCGCCTGCAAGGCATTCACGTCAATCGCTTTTCTATTGGCTTCGGGCCAATTCTATGGAAATTTCAGGGGCCAGATACCGAGTACGCACTGCGGGCAGTACCTCTTGGTGGCTTCGTCGGCTTTCCGGACGATGATCCCGAAAGCAACATCCCAGCCGATGACCCTAACCTATTGCGCAATCGCCCCGTGCTAGATCGGGCAATTGTCATCAGTGCGGGCGTAATCGCCAACATGATTTTTGCCTATCTCGTATTTGTCATACAGTTCGGCAGCATTGGTGTGCCCGACGCCTTTATCCCCAAGCCTGGGGTATTTATTCCGGAGGTCATGCCTGATACGCCCGCTTCCGTAGCCGGGTTAAAGGCTGGAGACGTGATCGTGGCCGCCAATAACGAGCAGCTGGGTGACGAAGACTCCGTTCAAAAAGACTTGATTAGAATTATTCAGGCGAGCCCTAACAAGCCTGTTAATTTGACGCTTAAGCGGTTCGATAAACAGATAGAGATTTCAGTGACACCCAAAATTAGCAAGCAGACAGGTGATGCTGTTATTGGCGTGGGGCTTCTGCCAAACGGCTCACTCTCCTATCGTCCTGCGACTGGCCCAGTGGAGGTATTAACCGAAGCAGCCCGAGAGTTTCAGGAGAAAACCAAGTTGGTTGCCGGTGGAATGGTCGCTTTGTTCACTAACTTTTCTTCGATGGCAAGCCAGGTAGGTAGCCCCGTCAAAATCGTTGAGCAGGGCGCAGGCCTCGCAAAAACTGACGGCAGAAGTCTATTTCCTTTTGCAGCGATCATCAGCATTAACCTAGCCATTATTAACATCCTGCCTTTACCCGCCTTAGATGGCGGTCAGCTCGCCTTTTTGCTAATTGAGGCTTTGCGCGGTAAGCCACTGCCGCTGCGCTTTCAAGAGAGCGTCATGCAAACAGGCATTTTCCTGCTGTTGGGCCTCGGCATCTTTTTGATCATCCGTGATACAACCCAGCTTGAAGTTCTGCAAAATCTGAGACAGTGAGCCCTGCAATTACTTTTGAGCCGCCAAGCAAAGAGAATGGTTATGTAGCCGTTCCCCTGCCGCTAGCGGATAGGTTGCCGCCGCCGCTGCGAGCTTTTCAGAAGCTACCGAGAAAGCAGCGAGCTTTGGAACTGCTGGCTCGGCTTAAGGCGATGTACCCGGTAGCGCCTTGCTCCTTGGACTACGAGTCGCCTGTGCAGCTCATGGTAGCGACGATGCTGGCTGCACAGTGTACAGACGTCAGGGTTAATAAAGTGACTCCGGCGCTGTTCGAACGATTCCCGGATGCGGCATCGTTAGCGGGTGCTGATGTGGCTGAGCTAGGAGAGCTAGTGCGTTCGACGGGCTTTTATCGGAACAAAGCGAAGAATATACAGGCGGCCTGTCACAAGATAGTGACTGAGTTTGGCGGTGAGGTGCCTGGCGGGATGGCTGAGCTGACCTCTTTACCAGGGGTAGCTCGTAAGACGGCGAATGTGGTGCTCGCTCACGCCTTTGATATTCACGAAGGGGTGACGGTTGATACACATGTGACGCGGGTGTCGGGGCTGTTTGGCCTGACCAAGCATACGGATGCGGTGAAAATTGAGCAGGATCTAATGAAGCTGCTGCCCCAGGAAGACTGGGAGAACTGGTCGATCCGGCTGGTGTATCACGGGCGGGCGATATGTGCGGCTAGGTCGCCGCAGTGTAACCGCTGTGATTTGCTAGACGTTTGTCCGGGTGCGGCTAAGATTCGTAGGGAATCGGCAAAAGTAGCGAAGGCCAAGGACGCTAGGAAGTTAAAAGAGAAGGCGGCAAAATCGAAAGCTGCGAAATTAGAGGCCGTAAAGTTAAATGATAAAAAAGGCGGAATTTGAAGGCGTGAGGCGAATTTGATTGATTCTAAAGGTCTGAGGGTCTGATGGGGGTCTGATTGAGAAATTGCAGAATCTCTCGATAGGGCTTATGATTGGATACTGTTTTATAGAAATAACCCACCGAAAATCTTGCCTCATGGCTAAAAAAAGCATGGTCGCGCGCGAAAAGAAGCGCCAGAAATTAGTTGCAAAGTACGCCGACAAGCGCGAAGCTTTGCTAAAAGAATTTGACGAAGCTCCCAACCAGCTGCAAAAGCTGGAAGTTCATCGCAGAATTCAGCAGCTGCCTCGCAACAGTGCGCCTACTCGGCTGAATAACCGCTGCTGGAAAACAGGCCGTCCTCGCGGCTATTACCGTGACTTTGGCCTTTGCCGTAACGCGCTGCGTGAAATGGCTCACCAGGGCTTGCTGCCTGGCGTTGTGAAGTCTAGCTGGTAGTTGGGCAGACCTACGGTCAAACACGTGGGGGCGATCGCACGGTCAAGAATAAAGCTAAGACTAAAAGGGCGACTTGCTTACGAGTAGGTCGCCTTTTTTACTTACCGCAGCTGCTCCATCGCTGAACTATTGTAAGAATTCAATCTATATACTGTCGCTAAGCACACACGACGCTCGTCTTACGAGAATTATTCGTCACTGTTGCCGCAGCAGCGTTCTATGCCGAGGCTGTCTAACAGCAGATCGCCGACTGCGTTGGCTACGGCAAACTCGCTGTAGAAGCTTTTTGAAAAGTCATAGCCCTGCATTTCTGTCAGGATAGCGAGCACGAGGGCATTGAGATTATTTTCTCCTTCCATCCGCTGCCGTACAAATACCTGCGAGGCTCTGGCGGCGATGTGCTCGTTGATAGTTTCTGGCAAAAATTCTTCGTCTAGCCATTTGTGCAGCGTTTGCTGAAGCCATTGCCCTTCTTTGACGGGATCTTCAGGCGGCGGCAGCTCAATCGATTCAATCGGTTCTACCGCCGCAGAGTTTGCGCCAGATGCCGCTGAACCGGCAGCCGAATTAGGAACAGGATTGATAAATTCAGAGTCTGCGGGGTCGGACATATTAACGTTGATCGCCTTTTTTTAGTCGCTTGGCTCGAAGGTATCTGGTTGGAAAGCGTCTGGTCTGCATGATATCAGGCTAAAGGGTTAAGCCTGATTACGGACACGAAAGCGGCGATTAGTTTACGTACTGTAACGATTGTGCGGGCTTACTTATAGAGCCATGAAAGGTTCTTCTGTAGCCTACATTGTGTCACGATATCAGGACGGTCAATCGCCTACCATTGGCTTATGGTTTACTCTGTTCCCCAAATCGTGCAGTGCTATGCTCAGGGCTATTTTTTGATGGCCGAAGACGACGGTCGACTGAACTGGTACTCTAGCCAAAAGCGAGCGCTGATTCCTTTGGACGATCGGTTTCGCTATCCCAAGTCGCTGAAGCGATCGCTCAATCAAAAGCGCTTTACCCCCGCTATTGACCGCGCCTTTGAAGCCGTTGTAGAAGGCTGCACCGATAGAGAAACCACCTGGATATCAGACGAGCTAAAGGCGGTGTACCTCAGCCTGCACAAAGCAGGCTATGCCCACAGCTTTGAGGCCTGGCAAGGCAATGAACTAGCCGGTGGGTTCTTAGGCATTGTGCTGGGCGGCGCTTTTATCGGTGAGTCGATGTTCTATCGCATTCCAGAAGGATCTAAGGCGGCGATGGTGCTGCTAGTTGAGCATTTGCGATCGCGCCACTTCACCCTATTTGATGCTCAAATCACCAACCCTCACCTAGAGCGCTTCGGAGCCTTCGAAGTCGAGCAGGCTGTCTACGAAGCCACCCTCCACAACGCCATCCAACGCCCATGCCGATTTGTGTAACCGGGCTATCTCCTGTCAGAGACACTTGCGCGATCGGCTACGCTCAGCCCTCGTTTCGTCGGTGAACGAGCGTGGTCGAGGTCATGCATCTGGTCATGCATCTGGTCACGCATCTATCCGCGTCAGCAGCACCGGGCAGTTCGCATACACCCGCACATAGTCCGAGAGCGATTCACCCAGCAGCCGGTCAAGGTCAGGCATTCCCTTAGCAATACTAGGCCGACGATCTGGAGAACCCAATATCAGCAGGTTCACATTGAGCTGATCGGCTAGCTCGCAAATGCGCTGACCCGGCTTACCTTCAGGTGCCACGCAGCGATACCGAATGCCTGCCTGACGGACTTTCGTAACGGCATCGGCGAGCACAGGATCTTTTTCAGGGTTATCGCGAACCACGTCCTCAAGCTTGGCGTTGAGCTTAGACACTGAGTGCATCAAAATAATCTCGCTGCCCTCAATGTCCCTAGCCAAATCTATGGCGACTTCAAGGCTTTGTTTGGCAGAGTCAGATTTGTCGAGGGCCACTAAAATGCGTCTTACGGCCTGAATGCTGTACAAATCGTCTTTAACGAGCAGCATAGGCCGCGACGAGAGCTGAAATACGTATTGGCTCACCGAGTTGCCCATGATAGCTTTGAGCCCTTTAAGCCCTCTTGAGCCCATGACGATGAGGTCAGCATCAATTTCATCGGCAACTTTGCCCACAAGGTCTTTAGGCTCGCCTTCTCGCAGCACAGCGGTGACCCTGGCCGGGTCTAGCTTGAGTTCGCTAACGGCCTCGGCTAGCGTTCTACCGCCTTTTTCCCAGCTCTCAGCCATGGCCGCTGCGGTGGACTGAGAGGGAACAACGTGGAGGATAGTGATGCGCGATCGCTCAATGCGAGGAATCTGCATCAGCCTTTTCATCATCTCTCGGGTATTTCCAATTCCCGAATCAGCCAGCAATATAGTCTTAATCATAAGATCCTGTCGTGCCTTTTGGTCATTTTATCGGCCTTGCACCCTCAATTTAGAAATAAACTGATATAAATTCACGCGATCGCTTACCAAACTTAAAACCGCTCACCAAATAAAAATAGCGGCTGCAAGTTAGCTCCAACAAATGGTCATACAGCGCCTCCCATTCATGACAAATCGTGCCACAAACGCCACCGCCTGGTTTGAGTATCCCATTCGAGTACAGCCCCACCATACCGACTACGGTGGCGTCGTTTGGCACGGCACCTACGTGAGCTGGATGGAGTCAGCTAGAGTAGAGTGCCTGCGAGCGGCAGGCGTCCCCTTTGAGCGCTTCATCAGCCTAGGATATGACCTGCCAGTGGTTGAATTGCAGATTCGCTATCGTCAGCCGCTGAGGCTGGGCATGGCTGCAACGGTAAAAACAAGGCTGGCTCCGCCCAAAGGCATTCGGCTGAACTGGCTATACGAAATTGAAACCATCGAGCCTTCCCCGCAGGTATGTCTGAGCGCTCAGGTAACGCTAGTAACGGTCGATATCGCCCAGCGCCAGATAGTGCGCCATTTACCTAATGGTGTAAAAGAGATCTTCGCTCAGATAGTGAACTATTTCTAACCGCCAAAATCAAGCTGCTGTCATCCCTGTTACAAAAACAACGCCTGAATTTTGTTCTTAACAAAACTGCCAAAATTCTACAAGTTAATAATACTTAGTAAAGTAGCCGACTTCTCCACAGGCTTTCCACAAGTTCCCGCTCTTTTTCCCCAGGTTCTCCCTAGGTTTTCCACAGGCTAGAACGTAGGCAGGTAACTCTGCTGATTTCTGTGGATTACTCAGCAACAGCAGGTCAGAAGGTTTTATGAGACCTGAACGCGAACTTGTGTAACGAAAATCCACCTGAAATCCACCTTCTTCGAAAAGCTAAATTTTTACTAACACTACCTGCCGCCCTTAAGAGCATTGCCATTTTTGAAGGCATGTTCCACAATGAATACCACTTCAGAGAAGCGCTTTGCCTGCAATGGTTTGAGTGTCCTCCAGTTCCTGAGGACATTCGCCAACGCGGTCACAACGTGAAAGTTTGTCGTGTTTATATGGCGTGTTCATACGGGCCATAAATACTTAAGTCAGTCCAGCTAGCCAACATCACCCAGGAAATTTTGCGATGCAGCAATCCGTGAGTTTATCAGTTGAGATTCCCGAAGAGCTTCACCTTTCCGTTCGGAACTATTTAGACGTGCATTCTGAATGGAGCCAAGATCGCCTGTTCTGCGCGGCGATATCCCTATTTTTGATGCAAAACGGCGTCACAAAGCGACAGGTCAGCCGCATCTATCTAGATAGCCTATTTGGCCCGCAGCCTGGGAATAACAAAGCAATGATTCGTTCGAACTAAGTAGCTTGTTTAGCGACCTATTTTCCAATTGCCTTAACTAAGCCAATGCCACCAAAGTACAAAAAGAGTACCGCCCCACCTAACAAACTTTGCGTAATCGGGTCTGTTGAAGGCGTGAGCACGGCTCCCAAAATGGCAGCACCTAACAGCACGTACCGCCAACCGGAGAGCATTTGCTTAGAGTTCACGATGCCTAGTAGACCTAACAGCAGCTGAATGACAGGAATTTGAAAAGCAAGGCCGGTGCTAAATAGGAGCAGCAGCACAAACTCAAAATAGCGGTCGATAGACCACATTTGTTCGACGACATCTGCGCCGTAGTTAATAAAAAAGTTGAGGGCAGCAGGCACCAGCGCCAGGTAGGCGAAAGCTAGCCCAGCAAAAAAGAGAACGCTAGAACCCATCACTACAGGCGCAATCAGGCGGCGCTCGCGGCGAGTTAGCCCCGGCAGAACGAACTGAATGATTTGGTAGAGAATGAACGGACTGGCGAGCAGAATGCCGCTGTAGCCCGCCACTTTGATCGAGACGAAGAAGTACTCACCGGGCGAGAGCTGTAGAAACTTTGCACCTTGAGCAGGGACTTCTAACAGCTCAACAATTTGCCGGACGCTGGTAAAGCAGCCGATGACGCCGACAGCGATCGCAATCATCGCATAAAAAATTCGCTGTCTGAGTTCGTCAAGATGGTCAAACAAAGACATCTCAACGTCACCCGGCACTTCGTCTAAAAAAGTCTCAGGCTCCTCTCCATTCGGCCCCTTTGCTGGTGCCCAGAGGTTGGCAGGACTTGCCGTCTCAAGATCAGCAGGAGGCGTCATAAGCTTCGTTGTTAGGGTAAGAGGTCAGCGGTTAAAAAGGTCATTTGCTAATCATTGTATCGAGCCTGCTGAAGAGTTGCCCAGAGAAAAGGCCGACAAAAAGACCAGCGAAAAAGAGTCGCTACTGCGTAAAATTCTTTTCGGCAATCTGACCAAGCGGGCCCATAACTTCAGCCTTGCCGCCGTTAGCGGCAACCTCAAGTCCGCCAGCATTAGCAGAGTAAACGTTAATATCCTTTTGAGCCTCCCACACCTTGCGATCGCCCGGCTGAAGCGTCCCTTCAAAGGTAGTAGAACCGTCAGTAATAACGCTTACCCAGGTGGCAGCCGTGACCGTGGCTTCTACATACACAGGCGCTGTGCTAGCGGGCGGGGCCACAGCTTCTTTAGGCACGGTTCCTGCGGGAACGGATGGCAGTGTTCCAGCGTCCTGTACCGCTTCTTTGGAAGCGCCTGGGCTACTGGCAACGCTAGGCTGACGATTGCCACCGCCGCCTAGAATGCTGGCTAAAATAATTGCGCCAGCTGCAATAGCCGCCACTACCCCACCGATAATAAAAGGCTTCAAATTTGGCTGATCGCGCCGGTCGGGCTCAACCCCCACAGGGTTCGCGCGAGTTGCCACCTTTACGGGGCTCGCTTCGGTTGTAAAATCGGCGGGCAACCCATCGTCAAAGCTCTGGTTGCTTTGGGCATTACCTAAGGCGGCCTGATTGTTAAGCACCGCGCCATTAGACTCAAGCGAACTGGTCGGTGAACCGGCCAATGGACTGGCCGATGAACTATCTAAAGAACTGGTCGATGAACTAAACGCATTCTCACTGGGATTGGCACTGAGATTAGGCTCGCCAAAGCTAGTTTCACCCGCACTCACCTGGCTTAAATTGTCCTGGTCAGAAGCCGCTATCTGGCTAGCAAAATTCTCTTCTACAGTAGCAGCCGGTACAGCAGTTCCCAATTCTAGTGAATCAAATGAATCAAATGAATCAAACGTCGTTTTAGCCGTTGGCTGTGCTACGGCTCCATTAGTTTCATCTAGTCCATGGGTTTCATCTAGTCCATGGGTCTCATCTAGCTGTCTGTCTAGCTGAGTATCCAAATCTACGTCAGCGGTTGAGCTAATAAAGCTGCTGTCCGCCGAGATCCCATCAACTGCGTTGCTAAAAGTGTCGTCTAGGTTGCTATCAGGCACGAAACCCTGATCAATCAGGTTCCGATCTAAAACCGTCTCGGTCTCAGTAGCCGGATTAATTGCTGGCTTAAGATCTGGCGCGGCCTCTGGCCTGCCTAGCGTGAGGTCTTCTACCGTATTTCCTGCTAGGGGCGCATCTGACAGGCTACCTGCATTAGAGAGAGAGGTGTCTGAGATCGCATCATTTGAAAGCGGCTGCGCAATAGGCGGCTGCGCAATAGGCGGCTGGCTTCCATTTAAGCGAGACAGGCGAGTCATGGTGCTATCGGTAGGGAGAGCCTGTCGAGCCGGGCGGGGGGTAGATGGAATAGAGGTCACCGTAAACTGTTGAGACAGCTCTATGCCATCGAGCCCTAACGCTTCGCCATAGCGACGAATAAAGCCTTGCACAAAGATAGGCTCAGGCAGCAGGTCAGGGTCGCCCGTTTCGATGCCATTGAGCAGCTGCGGGCGAATATAGGTACGAATCGCAATGTCTTCTAATGACTTACTCTGCTTTTCTCGGTTATCACGCAAGAAAGCGCCAATTTGTGCAAGTTGATTCTGCTGCGGGGCACTAAATTTAGTCACGATACTCCATGAAACCAACGACTACCAACAAACTTTATTTACACCCATGAGTAGGGGCTCATAATTACAGGGCCGCCATCACAGGCAGATGTTTTTACACACTTCTATGTATGTTCACCTAAGTCATCCTATCAACGATCATCGCTCATCCTATCAATGATTTGGCCTCAATAGTCAGGCAATGCTTGACAACCACAACTCCCCCTTTAGATAAAGACTCCAGATAAAGAAACTACAGCTTCGCAATTTCGGCAGCGATTTCAGGATCATACAGCCGTAAATAGTTCCAGTAGCTGCCAAATACAGAGTCAACGTAACCCCTAGTTTCCGGGAAAGGAATGTTCTCGACAAACTCATCGGCATTAGCAAATCCGCCTGCTTTAATCCATTCGTCAACGTTACCGGGGCCTGCATTATAGCTAGCTACCGCAAAAAGCGAATTGTTGCCGAATTGCTCGTGGGTAAAGTTCAAAAACCAAGTACCGAATTTTACATTGTCTTCTGGCTTCGTCATGCTATAGCTGTTTGTGCCCGTTTGCTCGCCAATCCACTCGGCGGTTTCGGGCATGACCTGCATCAGGCCAACAGCCCCCACAGCAGACTTAACCTGCGGCTGAAACCTCGACTCTTGACGCACTAAGCCGGTGCCAAGCAGCGGATTGAGCTGACGCTCCTTGGCCCAGCCTTGAATAATGTCAGCAAACGGAAAAGGATAAATGGCCTGCCAGTAGTTGGGGTTTCGCCTGAGGAGCTGATACTCGCTTTTTTCGTCGGGCAGGCCGCGCCCGGCTAGGCTGGAGACCATGAAAATGCCGTTGAGATTGTCGCCGACGCCCAGCCGTAAAATGCCGTCTGTAAACTGCTCTGCTACTGTGGGCGATCGCGGATTATCAAACTCGGTCTGCCACTGCTTCCAGGCTGCTTGGTCTTGCCCGAGCAAGTATAGCTCCTGAAGCGTGGCGGAGCCGGTAGGGAGGGGCGATCGCTTCGGCGGAATCACAATGCTAGGCGCAAAATTACGCACCGTGTCAAAGTCGCCCACGTTCCAGTTCAGATAAACAGCCGAGCGCCAGGCATAGTAAGTTTCTGGGTGGCTACGAATCACCTGCTCAAAGGCTTTTTGAGCAGTATCTGGCTGGTTTTGCTGGAGCAACCACTTACCCATCCAAAAGCCTGCTTCGGCGGCTAGATCATCGTTGGGGGCAGCGGTAATGAGCTGCTGAGCCCAAGCGATCGCCCCTGGGTAATCAGCTTTTTTAGCACTGACCTTAGCATTAGTCAGGCGAATCTCAGCCGCCGCCGCCGAATCAGAATACCCAGAGAGCACAGAAGCCCTTGCCTGCTGAGCCGAGTCAGCGCTTTTCAACGCCTCTAAAATGTCGGCGCGCTTAAATAGCGCTTCGGCAGCCTGATTGGGGAAACGAGCAACTACCTGATCCAGGGTAGCCATAGCGGCTGGATAGGGCAGCAGATCGGCTAAATTGAGCAGACCAGTGGCAGTTTCTGAGGCTGTTGGAAAGGTTTGATTCAGCTTTTGGTAGGCAGCGATCGCCTCTAGCCTTTTCCCTTTGATCTCCTTGCCGCGTGCGGCCCGGTACAACACTACCGGCGTATCAGGCGCTTTGGCATAGGCATCACCCGCCTGCCCATAGTTTTGAGTTTCCCAGTAGCCAAATCCAACCGTTTCCCAGTCCTCAGGAGTGAGCGTACTCTCGTATTCACGGGTCAGCCGATTGAGCGCCTGGCTGTAGTCTGGATGGTTAAATCCGTGGTAGGCCACCAGCTTAAGCAGGGCCAGTTCGTCGGACGAGCCAGCCGTAGAAACGGGTTTACCGACTGGTTTGCTCAAGCGTTTTAGCGCCACTTCTGTGCTGAGCGGATGGTTAGGAAAGCGGGCGAGCAAGGTATCCCAGGACTGAACGGTCTCGGGACTGACTAGCTGATCTGAGCGTTCCGGCTTGCCTAAGAGATAGAGCGCTTCAGCGGAGGCCGCGCTATCTGGATATTTTGCGACTAGCTCAGTCCAGGTAGCTTGAGCCGCTTCAGCCTGACTTGCTGCGGCTTGAGCCTGCCCCTTTTTGAGCAGGACATAAGGAGCGAGGATCTTGTAGCGGGTGTCTAAATCTTGTAGCAGGGGGAGAGCGCGATCGCCTTTGCCCTGGGTAATCAGATCGGCAGCAAGCAGGTAGCGGGCTCTGTCGCCTTCGATGCCCTGATCTCGCTGGGCGATCGCACTTAGCGT
>JBGTGK010000017.1:0-6993 GCA_041746795.1 Phormidesmis sp.
TTTGTGGCTGCTATCAAAATAGTTCTTGTACTCCATCTCGGTGAGCGATCGCTGTGTACAATTAAACGATAACGCTACAGCGCAGAAAACATCGACATATTCGTAGGCAATATCTTCGACCTGACTAGCCGTGTGCTCGGCATCAGTTGATGCAGTTTATGACAGAGCTGCCTTAATCGCTTTGCCTAAAGAATTGCATCATCGCTACACAGCTCACTTGATGAAGATTACAGATAAAGCACCTCATTGGATTGAAGCTGCCCAAATCGAGCGTATCTGGCAGGTTAAAGAACGCTTTGACCTGAGACGAGCTAGCCTTTACATCCCCACCGTTGCTCACGGCTATCTGAGTTGAGGGCGTGGTGAGTGGTGAAACAACGCTGCTATCTGGCCCGGAAATCATCGGATTGGTAATAGGCAAGTCACTTTCTTTATCCCGACCGCCGATCACAACAATCTGACCGTCCACCAGCGTTAGCTGACCGTCGCCATCAATATCAAATTCAGCCGGGTCAATGCCAAAGCTATAGCTGCCATCGCCCAGCGTCGTGCCCCAAGCCTCGCCCTCATCCGCTAGTCCCCAGGTTATCTTGGTATTCTCCCTTATCTTCTAGATCAAAATTGATATTAGCGCCCACGCCCACGTCCAAATAGCCCGTTAGCCCTTCACCAATCTCTACACCTGCTTCAACCTCAGCCGTTGCATAAAGTTCTGGCTTGTCAGTCACACCAGAATTAGTGTTCGAGAGGTAGCTGTCCAGCGTCCAATCAGTTAGGAAAAATCCATCGCATACCTGATAGCTTTCAGCTAGGTCGAAGTCCGCCTCCGACCACTGACTGAATCCATACGTGTCGTAGCCAAAGCCAAGCTGTGCCCCCACCTCAAATTTTCCTGCTAAGACGCCCTTCACGGGATAAGGAGGAAAGGGTGAAAACTCAACTCGCGGATTTAGCTCAAGCTTGAGATCTGGTACTTCATACAGCACCAAATTCACGTCTTTGCCAAAGAGTAAATTAACCAGGCTAATAGGATCTTCTAAAATAGGGAAGCGCAACCCTTCAATGCCTTTGATTTTGTCAACGAGCCTTTTTAAAGAAAGAGGCGTTTTCATTGCCAGATTGAGCCGCCTGCTGTCCAATTACCCTCTATTCCTGGCAAATTTGGCTTAGTCTCCTGATGCTGAATGACTGAGGTTTCGGTTGCTGGTTTTGGTAAAGCTGTACTGTCTTTAACACCACTTTCAACACCCTCCTCAGCTGCTTCATCGCCGCCTGGCGTGAGCGATAAATGATACTCATCCAGCAGCGAAATGATTAAGCTGTCGCCATTTTCCAGCTTGGCGGCTAATTCTTCAACTGTCTGAATAAAGTCAACAACTTTAACAACCGTTTCAAAGAACTCAGCATATTTGACCGTAGGTGTCTTGCACCGATGGGGTGCCTGGTGGAGTACCTAGTGTGCCTGCGGCGCTAGTCTCAACAACAAAGCTTTCAGCATTTTTGACCTGTAACCGGGTCAGCGAGCCCTGAGTAGCTGCGTCTGTCATTTTGACATTGCTGCCTTGAATAATAAAGAGATCGGCAAGTTCGTTTTTGCTGGCGGTGGCGGTGGCATCAGGATTTGCGATCGCTGCTCGTCAACATCACACCCGCCCTTACTCTCTCCCCGCTCAGGGCCACCGCCCCCAGAAGCATCTACGAGTAGCCTTCAGGCACTCACGCGCTCAAGAAATTCAGGCCTAGCGCCATCAGGCCCGCTAATCCAATCAGGCCCAGCGCTCGACGGAAGTAGTTCACACCCTCAAAGAGTTCTTGCCATGCCCAGGTGAATAAAGCGCCGAACGCGATTAATTCTGCGGCTCTGTGAAGCTGTCCGCTCGGGAGTACATACTGAAGCAAGCTGGCCGCGACGCCCACGAGAACAGGTAGATTAGGCGCTTGAGCAACCACGATGTTGCCCTTGCTGTCTCGAAAGGTGCGGTCGAATAAGGTGGGTTTCTTTGTCGCTAGCTCGGGGTTCGATTGAGATGACATTAGCTTTGCCTAAAAAGTATAATCAGCAGAAATGATGCTAACGCTACGCTATGCCGCATTACCTGTACCGGACGTTAGAGTCAGCGGGCTGGTTCTCGGCGATAACCAAGCCGAACGCATCACACACCCTATGCCGAACCGCACCCATACTTCTTATTCTCCTTAAACAAGAGGCTGAACTTTAAAGATTGAATGATTAATCAGGCCGCTTTAGCGAATCGACGATCAGATATCTGTAAGTTTTGAATAGCTAACCGATGAGCGAGCGAGCCATTCTTTCATTGAATGCTGCGTTCTTCAGCAGGAGTGTTTTATCGCGATAAAAAAGGTGACAGTGGCGCTATGCCTAATCTCAGTCAGCGAGCTGCTCGGCTCTCACTAGAGAAACGGGCTATCTTAGCGCAAAGGCTACAGGCGGATAAATTAGCACTGCGAGCGAGCGATCGCACAGCGCCTGTCCCCCTATCCTTCGCCCAACAGCCTATCTGGCTAGTCGAACAAATAGAATCCGGCAGCCTTGTCCATCATCGACCTGCGCATTTTCAGCTCACTGGCCCCTTGAACCAGGCAGCACTTCAGCGTAGCTTAGACGAAATTGTTGGTCGGCACGAGAGCTTGCGCGCTCGCTTTCCAGTCATAGAGGGTCAGCCAAAACAGGTTGTTGATCCGGCTAGCCCGGTTCATTTATCTACGCTAGATCTCAGCGAAATGTCGTCGATTGAACAAGATGACCGCTTGCAAGCAATCATTCAAAAAGATGCCCAAACGCCTTTTGATTTAGGCAACGGCCCCCTTTTGAGGGCTATGTTGGTCAAGCAGCGGCACGATCAACATGTGCTGCTTTTAACCTTTCACCACATTGTTTTTGACGGCTGGTCGGCTCGGGTGCTGCACAAAGAGCTGGCAGGGATCTACGCTTCTTTTGCCGCAGATTTGTCTTCTCCTCTGCCTCCGCTTGACCATCAGTATGCTGATTTTTCTATTTGGCAGCATAGACAGCTCTCTGATCAGTCATTAAAGAATCATCTCAGCTATTGGCAACAGCATCTATCCGGAACGCTGCCTGTTCTAAATATGCCAAGCGATTACCCTAGACTACCCATTCAAAGATTCAGAGGAGCTACCTACGAGAGCGAAGTGTCGACAGACGTAACAAAGCGACTGAAGACGCTGAGCCGTCAGCAGGAAGTGGCGCTTTTTATGACTCTGTTTGCTGGGTTTAACCTGCTGCTAGGACGACACAGCAATCAGCAAGATATTATTGTTGGAGTCCCCGTTTCCGGTCGAAACCTTGCAGAAGTGGAGCCTCTAATCGGCTTGTTTACCGATAACTTACCCCTGCGAACCGATCTCTCAGGCAGCTGTAGCTTGGAGCGCTTTTTACAGCAAATTAAAAGCACCGTGCTAAACGGTTTTTCTCATCAGGCTGTCCCCTTTGGAAAGATTGTAGAAGCCATTCAGCCCGTGAGAGAACTCAGCCGCTCTCTGGTATTTCAAACTCAATTTCAGCTCCAAAATCTGCCAGTCTTTGCTGAGCAAAAAGGTAAGCTAGCGATCGCTGAGCTATCACCGCCTTATTCATCTACAGCTTTCGACTTAACGTTAGAGATTACTGAGGCTGATTCAAAGCTTCTTTGCAGATTCAAATACAACAGCGATTTATTCAATCCTTCTACGATTGAACGACTGAGCGAACATTTTCACTGCCTGCTAAACAGCCTGCCTGACTATTTACATCGCTCTATCGCTGAGATTCCAATGCTCAGCGAGGCTGAACAAGAGCAGCTATTAGTTACTTTTAACCGCACTCAGCAGCCTTACAAGCAGCAGTGCATTCATCAGCTCTTTGAGCAGCAGGCTAGCCATCGTCCAGACTCAATCGCGGCTCGTTACGACAATCAGACGCTGACCTACCGTCAGCTTAATCAGCAGGCTAACCAGCTTGCTCACCTGCTGCGCGATCGCGGCGTAAAGCCAGGAATACGAGTTTGTCTTTGCATTGAACGATCGCTGCCCATGCTGGTAGCTCACCTCGCCATCTTAAAAGCGGGCGGCGCTTACGTTCCCCTGGATGCCGACTATCCGACCGAGCGAATCGCTTACATGGCAGCAGATGCTCAGCCACTGATGGCGGTTACTGAGCAGCGCCATCGTCATCTTTTCGCTGACTTGCCTACCCTATGCGTCGATCTCGATCGCGCTGAAATTGCTCAGCAGCCTGTACATGCACCCAATTGCGACGTGAAGCTAGAGGACACTGCCTACATTATTTACACCTCTGGCTCTACGGGTAAGCCCAAAGGTGTGGTTATTCGCCATCGCGGCCTGACTAACCTACTGTGTAGCCTGGCGCAAGCGCCTGGACTGACTGCTGATGATAAGCTTTTAGCGATCACGACGATTTGCTTTGATATGGCAGCGCTAGAGCTTTACCTGCCGCTGATTGTGGGCGGGCAAGTCGTGATTACTAGCCGAGAAATTGCGATGGATGGCTCTCGGCTGCGTCAGCAAATGGAGGCAGAAGGCATCACGGTGATGCAGGGCACACCTGCAACCTGGCAGCTATTACTAGCCAATGGCTGGAAACCGACGCCTGTGATAAAGGTGCTCTGCGGCGGCGAGGCCATGCCCCCTACTTTGGCAGAAGCCATTTTAGCGGGGGGTGGAATGCTTTGGAATATGTATGGCCCTACCGAAACGACCGTATATTCTTCTCGCTGGCTGATTCGCAACGCCTCGGATGCCACCTGTATTGGTCGGCCTCTGGCAAATACTCAGCTTTACGTTCTAGATGAAGCGCTTCAGCCAGCTCCAATTGGGGTGGCAGGCGAGCTTTACATCGGTGGCGACGGCCTAGCTCAGGGCTACTTTAACCGCCCTCAGCTTAACGCAGAGAGATTTATTCCTTCGCCTTTTGAGAATCTCTCAGACGCTATTCAATCGCGTATTCAGTCCGCTAGCCCTGCCGATTCTAGACTGTATAAAACGGGAGATTTGGCTCGCTATCGAGCGGATGGTGCGATCGATTATTTAGGCCGCATAGATCGTCAGGTAAAAATTCGCGGCTTTAGAATTGAGCTAGGTGAACTAGAAGCGCTGTTGAAGCAGCATCCAGCGGTTGAACAATCTCTGGTAGTGGCCCAAAAGGATGCTTTAGGCTATTCACAGATCGTGGGGTATGTCGTCATCTCTACCAGTTCTACTACGGCTGAAAAGTCTGTTTCTGAATCAGCCCTCAAATCATATTTGAAAGAGAAAGTGCCGGTGTACATGGTGCCAGCGGCGATAGTTGTTTTAGCAGCTTTCCCGCTGATGCCAAATGGCAAAATCGACGTGCGCTCTCTGCCTGCGCCATGCGTGATTGAATCTACGGATACGTTTGTAGCTCCTCGCGATCGCTTGGAATCTCAGCTACAAAAAATCTGGCAGGAGACGCTTGCGAGGGAGCCCATCGGCATTCAAGACGACTTTTTTGATGTGGGCGGACATTCCCTCATGGCCATTCAGCTATTGAGTAAAATCGAGCAGGTTTGTGGGCGATCGCTACCGCTCACAGGCTTTCTGAGAACACCTACCATCGCAGCTCAGGCGAGCCTGCTGCGTTCTGGATCGCCTGCCGAGCAAACGGGTCTAAATCAGGATGAATCACCAGAATCTTCTCTGCATTGCTTAGCGCCAATACGAACGGTGGTTAGCCCGGCAGAAGGGGCTCACCCCATTTTCTGTGTGCATGGCGCGGGAGGTGGATCCTCATGTACCGGTATCTAGCACGTCATATAGATAAACGCTTCAGCATCTACGGCTTACAGTCTTCCTATCTTGGCGGTTCTTATCGGCTGTTGAATACTGTTGCAGAAATGTCCGCGCTGTATCTTAAAGAATTGCGAACCGTACAGCCTCAAGGCCCCTACCTTATTGCCGGATACTGCGGCGGCTGCCCAATTGCGCTAGAAATTTCGCAACAGCTTCGGGCTGATAATCAAACGGTTGCGCTCTTAGCCCTGTTCGATCCAGCCCCTATTCGTACCTATCAAACCCCTCACGTTGAAGGCTACAGCCGCTCGGCTAAAGCAAAACTTCAGTCTTTTTATACCCGCATCCAACAGCAGGGACTGCGAGCGATCGCTAAAAATCAGCTTCTCAAAAGCACTGCCTGGTTTTATGACCAGTGGCAGATGCCGCTACCGCTAGCGCTACGAGTTGTTCAAGTTCAATCTGCTAATATGCAATCTTTGCGCAGCTACATAGCCCAAAAGCCTTATTACGGCAAGGTCGCAATGTATTTGCCAGAGCAAGGCATTACGCCAAAAGGGGAGATTCCTCAAGGATGGGATGCCATCATCGCCAGTGATTTCCTCACGCGCTCTGTTCCCGGCAAGCACTATCACGATGGTGCTTCTGCCGGAAGCTTTTTGAGCGAGCCTGCGGTTCGAACGCTGGCTGATTCTTTAAACGAGCATCTAACACAGGCATTGCTGCCTCAGAGCAAAACAGCCGAATGCGACCGGCTGAAATCAACTTAAAAGCTGCTGAGCTTCTTCTTCTGAGAGCGCTTCTATTTCAGCTAAGAGTGCAGTTACTTCCGTATCTTCAAACGCGCTATCTTGTAGCTGAGCAGCCTGCAATTCATCAATGCTACCTGCCATATTTTCGATCGTTGGCTGTTGAAAGAAAATTAGGTAGGAGAGTTCAGCTTGCAGCGCTGTCCTCACTCGGTTGATAACCACATAAGAACTACATATTCTCTCCCTACGCTGATAGATAGCTGTACAACCGTCTACAAATTTGCACCGGTAGCCCCGTTACTGTCTCACGGCGCTGCCAGCAATTCCAAATTCCAACTTACAGACGTACATTTTGCCTCAACGAGGAACGAAGTTACTGGGTTGCAGCCGTTCAGACCTGCTAGTCGAGTTTGACCATGATCAGAAGCGAACGGTAGATCAAGGGTTTTGAGTG
>JBGTGK010000018.1:0-1580 GCA_041746795.1 Phormidesmis sp.
ATTCCAGCGTGCGACTGATTGCCGTAGCCAGAGGGTTGAGCGTAGCCGAAACCCGGTTACTAAAGCAGCAACACGCTAAAATGCACCGTGCGCCTTTAGCTGCCTTGGGCGGTGTATAAATAAAGTCTTCTGTGCAGGCGATGTGAGCTGAATTCATGACTTTTAAAATTGTGACCCCAGGGTACGAGCAAGACTTTGAGCGCTGGAGCGATGCGCTAGAGAAAGCAAATTCTCTCAGGCCGTCGCTTAAGAGCTGGTTCAAAGATATTCGTATCTTGGAGCGCACCGAGCGAGGATGGGTACTGGTGTGGGTGTTTGGCAGAGGCCGGAAGCATCCAGAGTATTTAGGCCCTGGAACTTATGACAGACTGGCCCGGCTGTTTATTACAGAAGGTCAGGCCGAAGCGGCCAGCTCAGCAGCCAATTTAGCAGCTAACTCGGCAATAGAGCCCTGGCAAATTCGAGATCATCGTTTTGAGTGGGGTAGTCGTTCTTATCTGATGGGTGTGCTGAATGTGACGCCCGATAGCTTTAGCGATGGTGGGCAGTTCGATACGGTGGAGAGGGCGATCGCACAAGCTCAGTCACTCGTCGAAGCCGAAATGGACATTTTAGACATTGGCGGGCAGTCTACAAGACCCGGCTCAAAGCCGACGACTTTAGCTGAGGAGTGTGATCGCGTCATCCCCATTATCAAAGCCATCCGCGCCTGCGAACATAACTGGCTGCGAGACATTCCTATTTCAGTCGATACCACCCGCGCCGAAGTCGCCCGAGCTGCGCTGGAATCAGGCGCAGATATCATCAACGACATTTCGGGCGGCACCTACGAGCCCGATATTCTTAAGGTGGCGGCTGAGTTCAATGCGTTTGTGGTGCTCATGCACCTGCGGGGCACGCCTGAAACGATGCAGCAAATGACTGACTATGACAATTTGATGGGTGAAATTGTGACCTTTCTATCGGCGCAGGCGGATAAAGCGGTGGAAGCTGGGGTCGATCCTAAAAAGATTGCGGTCGATCCAGGAATTGGATTTGCCAAAACGGGGGCGCAAAATATTACAATTTTGCGCGAGCTGAAAGAACTGAAGGCGCTGGGATGCCCAATTTTAGTGGGCACGTCGCGGAAAAGCTTTATTGGCAGGCTGCTGAATCAGCCGGTGGCGAAGGATCGGGTGTGGGGCACGGCGGCAACTTTAGACTGTGCGATCGCTCATGGCGCAGACATTTTACGAGTGCATGACGGGCCGCAGATGCGCGACGTTTGCCGAATGGCAGATGCTCTGTGGCGTTAGCGTCAGCGTTGCCCGATTTGCTCTATTTATAGGGCTCTACTTCCAAGGACAGATTCTATTGGTAGAAGTATTGCGCTGCCTTTAGCCGTGAAGCATGGTGGCTTACACTGAAGGGCGTAATCTTTATGTCTTTACACGAGGTTTTCCATGAGACGATACCGAGCAGTAGTCGGGGTTTTATTAGCTGCGATCGCCACTTTTCTGGTGAGCTGTGGCGGCGGCCCGGCTGCTGTAGCGCCTACCTACACCCCCGAAAAAATCACTCAGCTGCAAAGCTACGTCAAC
>JBGTGK010000019.1:0-10282 GCA_041746795.1 Phormidesmis sp.
TGGTTTGGTTTACGAGACATTGTTCGTATCGAGTAATTACAGATGCTTCCAACTCAACACCCCGAGTTAGAAGAGGAGCTGTGCGAAGAAATTCAGACTGTCCTTCACAGGCGATCGCCTACTGCCAACCTAAGTATGGTAGCGTTGCGGCCCTCAGCACATAAATGTGAAATCAGAATGAAACGAGGATCTTTCAGAGGAAGGAACTTCTCGCATGTTTCTGCGTTTCACATACTTCATAGGTTAGATGCAGAAATATACAGCCATTTGTTAATTCTAAAGCCTGTCCTTAAACCAGCATCTGGCCGGAGAACTATGAAAAGTGAAATGATGTCTAATCGGAATGAAAAAATGTCTATGGGCAAGTACGGCAAGTTTGCTGCCATGACGGTAACGTCTACCGTTGTGATGTTTGGGCTGATGTATCTGAATACTTACCGATTAGATCATCTTTATTTTAGTGAGACGAGAGCCTATATGGCGGTTATTATGGGTGCAACAATGGCCGGTATCATGCTTGGATTCATGCTGAATATGTACACCAATCGAAAAATAAATATCAGCATTTTCGTAGGGAGCATTTTAGTTTTTGTAATCTCGCTTTGGTTGGTTCGCAGTCAGGTTACTGTCGGTGATGTCGCCTGGATGAAAGCAATGATTCCACACCATTCCATTGCAATTTTGACGAGCGAACGTGCTAACATTTCAGATCCGCGCGTTCGACAGCTTGCGGATGAGATTATCGAAGCGCAAGTTAGAGAAATTGCTGAAATGAAAGTGCTGATCCAAGATCTGGAAAGTAAATGATAGGCGATTTGTCTGGATTGGTCGCAGCAGATAAATCATCATTAGCAAATAATTGTGAAATCAGGATGAAATCAATGTCTTTCAAAGGGAAGCGTCGTTTTTAATCTTTTATATTTCACCCGGTAGAAGAGAAGATAAAGATGTGTTTGTATGATGGCGTCAGCTACTGAGCTAAAAAAACGCTTATCCAGGAGAAACCCATGGTTGCAACACAAGCTCGTTCGAGTGATATGGAAACGTGCATTCAAAATTGTCTAGACTGCCTTGTAGAGTGGGAAAACTGCGCAACTGCTTGCTTGAGCGGCGAGATGGCTCAGATGATGGCAAAGTGCATCAAGCTTTGCCGCGATTGTTCTGATCTATGTGCAATCTGTGCCCGATTCATGAGCCGTAGCTCCGATTTGCACAAGCAGCTATGCGGTGTGTGTGCAGAAGCGTGCGATCGCTCGGTAAACCCCATCAGCAAGCCCTCCTCACTTTTATAGACAAATTTACAGACTATAAGCGTTAACTATGACTATGATAAGGACGCTAACGACAAACCTTCTGGAGCCTTGTCAATGAGTCTAGGGTGAAAAGTGATGAATGTTCTGTTTCCTTAAAGAGATCTCTATGCTGAAGTTCTACTATCATCCGCTTTCTCCTATTGCACGCCGGGTGTGGATAGCGTTGCTAGAAAAAGAAATTCCGTTTGAGCCCATTTTGGTAGATTTGAGCGGCAAACAGTTTGATGAAGACTTTTTGAGGCTCAGCCCTTTTCACCATGTGCCTGTTTTAGTCCATAAAAACCTGTGCCTAATCGAATCTATCGCAATTCTGGACTATCTTGAGCTTCAGTTTCCGCAGGTGTCTTTATCGCCTCAAACGCCCGCTGCTATAGCACAAATGCGAATGGTGCAGATGGTGACGACTAATGAGCTGTTGCCTAAGCTAGTCGCTGTGGTTGTAGCTAGCGAAGAACAACCCTTATCTCAGGAGATAACAGGTCATTTGGAGAGCTGTCTGCGGTTTTTAGATCAGGCGCTAGGCAATAGGGATTATTTTGGCGGCGATCGCCTCAACCTAGCTGACATTGTGGCAGGTGCAACGGTACCTTTATTCAGTCGATTAGGCTTATCACTACAGGCCTACGAGTCTCTTCAGCAGTGGCAATCTAGAATTATTGCGCGCTCGGCCTGGCAGCTCACACAGCCAAACGACCCAGACTTTCAGCAGTGGAAACGATGGATACAGCTTCAGGTGCAGCGGGCAAAGCGAAATCGTCAGCGCCAATGATTTGTGCCAGATAAGATTGGTCAAATTATCTATAAAGCGTCAGGCGCTTTACTTCCCGGCCCTAGCCGCTATTCGCTACGTGCTGCCGATTCCGCAGTTTCGAGAGCGCCTATTAGCCAGTGGCAAGGCCAACGCTTCGCTTCGCCGCAGGCGTTAGCCCGGCTCATGCGGTGAGCTTTAATTACGCTGAGCTGCTTATGTGAAGGTGTTTTTAGCTTCAGTCGCAAGTCACACGTTCTAGAACCATTCGTCTTCAGCGTCTTCTTTTGTGTTGGTGTTGCGCTCAGGGGTCTCTCGCTCAAAGTCCATTTGAATAGAGCGCGACTGCTCGCCATCGATCGCAACAGCGCGAATGGGATAGCTGATTTGACCGTTGGGGAAGGGCAGGTGGAATCGGAAAGTGCCGTCGGGGTTGAGCGGAATGGCCTGATCGCCTATTGTGACGGCGGCATCGGGCTCAGTTGCGCCGTATACAATCAGCTCGGCGTCAGCCACCAGCCAAAAATTGCGCGATCGCTCCATCCCCACACCCGACATCCTCACACCCGACATCCCCACACCCGACATGTTCAGCCCCGACATGTTCAGCCCTGACGCCATACTCGAAGGCGATAAGGATGCCTCTGCCTCAGGCGCGGGCTGCATCGAGCCAAACAAAGAACCTGCTAATCGCGTCGCCTGCTGCTGAGTCAGGGCAAACAGCTCGCTGTAAATAGGGGGTTGAGAATCTGTCGTTGGCTCCGCTGCGACCTCTGCATCAGGCTGACCCAAACTGCCGAAGTCTCGGCCTGCTATCCTTTCGTCCCAACTGATGGTGACAAACTGGTCTTTGGCCCAGCTAGAAGGATATGTAGGCGGCACGCGCACTGATGCAGACCGGGCCAGCATCAGCCAGCGGTCGTCGGCAGTAAGATAGCCCAGTTCGGCGGTGTAGTCGCGATCGCTCACCGGAATTTCAATGTACCAGGAGCGCGCCATTTCATGGCAGTCCTGCTGCTGCATACTGTGAGCACTCTGAACGTTCTGATCGATATCGGTGACATCGTACAGGCGCAGCATCAGCCGCTGACCGCCCTGACTGCGTAGCTCTTCTTTATGGTCGTTCGAAATATCCCAGTAGGCATAGGCCCACTTAGGGTCGCGAGGCAGCAGCACAATGCGGCTGTCGCCATAGCCATCAGGAAGATCTGGCAGGCCTTCATCCACTGAGGCGAGGTCTGCTACGCTCAGCCGCCTAACGGTATTAGCGCTATCGACGTCGCCAGCCGCTGCGTCGCCGGGACTGCCTGTGGCTGCTGCTGTGAAGAAGTCGGTATCGATACCAGTTATGGCGGCGGCCTCCTCGCTTGGGCGCTCTGTAACCTGTGATGTGCTCTGTAGTGTTGTGCGCTGTAGGGTTGTGCTCTGGGTGTTGTTCTGTCGGGCCGCTTCTGCGGCTAGGATTGTTGCTGCGGCCCCCCCAAAAATCACGGTGCGATCGCCAATAATCGTGTTCTGATCAGGCTCAATATCTAGGATGGTGTCTGTCTCAGCGATAATCGTATCCCGAGTCGGCTCTATGGCCTCAAAGTTCGTTTCAACGTCGCTGTCGTCAGATGCTGTATTCCAAAAATCATCATCGGATCCTCTGGTCTGCGATGTCAGAGCTGGTGCGACCAGCGGCGGTGGCGTTGCCGCTGTGCCAATAATTTGAGGCTCCGGTAACGCCAATATATCTGGATTCTCAGGCACTGCTGACGGTTCGTCGAGCGTCAGGTCAAGGTTATCGTCCCACTCATCGTCCTCGCCATCTGTTTCCAGGTCGGCACCCATGCCAGCGCTCATGCCATCAGCCATCCCTGCGCCCAGTACCGCGCCCCCCAAGGCCGCTCCGCCTAAGGCGACATCCGGGGTTAAAATATCTAAATGAGTGCCTTCTAAATCCGGCATTTCTAAATCGGTTGACTCAAACGTCGGCTCCGGCACGTCAGCGCTGGCGTTAACGCCCGATTTGCCCAGCCCTTGTGATCCATCGACAACGCGGTCGGTTGAAATGACCGATTGGGCTCGGCTAGAGACCTCGCGATCGCCAGATGGGTCGGTTGGCGGCGGTGTCAAGGTTGCAGTCGGCGCAACTTGCCGCTTCGGTTCAGGCGTCGCTGCTCTGCGGCGTCGGCCCAACAGCCATAGAGCCCCTCCCCCTAAAAGTACTAGTAAAGGAATAAACCACAGCCATCCAGGCAGTCCGCCTGCTTGACCCGCAGTGTCGCCAGCAGTGTCGCCAGTGCCAGTAGTTTCGTCATCGCTAGCTACGGGTGTGGCGCTATAAAGCCCATCCTTCACATCCCATAGGCCACTCCGACCATCGACTGCTGCAAATACCTGATCGTTGTCTTTAAACTTCAGATCAGTGATGGCCTTGCCATAGCCTGTCTCAAAAACATCTCCCTTGGGCTTACCATCAATGCCCCAGTAGCGTATTGTGCCAGCCTTTGTACCCGTTGCTAGGGTTTGCCCATCGGGGCTAAAAGCCAGTGCGGTAACCGCTCCCCCTGCGCCTGCTAAAGGGCCAGCGACGACACTGCCGCTGGCATCTTCGAGCACAGCCTCGTTGTTGTCATCGGTGCGGGCAGTGAGCTGGCCGTCGGGACTGGCTGCACTCGTTGCAGGCCCTTCTGACTGGACAATTTCGGGAACTGCGCCCTCTGCTTGCGCTAGCAGTCGTTGATCGGGGCTAGTAGCAGCGAAGGTAGCCCGCTGAACCGGTACGGTGAGAGCCGTTAGCAAGCAGAGCTTGACAAGGGTAGAACGGTTAGCTCGCATCATAAAACCTGAATTCTAAAGTTAGGAAATTACTCTAATATCTCAGTGATTACCCTGAGAGTCAATCTGAAGCGCTAAATATTGCTCAGTTGACCATAAAGTAATACATATTGCCACTTTTGAGATCATCTTATAGCAGACAGAGCAGCAGAATAGGTGACCTATGCCTGAGGCGATCGCCTGCTCCATCTAACGGCCATATATCGAAAGCATCGCTACGTAATTTGTCGATGACTGTTGAAAATATTGTTGTTTACCATTTGACCGTTTTAGATCTACCGCTTTAGACCTACCGTCTTAAATCTTAAAAGAAGCGCTGTGCTGATTCAGATCTGGATGGCCAATGTGCCCTGGAAATTTATAGCTCAGCGTTTTTTGCCCGAGCGACGGTTTTGCCCTGGCGCGGTTTGATGGGGGCCAAAGTACTTTTCGCTGCGACAGCGGAGCCAAATTCTAAGCTGCTGGGGAATGCTGTCTTTTTGTGCTTTGGTGAGCTGGCTGTAAAGCGCTAGGGCTTTTTCCCGTTCGCCTCGGCAAGCTGCATTGCGGTGGGCGTCCCACAGTCCTTTGGCCGCACGAATCCGCCGACAGGTTTCTTTGACAAGGGCATCGCCTTCTAGAGGCTGGTCAGGTTTCTGATTAGATTTTGCCATTAATAAATTATGGACTCTGGTTCTGGGCTGTGGAGCCTACGTACGATGTTGATGATGGCTCTGATATTTCAAACCTCATTCTAACGGTTTCTCTGCGATGAAATGCGGGCGGGCATCCACGAGGGAGTGCCCCTACGGGTGGTAATCGTGTGACAATGCAAAGGGTTTATTTCGTCGCGCTTTTTCCTAATCTATGAAAGTCACCTGTTGGAATGTCAACTCTATTCGCACCCGATTGGATCATGTCACCGATTGGCTAAAGACTCATCCTGTTGATGTGCTGTGTTTGCAAGAGACCAAGGTGATTGATGAAGATTTTCCAGTGCAGGCTTTTACGGACATTGGCTACAACGCTTATTTTTACGGGCAAAAGTCTTATAACGGCGTGGCGATGCTGAGCCGTGAGCCTTTGAGAGAGGTGAAAATGGGCTTTAGCGCGGTGATAGATAAAAGCGAAGTCGGCGACTTAGACGATCAAAGGAGAGTCATGAGCGGCGTAATGGGCGACGTGCGAATCGTGAATTTGTACGTGCCTAACGGATCTTCTCTTGGCAGTGACAAGTTTGCGTACAAGCTAAAATGGCTAGCGCTGCTTAAACAGTATTTGGCTCAGCAGCTAGAGGCGTATCCTCAGCTAAACGTGTGCGGCGACTTTAATATTGCCTTGGAAAACAAAGATATTCACTCTGATAAAAATAGAGATAAGCAGGTGATGGCAACGCCAGTTGAACGTGAAACGCTGCGAGATGTTCTCTCTATTGGGCTGTCGGATGCCTTTCGTAAGTTTACCGATGAGGGCGGTCACTATAGCTGGTGGGACTATCGCACGAACGCTTTTGTGCGCAATATGGGCTGGCGAATTGACCATCACTATCTGTCGCAGGAGCTATATGAGGTCGCAGAAAGCTGCACAATTGATGTTGAGCCGCGTGGGCTAGAGCGACCTAGTGACCATGTGCCTGTAACGGTAGAATATGTCGCTTAATATATTGCTTACAGGGCTTTAAGCTGCCAGGTGCGATCTTCTGATAGCCTTAGCAGCGACTGATGATAGGTTTCTAAAGATTCTCGATGGCCGACGCTGAGGTAGGCAATCTGGTTGTTTGCTAGGTGAGTGTATAGCTGTGCTTCGTTAGTCTGATCGAGGGCGCTGGTTGCTTCGTCGAGCAGTGTATAGGCTGGCTGATGCAGGAGTACGCGGGCAAAGCTGAGCCTTTGTTGTTCTCCTAAAGAGAGGACGTCGCTCCATTCTTCTATGGTATCGAAGCCCTCAAAGCGGTCTTCTAGGTCGGGTAGGTTCACTTCTTTGAGAACTTTTCGAAGCTGCTCATCTTCAATTTTAGTGTCTGTATAAGGGTAAAGGATCTGCTGACGCAGGCTACCTAATACCATGTATGGCTTTTGCGGTAGAAACAACAGATCTTTGAGGCTGGGCCTTTGGATAGTTCCTGTGCCTGAGTTCCACAGGCCTGCGATCGCCCTCAAAAGCGAACTCTTCCCACACCCGCTCGGCCCCATCACCAGCAGCGAACCCTGCGTATTCAACGTAAGAGAAAGATTCTCTATGAGGGTGCGCTGGTAGTTTGGCGTTTGCAAGGTCAGGTTCTGTAGAACCAACTCTGGAGCCGTCTCCAGGCTGATGAGCGAATGACTTATCTCTATTTCTATCTCACTATCTTTCTCTTCTGCTTCGACGCCAGCCTCAGGCTTGTCTATATCTACAGGCGTTTCTTCAATCGAGTCAGAGAAGTCGTACAAGCGGTCAATGCCTGCGCCAAAGGCCGTGAGTGACTGAAGCCGGGCTACCACCACATTGAGCGAAAAGAAAACCCGAATAAACGCGCCCTGGGCCTCGCTGACCTTGCCGACTTCTACCTCGCCACTAAAGACGGCGGGTGCCACGACAATAGCAGGCAGCACGAAAGGAATAAATTCATAGATGTTGGTAAGGCCGTTGAGACTTAGCTCCCAGGTGAGGAGGCGTTTGTAGTTGTCAAAAGCGGCCATGAACCGATCTTTGATCTGCATAGACTCCTGACCTTCGCCCTGGTAAAACGCGATCGCCTCTGCATTTTCTCGAACCCTCACCAAGCTAAAGCGAAAGTTGGCCTCTTTTTTGAGCTGCTCAAAGTTGAGCTGCACCAGCGGTCTGCCAAAGACACTCACAGTGACTAACGTGCCAGCGACTGCGTAGATGAGTAGGAAAAAAACCAGCTCCCGAGAGATACCCCACAGCACACCGCTAAAGGCAATTACAGAAAGCACAGATTCGATGGCGACTAGCGCGATGGTAAGCGATTCTTGGGTGAAGCTTCTAATATCTTCGGCGATTCGCTGGTCGGGGTTGTCAATCTCAGGGCTGAACTGGTTGATACGGTAGAAGGCTCTGCCGGTAAAATATCGTTCTACGAAGCTGTCGGTAAGCCAGCGTCGCCAGGCTAGGGCGAGGCGATCGCGCAAAAAGTTATAGCCTGCCAGCAGGGGCGCATACACCACTAGCACCCCAATAAAAATAGAAACAGTTTGCCAAAAGCGGCCTTCGTCCTTAGCCGATAGCGACGAAATTAACGCGCCACGCTGGTTGTTGAGCACCACGCTAAGACCGGTGTAGGCCAGCAGCAGTACGGCAATGAGCAGCAGCAAACCTCTCGCCTTCCACTTTTCGTCACCCGACCAGTAGGGATGTGCGATCGCCCAGAAGCGCTTAAAAACTTTAAGGTTGAATCTTTCCATTAAGGGGCCGCTGGTTTTACAGTTGCCACCTTACTATGGGGTGGGTTTTTGGCCATCTTCCCGGAGGGAGGAGCGGGGGCAAGAAGGCAGATTGATTGACCTTAAAGCTAAGCCTTGACCATGCCCTAAGACCGTGCCCTAAGACCGTGCCCTAAGCGTGCTTAGCAAAGGCAGCAACTGTCCCATCTGCTTTGAACGAGAAAACGGTATATGGCGCGGTGTCCTCGTCTGTTTCCATGCCAGGGGAACCCATCGGCATTCCAGGGGCGGTAATGCCGGTAACGTCGGATCTTTCGGCTAACAGTCGCTGCACATCCTCAGCAGGTACATGACCTTCAATCACATATCCACCGACGAGCGCCGTGTGGCATGAGTCTAGCCCTGCGGGCACACCGTAGCGCTGCTTAATCGCCTCCATGTCTTCGGTGATGTTGTCGTGAATGGGAAAGCCAGCCGCCTGGATGTGCTTAGTCCACTCTTCACAGCACCCACAGGTGGGAGAGCGGAAGACGGTAAGTTCATAGTCAGCGGGGTTGACCTTGTGCAGAGATAGTTTCGGGTCGGCTTTAGCGGGTTGGGGGCGGGTGATGATTCCGGTAGTGCCCAACAGCCCTGCTGCCAAAGCCCTATGCGTAAACGAACGACGATTCATCAGAATGCCCCTTCCAAAAGTCACAAAAGTACGAACATCGGCAGGTATGCCGTGTCTAGTCTGTTCATACCTATTCAATAGTAGAGGTTAAAACGAAGTGTCGTCTACAGCCGAGCTATCAGGCTTCGACTGCTCTACGGCTGCGCTATGTTGCAGCGATATAGTTTGATGGACAGCAACGATCACCAGCAGTACGACAAATGGAACAGAGACAATTCTGAACAGTAGACTAGACCAAAAATTTTCATGAGAATTGAACATGGCACCCTCAGGTATCGTTATCCTTATTATCTCCTGTGGCATTTGGGCTTTGTAAAACCGTAGGTGACACAACCGAATGTGGTCTGAAATGACTAGCCTGATATAGCAGATGCCCTAATGCATTAAGACATCTGCTAGTCGAGTTGCCCGTTGTTTTCTAGTGGTTTCATCTAATAAAAGCATCTTAAGCAACTCGATAGAGGCTATAGAAGTCAGGCATAGCGAATTTGCAGCAGCAGCCTGCGAGACTTTATCGGGGCTACGAGCCTATGAAAGCAAGAGGGATCTTGTACGTAGCCAAAGCCAGCCTTGCCTTCAATGACTAGCTTACTCTCTTGGCCGTAGTAATCCAGCATTTGCTGTTCTGAATCAATCTTAGAGCCGGATGAAAATAGGGTATGCCTTGGTTTTTTATTATGCGAGGTCGCAATCATGACATGAGGGCCAGAGAGTGCGTCGATATCAGTGATATAGAAGTAGGCGGTCATAAAGTTATAGCCCGCTACATCATAGTGGTAGTTAAGCGGAGGATACAGCTCTTTTTGTTTAGAAACAGGCAAATCTGATACAAAGCTCCAGGAAAGATGGGGAACTACCTTGGAGGGCCAATACCTCAGATACTTCCGCACAATTTCTAACAGCGTGGGATCCTGTGCCACTTTCTCTATAACAGGGCAAGCTGCCGGATTTTGAACTAAGCCTCTAAAGACACGACGACCTTCCTTAAGTCGCCCGCCTTCAACCTCTTGAGCGTAAAACTCGTCTTCGTGTCCTGGCTCACGGCAGGCCGTTTCGCAGGCGAACTGATAGACGACTTTAGTATCCTGCTCGGGAAGCTGTAGCCCGAAAGATACGCCTCTTTGCTGTAGCTCTTGGGCGCAGCGCTCAGGTGAAACGTCAGCTAGAAACGATTGGCTTCGTGGCGTTAGCTGACGCTTATAAAACTCAGAATTGAGCTGCTGACGACGACCCTGATAAAAGCTGTAGGCCTCACGAGCCGCTTTGAATCGACCCACGGTGTGGTGTAAGTCCCCTTTCTGGAGGCGATGATTCAAACGAGAAACTAATGCAGGTAAGCTTGTCTTCATTGTAAAAAGCC
>JBGTGK010000020.1:0-3848 GCA_041746795.1 Phormidesmis sp.
GAAACTCGTCTGGATGTTCCCGCTATTGTGAAGTGGCTCAAAGAAGGCGCTCAGCCTACTAAAACCGTTGATCATATTCTTAAAAGAGCAAACGTGTACGAACAGCTAGGTGGCTAGTGTGACTTCCAATCGAACCCAGTCTGATTACGAAGCGCTTGCCCGCTTCCTTATGGATCCCTTCTTAGATAAGCCAGAGGTGCTGAAGTTTCATTCAGAAAATTTGGCGGGGGGCAAAAAACTGTGGCTCAGGGCGGCGTTCGACGAAGCAGAAGACAAAGGACACGTGTTTGGTCGCGGGGGCCGCAACATACAAGCGGTGCGCACCGTGATTGCGGCAACGGCTAAGCTTTCAGATATGACGGTGAATCTCAGCGTGTTTGGCGAACCCGAGCCCGAGCGTTCGGATCGCAGCGAGCGGAGCAGTGGCGGACGTGGCGGCGGGCGTTCGGGCGGATCTTACGGAGGTGGCTCTAGAGGGCGTGATAGTGAGCGCACTAGAGAAAGCCGACCCTCTAGACCTAGTACCAATCCAGCCCCCCCTAAGAAAAAGCCCCAGTCAGAGTAGAAGCTTAAGACTGGTTTCGCCCTGCTGCTGTTCTAGCGGCTGCTCGAAAAATCAATGCAGATTTGGAGATTCGGCAGGCGAAACGACGGCAGGCCGAATCTTTTTTAGCGATACCTTTCTTCAGTGATGCTCTCAAATGAGTTAAAAGCGCTAGATTGAAAGGATAGGCACTCGCTTAGCGGCTGATCTATCCAATAGCCTAATAGCTCGATCAACCGGCCAGATCTATACAAGGCCATTTACGCAACTGCATGGGAAATAACTATAAGCTGGGCTTGATGAATGCTGAGAATGCGATCGCACTGGCAGGCCCACAAGAGGAAAACATCAAGCGCATCGCTCAACAAACCGGGGCCAATGTTGTTTTGCGCGGCAGTGAACTCAACATCGCCGGTACCGACGCCCAAGTTGAGCGCACCCGTAAAATTGTAGGCACCTTAGAATCGATGTGGGGTCAGGGACAAAGCGTTGCCATCACTGATGTGATGACCGCTATTCATGCCCTCGACACCAACCAAGAAGATAAGCTCAAAGAGCTGCAAAACGACGTCATCGCCCGCACCCGTCGCGGTCAGGTAATTCGAGCCAAAACCTTTCGCCAGCAGCAGTACATCAAAGCCCTGCGTAAAAGCGACCTCACCTTTTGCACTGGCCCCGCTGGAACCGGAAAAACATTTCTAGCCGCCATGATTGCCGTCAAGGCGGTGATGAATGAAGAGTTCGAGCGTCTGATTCTCACTCGGCCTGCGGTAGAAGCAGGCGAACGCTTGGGCTTTTTACCCGGCGACCTCCAGCAAAAAGTAGACCCTTACCTGCGGCCCCTGTACGATGCCCTGCACGAACTGCTCGATCCAGAGCGCATTCCTCACCTTATAGAGCGCGGTGTGATCGAAGTCGCGCCTTTGGCCTACATGCGAGGCCGCACGCTTAGCAATGCCTTCGTGATTATGGACGAGGCCCAAAATACGACGCCCGCCCAGATGAAAATGGTGCTTACTCGCCTCGGCTTTAACTCACGTATGGTAGTAACAGGCGATGTCACCCAAACGGACTTGCCCCAGTACCAGCAGTCTGGCCTATCGCTAGCCACTAAAATTTTGGCTAAGGTAGAAGGCGTCACTTTTTGCGAACTCACCAAAGCCGACGTCGTCCGCCACCCACTAGTCCAGCGAATTGTCGCCGCCTACGAACAGTTCGAAGCCTGAGATTCTTTTCCACAAACCGTTAGGTTGCTTGCACCGATACTGATCTAAAATCTAGCCGTTCATACGAGCGTTTTTGCCACATGGCGACTTTACATGGAAACTGGCTGCCCGACCTTCAGCGTTTTTTGGTATGGGGTGAAACCTGGCGAAAAGTAGAGGCGGCTGCCCTACCTAATTTGCTGGCAGATGACAAGATGCCTGCGCCCGCTGAGCAGCCCTACCAGCTAAGTCTGGCCGCGCTGGCAGATGTTTTTCAAAAAGGGGAGGAGTTTGATCTTTCCTGGATGCAGGCGCAGGTAAATTCTAGTGAAAAAGTCACGGCCAAATCAGCGGTTAAGTCCACAGCTAAGTCTACGGCTAAAGCTGGCGGTAAACCTTCAGCGGGGCAGTCTAAACGAAAGGCCAAGGAGTCCGATAGCTGGCACTCTCGGGCCGTTGTATTACCAACTAAGTTCGATCCCGATGGACTGCTGCCGGTCTTATCTTCTGATACTCAGGTAGCTTCAAGCGATGACGCCCCCGGCCTGTCTGCCTTACTTCACCCCTGGCAAGTCTCGGGTTCCTTACTAGATCCGCTCGTCACGATAAAATTTCTCAGCGCCCTACCTCTAGGCCGTTCAGAGGCTAGCTCGTTTGTGAGTGACGATTTGCGCTACTGGTCTCACCTGACGCGATGGTGTTTGGACTTGCTGGCGCGGGGCAAGTTTGTGCCGGTGGTGAGCGCGGATAAAAAGGGGGCGATCGCCTCATGGCAGCTCTTACTCGACAGCGCTTTGGATCAGGCAAGGCTGAAGGAATTTAGCGATCGCCTCCCCCTCCTCTGCCGCAGCTACCCCGCTCCCGCCTCAAAAAAAGCCTCCCCCTTCCGCATAGATCTTCCTAGCGCCACCGATCCGCTCATCCGCAATTTCCTAGAAACGCTGCTCGACGCCCAGGTGCGCAGCGTCGCCCAAAGCAACGAACTTGCCGACGCCACCCCCCTGAGCAAAGACCTTCCCCTGCGTGAATGGTTCGATGCCCTCGGCGCACCCGATCCGCACTTTGAGTCCACCCCTACAGGCGTCGTCCGCCTCAACGACGCCATCAATACCTGGACAGCGCCCCTGCAAAATTTGGCTGATACCGTCCAGGGTTTTCGCACCTGCTTTTCGCTCACGCCGCCCCCTGCTGGCGAGCTAAACTGGGCGCTAAAATATGGCCTACAAGCCATCGACGACAGCGGTTTTAAAGTTGATGCTGAAACTATCTGGCAGCATCCTACCGATGCGCTGATGCATCAGGGCAGGGAAATAGAATCTCCCCAGGAAACGCTGTTAGGCGGGCTGGGACGGGCTACGCGCCTGTATGAACCGATTAAAGAAACGCTGGTTGAGCAAAGCCCAACGGAGCGAATTTTAGATCCGATTGAGGCCTACCAGTTCATCAAGGCCTCAGCCTGGCAGCTTCAAGACAGCGGCTTTGGCGTCATCTTGCCAGACAATTTGGTAGACCCGAGTAAAGTTGGCGCGAGCCGTTTGGGCCTGCAAATTAGTGCAACGGCTCCTCCCAAGCAGCAGAGATTGGGCCTGCAAAGCCTGCTGAACTTCAAGTGGGATTTGTCTGTAGGCGGTCAGGTGCTCACCAGGGCGGAGTTTGAAGAGCTAATTACGCAGGGCACGCCCTTAGTTGAAATTAACGGTCAGTGGATAGAGCTGCGTCCGCAGGACGTGCGAGCGGCTAAGGATTTTTTTGAGAAGCGTAAGGGCCAAACCAAGCTCTCAGTCGAAGAAGCCCTACGCATTAGTACAGGCGACAATCAGCTCATTGATAAGCTGCCCGTGGTGAAGTTTGACGCTTCCGGCAAGCTAGACGAGCTAATTACGACTATGACGACAGGCAATCAAAGCCTGACACCCATGGCTGAGCCCGATGGCTTTGAAGGTCAGCTGCGGCCCTACCAGGCTAAAGGCGTTTCCTGGCTGTCTTTTTTAGAACAGTGGGGACTCGGTGCCTGCTTAGCAGATGATATGGGTTTGGGTAAAACCATTCAGCTAATCGCCTTTTTGCTGTATCTCAAACAAGAGAAAGCGCTAGGCGGG
>JBGTGK010000021.1:0-4787 GCA_041746795.1 Phormidesmis sp.
GCGGCCCGCTGTAGCGACAGCTCATACGAACGCTCGCTATCAGTCGCAGCCTTGCGCACCTCATGCAGCGTTTTTTGGGCCTCATAGTCAATCGCATCGGCGATCGCGTGCGTTACCTGGCTGGCAATTAAATCAAAGAAGCCTTGATAGTCATCATCAAAAGATCGCTTAGGGCTAATGCCCAGCACCAAAAACCCCATTAGCTGCTGATGCCCTGGCAAAATGAGCGGCGCTATTTTTGCTGCCGATGGGGTCTGCTGCCAAACGTCCGCTGTGAAATTGCCTAAGGTATCGGCCAAACCATCTAGTAACTCGGCTTGCTTGGACTGGCTCACTCGTTTTAAGGGCCAAATCCGGTCGTCTGTAAGACCTATTTGCGTTGGGTTCGCGACTGTTCCAGGTTCCATGCCAACCGAGGCAGCGAGCTGAGCTGTTGCATTGCCTTCTGGGGGGTTGTTTCCTCCCGGCAGTAAGTACAGCAGCGCGAAGGGAATATCGTGCGGGTTGGTAGATAGAACGTCTTTTATAATATTGCTGACGCTTGCAGCCGCTGTCGAATTTGCTTTACTTGCTTTACTTGCTGAGTCCTGGGAGCACTGGGAAAGCTGGCGCAGGGTTCTCAGGCGGCGATCGCCCAGCACACACGCTGTCGCCTCAGTGCAGATGCAAAACACGCCGCTAACCTCTCCCTGGTCGTTTAAAACGGGGCTCAGCGCATAGTCGAAATAACGCTCTTCTGGGTGGCCGTTTTGGTCGATCAGCAGCAAAAGGTCTTTAACTTGAGCAGCGCTAGGGCCTGCGATCGCGGCTTCAATCGCTGGCCCCAACGCGGGCCACACTGCTTGCCAGCAGGATTGGGCCGGTTGCCCCAGCGCCTGCTCTACCACCATGAAACGAGCCGCATCGTTGTAAAACTGAGTCAGCTCAGTGCCCCACCACAGAAAAGCGGGCTGTGGGGAGGCGAGCAGTAGGTTCAGCACGCTGTGTAAACTTTGGGGCCACTCAGCAATCGGGCCGATGGGAGTGTTTGACCAGTTGCGATCGCGCACCCGCTTCCCTAGCTCACCGCCGCCTAAAAAAAACCCCGTAGAAACGTCTGCTCTCGTCATGAACCCAAGTCCCTAAAGTGTTTAGCTGACTGCTATCTAGAGGTTTTTAACTTTATTTCTTCCGTAAAAAATATTGCTTAACGAATATCGTAGCCAAACACGTTGGCATCAGCTTCATTTAACTTAATATCGTCTAGGCCATATTCTTGCCAGCGCCGCCTTACCAGCGCCGCCATCTGCGGATCGGACTCTAGCTGTTCGCCCCATTCGTGGTCGGTTTCAGGCGGCACCTTAGTAGTGGCATCTATGCCCATCCGACTGCCTAGCCCTAAGCGCTCGTTGGCAAAGTCGAGCGAGTCAAACGGGCTATCTGGCAAAATAAACACGTCGCGAATGGGATCGACCTTGGAGGTAACCGCCCAAACCACCTGGCGCGGATCGCGAATGTTGATGTCTTTGTCTACTACGATCACAAATTTGGTGTAGGTGAACTGCGGGAGCGCCGTCCAAAAGGCCATAGCCGCCCGGCGCGCTTGGCCTGGATAGGATTTATCTATAGAGATTATTGCTGCTTTGTAGCTGAGCGCTTCCATCGGCAGGAAGAAATCGACAATTTCGGAAACCTGCTGGCGGAGTATGGGCGTATAGATGCGGTTGAGTGCGATCGCCATCATCGCTTCTTCCTTCGGCGGGCGTCCGCTAAAAGTGGTCAGGTATACCGGATTCTTGCGATGCGTCATGCAGTGAAAGCGAATCAGCGGCGCATTGGGGGTGACGCCACCGTAGTAGCCCATGTGGTCACCAAACGGCCCGTCGGTAGCGGTTTCACCCGGCGTAATCGTGCCTTCTAGCACAAACTCTGACATGGAAGGCACTTCCAAATCTACCGTTTTGCACTTAGCTAACGAGACGCCTTTACCCGCGTACAGGCCTGCAAATAGCCACTCTGAAAGGTCTATGGGAATAGGGGTTGCGGCTGCCATGATGATCAGCGGGTCTACGCCGATGGCGATCGCAATCTCTAGGTTTCTCCCCTGCTCCGCTGCCTTCCGCAGGTGCCTAGCCCCGCCCCGCACCGAAAGCCACTGCACCGTCATCGTGTTTTGGCTCTGAAGCTGCAAACGGTACACGCCCACATTCGGCACCCCCGTTTCACAGTCCTTAGTAATCACGAGTCCTAACGTCACCACCTTACCGCCGTCTTTTGGGTAGGGGCGAATCATCGGAATTTTCGTCAGATCTACTCTGTCATCGAGCTGCACCACCTGCTGACAGGCCGGTAGCCAGTCGCGCGATGGCTTAGCTCGCACCACGTCAAAAAGCACTTTGCCCAAGTCAATCGCCTGAGAAATCTTTTTGGGCGGCTTAGGCTGCTGCAACATGCCCAGCTTTTTGCCCAGCACCTCTAGCTCTTCGGGGTGCTCCATGTTCATCGCCCAGCACACGCGCTCTACGGTGCCAAGCAGGTTTACCACGACCGGATAAGGCGAGCCTTTTACATTTTCAAACAGCACCGCCGGGCCACCCGCTTGCAGCAGCCGGTTAGAAATTTCGGCAATTTCCAGGTTGGGATCTACTAGCGCAGTGACATTTCGAAGCTGTCCTCTTGACCTAACTTTTTTTAAGAAATCTCTGAGATCCTTCGCCATAGTTAAAACGCCATAGTTAAAACGGTTCAAAAGGCCCGTATTTTAATCATGGTGGGAATGTAGCACTTCTCGCGGGTTATACCAACCTTTGAACGATGGCCAACTTTGGACAATGGCCGACTTTGGATGATGGCCGACTTTGGCCGATGGCTGAGCGCAGCCGAATCCGGAGGTCAAACAGCGAGCGCCGCCTTCTGCATCGTTAAAATTTCGCCAATCCCCTTCTCGGCATAGTCGAGCATGGCGTTGAGCTGCGCGCGGGTAAAGCTGCCTGCTTCTGCGGTTCCCTGCACTTCAATAAACGCCAGCTTTTCGTTGAGCACCACGTTAAAGTCAACGTCGGCGGCAAAGTCTTCAGGATAGTTCAGGTCTAAAAAGGGGTCGCCTTCGAGCAGTCCGACAGAGATGGCGGCGATTTGGTGGCGGATGGGTGAGGTGGTGAGCTGACCGGATTGGATGAGGGATGCGATCGCGTCTTCAAGCGCCACGTAAGCGCCGCTAATGGAAGTGGTGCGGGTGCCGCCGTCGGCTTGGAGAACGTCGGCGTCTATGGTGATGGTGCGATCGCCTAATGCCTCCATATCTAGCGCTGCCCGCAGGCTCCGCCCAATCAGCCGCTGAATCTCCTGCGTTCGTCCCGACAGCTTCATTAGCTCACGCGACTTGCGCGTATGCGTTGCCCCCGGCAGCATTCGGTACTCAGCCGTCAGCCATCCCTGCCCAGAATCTTTTAAAAAACGAGGTACGCCTTCACTCACTGAAGCCGTACAAATCACCTGCGTATTGCCGCAGTGAGCCAGCACAGAACCGGCTGCATAGCGCGTAAATTGCCTTTCAAACTTAATCGGTCGCAGCTCGTTAGGCGCTCGATTGTCAGGACGTTGCCAGATCATGGGTCGCCAGTATTATTTACTAAGGATTTGCTACAGAACATTAAGCCATAGTACTGGCTGTTCTTCTGGCTATTCCCTTGGCCAAAGGATCAGGAAGTGAAACGATACGTTCACATATAGCGTGTTTTTTGTGGGCGATCGCACTCATTACGCTATATTTAGTTTTCAATTAGTCTTGTCGCGCCTTAGCTTTCTGGCTCTATATTATTTTTGCATCCATGGTTTCACAGCGCCCTACGGTTTCACAGCTCAGAGCCATATCTGACGTTTCCTCACCTACGATCCGTCATCCCTTGCTCCGCGCCATTGAAGGCACCGTACAGGTTTTTACCTCACAGCGCCGCACCTTTTTTACTAACGTGATAGTGCAAGCCGCCCGCGTTGCCGAGCAGGGGCTGCCCGTTTTGGTGGTGCAGTTTTTAAAAGGCGGCATCAGCCAAGGCCCCGAAAACCCTACGCAAATGGGCCAAAACCTCGCCTGGATTCGCTGTGAATGTCAGGAGTGCATCAGCGGCCCAGACGTTTCGCCAGCCACCCGCGCCGCCCTACAAGCGCTGTGGCAGCACACTCAAACCGTTGTGATTGAAGGCAAATACGGGCTGGTGGTGCTAGATGAGCTAAGCCTCGCCATCGACTTTGGCTTAATCAAAGAAAATGAACTGCTAAACCTGCTCAAAAGCCGCCCCTCCCACGTAGAAATTATTTTAACCGGCCCTCAAATGCCTGAATCCCTGCTAGCCGTCGCCGACCAAGTCACCGAATTTCGCCGCAACTACGTCATCTAAACCCATGATTAAAAACGACGCCTGGATCAAAGAGTCAGCTAGCAACGGCCTGATCACACCCTTCGAGCCCTCGCTCATCCGCCGCGCCCATCTGTCTACGCACGGTCATCAGAACGACCACGAAACTCCCGTCATCAGCTACGGCCTTTCTTCCTACGGCTATGACATTCGCCTGTCGCCCAACGAATTCCGCATTTTTCGCCATATTCCCGGCACCGTCATCGACCCCAAAAACTTCAACCCCGAGAACCTGGAGCCCAGCAAGCTTAGAGAAGACGACAATGGCAGCTACTTCATTTTGCCCGCCCATTCCTACGGCCTCGGCGTTGCCCTAGAGCGGCTGCGAATGCCCAACAATATCACCACTATCTGCATTGGCAAAAGCACCTACGCCCGCTGCGGCATCATCGC
>JBGTGK010000022.1:0-5115 GCA_041746795.1 Phormidesmis sp.
CTGCTAAAAAAGAGAAAGGCTTGAGCTTTGCCGACCTCGAAAAGGCGCTAGGCTATGACGAGGTATGGATTGCGTCGGTTTTCTATCGTCAGGCCAGTGCTTCTGAAGAGGAAGCTGGCAAAATGGTTGAAATGCTGGGGCTCGGGTCAGAATTTGCTGAGGCCTTAACCGAGTGCCCGCTAAAGGGAGGGCTTGATCCGCTGGTGCCCACCGACCCGCTGATCTATCGCTTTTATGAAATTATGCAGGTGTATGGAATGCCGGTGAAAGCGGTAATTCATGAAAAGTTTGGCGATGGCATTATGAGCGCTATCGACTTTTCTATTGATGTGGAGAAAGAAGAAGATCCAAAGGGCGATCGCGTCAAAGTCATCATGTGTGGCAAATTCTTACCCTACAAAAAATGGTAGAAACCCAACATCAAGTAGGTTCCTATGAATAGGCGAGCCGTCAAAGTAGTTGATTACGATCCGGGTTGGCCAGAGGCGTTTGAGGAGCTGCGATCGCGCATCTGGCCAACCGTAAAAGACATCGCTCAGTCCATTGAACATGTAGGCAGTACATCAGTCCCCGGCCTAGCCGCAAAACCTATCATCGACATTGATATTGTTGTTTCCTCAGAGGTGCATATTCCAATTGTGATCAAACGATTAGCCACACTAGGCTACGACCATCGTGGCAATCTTGGCATAGAAGGGCGCGAAGCTTTTAAAGCGCCTACTAGCTCAATCGCGCACAACCTCTATGCCTGTGTTTCAGGCAGCTTAGGACTTAAAAATCATCTCGCTGTTCGTAATTATCTGCGACAGAATCCAAGCGTAGCAAAAGCATATGGCGAGCTAAAGAAACAGCTAGCGCAACAGTTCCCCTATGACATTGATAGCTACATTGCGGGCAAAACAGATTTCTTACTTGAAATACTTCAGAGTGCTAACTTTTCGCCAGCGCAACTAGCGTCAATTGAACGCATCAATCGAGAAAGCTAGCTTTCCTCAGCTTTTTCGCTGTCTGTCTTTTCGGGTTTGAGGAGGGGGAAGGCGATCGCATTAACACTCAATGGAAACTACATTATTGAAAGGGTCACTCTTTCGAGCTTTTGCCAACGACTGTAGCTTGCCCTTGAGCTGCTTCGTTTAAGACGGCTACAAGCTCAGGCATCAAAGGCTTTAAGTCAGTCAAACGATTAGAGAAAGAGCATAAAATAATTACAGCAAGAGACAACTTACCTAAATTCTGCTCAAAGGGTATGTTTTGATCGACTGTAATGAATGCATCGAACTCCATTTCCGCTAGAGAGAGAAGCTGACTGTCTTTGATGCCTGCCCATCCCATTTGAGAGACAGTCTTTACGTCGTGTCCAATAAACTCCTTTGCAAGCTTGCGATCAACACACTCATCTAAAAGAATTTTCATGCTAAGCAGCCGTATTAATCAACTGCCTGCCTGCTTCCTCCAAAAGACTAATTACCTGCTCTTTTGTGACTGTTGGAAAACCGTCTAAAAAATCATCGATTGAGTCGCCTCCTTTCAAGTAGTCAAAGAGCGTTTGAACAGGCACCCGAGTGCCTACAAAAACGGGTGTTCCGCTCATTACATCTGGAGAAACGCTGATAACGGATAGCTTAACGGACATGATTCTTACCTTAAGTGAAAGTCTATAGGTATATATGAGTTGGGCAAGCCCGTGAACGCAACGATGTACGGCCAGAAAGGTAGTAGAACTAGCTAGCTTTCCTCAGCTTTTTCGCTGTCTGTCTTTTCGGGTTTGAGGAGGGGGAAGGCGATCGCATCCCTGATACTTGCCGCATCCGTCAGTACCATCACTAGCCGATCAATCCCAATCCCCATGCCTACCGTCGGTGGCATTCCATACTCTAGCGCCGTAATAAAGTCCTCATCCACACCGCTCGCCTCCAAATCGCCCGCTGCCTTCTTCGCCGCTTGCTGCTCCAACCGCTGGCGCTGATCCACCGGATCGGTCAGCTCGGAGAATCCGTTGGCAGTCTCTCTACCTACAATAAACAGCTCAAACCGCTCTACCAGCCCAGGCTTACTGCGGTGAGGCTTAGACAATGGCGAAATTTCCAGCGGGTAGTCCATTACAAAAGTCGGCTGTATTAGCGACTCTTCTACTTTTTGCTCAAAAGCCTCATTTAAAACATGTCCAACGCTTTTGCAGCCATCTACATCGCCAACGCCTGCCGCTTTTGCAGCCTTTTTCGCCTCGGCAAGGTCTGAGATTTGGCTAAAGTCAACGCCCGTTTTCTCCTGTACCGCATCGTGCATCGTAATCCGCTGCCACGGCTTAGCAAAGCTAATCTCTTCGCCCTGATAGCTCACTGTTTTACTGCCAACAACCTCTTCAGCAATCTGTTCAATCATGGTTTCAGTCAGCGCCATCATGTCCTGATAGTCACCGTAGGCCTGATACATTTCAATCGTAGTGAACTCAGGATTGTGCCGCGTAGAGATGCCCTCATTGCGAAACACACGGCCCAGCTCAAACACCTTCTCAAAGCCGCCAACCACCATTCTCTTCAGGTGCAGCTCAGTCGCAATCCGCAGATACAGCTCCATATCTAGCGTGTTATGATAAGTCACAAAAGGCCGCGCCTCAGCCCCACCCGGCTCCGATTGCAGCACGGGCGTTTCAACTTCTAAGTAGCCTAGCTGATCTAAGTGACGCCTTATTGCCGCTGTAATCCGCGCCCGCTTGCGGAAGGTTTCGCGCACCTCAGGATTCACGATCAGGTCAACATACCGCTGCCGGTAGCGCTTGGCTACGTCTGTCAGGCCGTGGAACTTATCGGGCAGCGGCAGCAGTGACTTGGTGAGCATGGCATACTGCTTCACCTTTACCGATAGCTCGCCTTTGTCCGTGCGCTTAATCGTCCCTTTTGCGCCGATGATATCGCCCGCATCGGTGAGCTGCTTAAGATGGTTAAAAGCCTGCTCGTCGGCCTCTCCCATCTCAGCTTGAATCGTCTTCTTTTCTAAATAGAGCTGAATAGTGCCGGTTTCGTCTTGCAGGGTAAAAAAGGCCAGCTTGCCAAACACCCGCCGCGCCATAATGCGTCCGGCAACAGACACCTCAAAATCTTCTTCTGCGCCTGCTTCAAGATCTGCGAACTTAACCTGCAAGTCGGCAATCGGGTGCGTCACGTCCCAGCTATAGGCGTAGGGGATCATGCCTGCTGCTTTAAGCTCCTCGACCTTTTGCAGGCGAGTAGCGCGAATGCCCTCAATGCCAGAATCGCTGCTATCGTTGGCGCTAGAGGCGTTGGAGTTAGGAGCGTTGGAGTTAGGGGTATTAGCAGACTTATCTTGAGCCATTGAATGAGGATCTGTGTATTTTCCAGTCCTTATTGTATCGGCACGTTGAACGATTTAGCTGAACATCTACGGGTGCAAGGCAGCGATCGCCGGAACATATCTGGACTTAAGAGGCTTCTCTTCCTTCGTGCTTCTTCAAATATTCGTCAATCGCGTCAGATATGTTGTCTTCTGGCCCATAAGTTTGTGGGTTCGGATTCTCGGCTTGAGCCCTGTCGAGAAATGCTTGTAGCGCTTCTTGATCGGTGCGATTCTCTAGGACATAGGCTCTCAGCTCAAGCTTAGTCATCTTTGAAAAGTCAGGCTTGCTACTCATGCGAACTCCCATTCTCCATCTACATAGCAAAGCTGAACGCAGGTCATCGCTTGTGCTGTAGTATACATTTCGTCTCCGGTAGGCTCAGCCCAGTCTACCCGCGATCGCTTAAGACGCCGTTCAAAAAGATATCGGCCAGCGTCTCGGCCATTTCTTTCATTTCGTTGGGAGAGCTGGCTTCGTCTGATATGGTGGACTGGCTGAAGCCTGAGACGGTGAACATGCCCAAAAAGATGCGCGCTACCATTCTGGGGTTCATTTTGCGATATTCGCCTCTGTCCATAGCGGTTTGGAAAAAGGCTTCGGTGACATCGGTCATTTTATCAATCACGTCGGCCTGGATGCGATCGCGCAATTCCGGATGAAACTGCGCTTCTATAAAGCACACCCGCAGCGTATCCGTATTGGCGTTCAAGCTCAGCATCCGCTTGCGCATCACCTGCGCCACAGCCTTATAGCTCCCCATTTCACTCAGCTCAGTGAGCAAATCAGTCAAAATCTCTGTCCAGCCCCGCGTCGCCACTTCTACTAAAATCGCCTTCTTGTTCTCAAAATGACGAAACAGCGTGCCTTCGGCAACACCCGCTGCCTGAGCCAAATCGCGCGTCGTCGTCCCGCCGTAGCCCCGCTTGGCAAATAGCTTTTCTGCCGCCTTTAAGATTCGTCCCTGGGTTTCTTCTTCCTTTGACACGGTCTTTGGTTTGAAAAGCTGCATGAGTCAAAAACCGGCCTGCTTAATTTACGGGTATACGGGCAAATTTTAGGTTAGCGCTTTTTTTGCCGCCAAGAATAAAACAGCGCCGACCGTTCACAAAAAAATACCTCACCCCAAAACATCCAGGTCAGGGGCGATCGCATCCGGGTACCTTGCAACAGCGCAGAAGAAAGATTTTAAGGAAAGGCAGAGGGTATCCTTGAAGATCAAACTGCCTCAAAGCATTCAGCAAGGCCAAGTATAAGGACATAAATAGGGTGATTAATCGAGACACAGCCGCCAGGTTCAATCCTTTTGGAGAAGCCGACTGCGAGTCAGAAGTGAAGCTGCTTAAGCAGGACTATAGCCGGTACTTCTTTTACCACACCCGGTTCAATCATTTGGCGCTAGATGAAAAGGTGTTTTTGATTGTGGGCCGAAGGGGGTCGGGGAAAACCGCGCTCTCGCAGTTCTTCTCCTTTCAAAAGGAGATGATGGGCGCGATCGCCATTGATGTAGATGAACCCGCCGCCTTTGAACAGGTACTCGAAGAAATCACCCTCAAAGCCCCCCACAGCAGGGAAATTGCTATCCCTCGCATTGCCACCATCTGGCACTTAGTCGTGTGGTCAGCAGCAATTCCAAATTCCAACTTACAGACGTGATTTTTACCTCAACTTGGAACGAGTTTGCTAGGTTTCAGCCATTCAAAGAGGTAAGTCAGATTTGACCATGACTTGAGGCGAACGAGAAATCAAGGGGTTTGGGCGTA
>JBGTGK010000023.1:0-35681 GCA_041746795.1 Phormidesmis sp.
AGGAAACTACGCGCTGAGAGATGAACGCTTTGCTCGCTCGCTTGATTTAAGACGGGGGGGTAGACTCTAATGTATTCATTGTGATGAACCCTGGTAGTTTTTGCTTTTATCAAGCGTTCACCACTTTCCCTCTTTTGGCAAGGCTTGCAGCCTTTTTCTCTACGGCACGCTGCCCCTTGTTTGGCCTAAATTTAGGTAATTAAAAACATGCATGAGTTACAGCTTTTTCTCTTATGGATGAATAAGTAGGCTGTACGTAGGCCGCTGAGCTTCGGCATAGCCAAAGAGGGCTTCCACTATGCCAAAGCCCGGCAGAGTATTGAGTTTCTAGGTAGGACTACTAGGCTTTTGATCAAGCTTCTCTCGTTTGGTAGTGAATTTCTGTCGCGATCACAACCCATTCTCATAGATTTAGGCAGTGCGACTTAGGCAGTGCGATCGCAGTAGCACTGATGCCACCAGAGGCCACTAGAGGCCACCAGAGGCTAAATGATTTCGGTAGTTTGTCCCTACAAAGACAATGTACCTAAAACGAATTTTTACTCCGAAGCCTTCTTCGCAGGTCAGTGTATCAAACAGGCTAGCAACCCGATAGCTACTGACTTGTCCCGCTCTCGTGCGGTAAGCACCGTTTGGCTGTTAGGAAAGGGGCTGAATCAAACAATGAACAAATAATGAAAGTTATCTGTATAAAAGTGAGAGAATTATGAAAGACTTTTAGCAGATCTTTAACTTTGCTTATAGTCATCAGTAGTCATCACACGATCTTTTAAGATTAAAGGATGGTATTCTTTAATTACGAAGGGGAGTAGCTTTAAGGCTCTTTGTTTTTTAGGATTCTGTCTTAAATTTCAAAAGATTACCTTGTCTGAGTCAACATACTGGCGATGAGCCTGGTTCAGACGGTGAGTTAGCGCTGTAGAGAGAGTGCGCTAGCTTGCAGGCAAGACCTTCACTAAGTCCACGGTTATGGTGGGCCTGGTGAAGTGTGCCCAACCCTCCATCATGCCTGCTGTGCCGATACATTATTCGGAGCATGAGCATGAGCTTATTAACAGGGTTTACAGCTGGATTGTTGCTGATTACGCTATCAGAAATCGGTGACAAAACTTTTTTTATTGCGGCTATTTTAGCGATGCGTCATCCTCGGCGCTGGGTATTTGTGGGGGCAACCGCCGCCCTCTTTACAATGACCGTTCTGTCGGTGCTGATAGGACAGGTCGTCACGGTGTTTCCGGCACATTATGTCAAGGGCGTTGCTGCTGCCTTGTTTTTAGGCTTTGGGCTGAAGTTGCTGTATGACGCAGCGAGAATGTCAAGCAGCAAAGGGCTGATTCATGAACAGGCAGATGCTCAAAAGGCAGTTGAGCAGAGAGAACAAGATGTTGTTGCCTGGTCGGTTAGGGCGGTTGTGATAGAGGTTTTTACGCTGACTTTTATGGGTGAGTGGGGCGATCGCACTCAGCTAGCCACCATCACCCTAGCTGCTGCCAACAACCCTCTAGGCGTCGTTGTTGGCGCTACGTTAGGCCATGCGATTTGTGCAGCGATCGCGGTTGCCTGTGGCAAGCTGCTGGTCGGGCGCATTTCAGAGCGTCTGTTAATGAGCGCGGGCGGTGTCTTATTTATTATTTTTGGAATGGTAACGGTCGTAGAAATAGCGTAGATTAAAGTTAGCCGTATGGAATCACGTCGCTACTAAAATTGTCATCCTATTGCACCCAGGCCCGCTGTCACTTTTCTGTCATGTTGTTGGCACAGTAATATATAAGAGACCGTGCTGCAATCATCAGGATTATGCGAATTTTGCTTGTAGAAGATGATGAAGAACAGCGAGAGCCGCTAACTGCTGCCCTGTCTACTGTTGGCCATTTAGTAGATAGCGTCCCCGATGGCGGAACCGCCCGCTGGCTAATAGACGAAAAAGACTATGATCTGCTGGTTTTAGACTGGATGCTGCCCGAGGTCAGCGGTCTTGAGCTGTGCAGGCTATATCGCCAGCTAGGGAAAAAAGCGCCCGTGCTAATGTTGACCGCTCGCGATACGACCTGCGATAAAGTCGCAGGCTTAGATGCGGGCGCTGACGACTATTTGGTTAAGCCTGTAGATGTGACGGAACTGTTGGCCAGAGTGCGTGCTCTAGGGCGGCGATCGCCCCTATGGATAGGTAATGAATTGGCGCTTGCCGACCTGAAGCTTGACTTAACGACGATGATCGCTCGCCGACATGATATTGAGATTGTGCTCTCTGCCAGAGAGTTTCAGCTACTGGCCTACTTTCTTCGACACCCTCAGCAGGTGCTCACTCGCGATCAGCTAGAAACTAACCTTTGGGAGTGGGATAACCAGCCAGCTAGCAACGCAGTGAGCGCACAAATTCGCAGACTCAGACAGCGCTTAGTGCCGCTAGCGGTAGATGATTGGATCGAGACGGTGTACGGCCTTGGCTACCGTTTGCGAACCACTCATTTGCAAACAGCGAAGGAGTCGACATGAAACGGCTGGTTGGTCTTCCGTCTCTATGGAAAGGGCTATCCGCTAGCCGCCGAGGTGTGGTCATTATCTCGATGCCGGTGGCTTGTTTGCTTAGCTCGGTGGGAATGCTGGCGTGGCTGAATGTCAGCATGGCTGGATATGAACGCTGGATACAGCACACCCAGCAGGTGCGGCTAGAAACCAGTGCGCTTTTGAACAATCTTGCCGATGCAGAAACAAGCGTGAGAGGCTATCGCCTGACCCGTCATCCGGAGTCTTTGCAGGATTATAATGTGGCGATCGCCCAAATTCCTCAGTCGATCGATGAGCTGGAGGAACTGGTGCAAGACAATCCCTCGCAGTTGCGTCGGCTGGCAGAAATTGAAGCGCTGGTGACCAGACGTCTCCAACGGCTAGAAGAAAAGCTGCTGTTAGATTTTGGGTCAGCTCAGCAGTCAGGGCCTGCGGCTGACTCCCCTGAAACGCTGTCTATTGAAAAACTGTCTACCTCACGGCAAGAGGCAAAAGCCGCTGCCGCCAAAATGCGAAAAGCGATCAATACTTTTGGCGAGGAAGAAGAACAACTTTTGAGCGATCGCCAGCAGCGTTTAGATCGATATCGCTTGCTCAATTCACTGGTTTTAACGCTGTCGGTGCTTACCGGCGTCATCGGTGGCGCATTTGCCATTCATCTATTTCTTCAGCTCCACTGCGAACTCTCGATGCGAGAGGCCAAACTCAAAGCGGCTAACGCTGAGTTAGAACAGGCTTACGACAATTTGGAGCGGTTTACAGCCAACGCTTCACACGAGCTACGCGCACCCATTGCAGCGGTGTTGAGCAATGCCCAAGTGGCCCTAATGGCGGCCCAAAGTGATCCTAGCCAGCCACAGCAGCGCCTGAAGAAAATTGTAGCGCTGACAAAATCGATGAGTTCGCTGGTGAATGACCTTTTGCTACTGGCGCGTGATGGAGACATTGTAAATCAGCGATCGCTCCACCCTTTCGACCTGCGCTCCGTTCTGTTACCGCTGACTCAGGACTGGCAAACCCACAACAGCAAGCCGCTTCAGCTATCGTGCCACTTACCTGAGCAGCCGGTGATTGTCAGAGGAGATACTGATTTAATTCGGCAGGTTGTGACTAATTTGCTCAGCAATGCCAATCGCTACACGCCTGCTGGCGGAAAGGTAAAAGTCTCTTTGATGGCGACTGATACCGACGCTATTGTTGAGGTGGCCGATTCTGGTATTGGCATTTCTCCCGCCGCGCTGCCCTATATTTTTGAACGGTTTTATCGAGAAAACAGTACTCGACTCGATCGGGCCGGTGGGTTTGGGTTGGGATTGGCGATCGCTCAGCAAATTGTTCAAGCTCATCAAGGTCGCCTCAGCGTTGTCAGTGAGGTGGGCAAAGGCTCAACGTTTCGCGTCGCGCTGCCGTTAGCCGTCCCTCAGGCTGAGTGAAGCCTGCTTGACGTACCTACTCAACGTACCTACTTGGATGTCACAATTGCGTCACTTTCCACCGCTAACCTCATAGCCACTACCTGCATTAGTCATGCATTAGTGAATATCTGCCCAATGAATCTATAGCCAAAGAGTAACCACTCAAGCGGGTTGCTCGGGGTTCTATACTGTGAAAACTATTACAAAATGTAAAGGTGCTAGCTAATGAGCAAATGGTATGTCTATTAATAATCATTTTAGGCAGCGCGCAATTCGGTGGGGGTTGCTGCTGCCTCTACTAGCGGCGGCAGGATTAGGGACAGCAGGGTGCGGTGTGATTTCCCCTAGCGAGGCCCAATCAGTAAGAGGCCCGGGCGGTCAGGGCGGTCAGGGTAGTCAGGCAGATGGGCCGGTAGCCGTACAAACTTCTGCCGCAAAAACGGGCTCCTTAGTGGAAGCGCAGACTTATACAGGAACTACCCGCCCGACTCAGCAGGTGGCGCTGCGGGCTCAGGTGCCAGGTGAGATAGTCGATTTGTCGGTGGATGTCGGTGATACGGTCGAGCGCGGTGCGGTTTTAGCCCAGCTTGATGGCGACTTGCAGGCCACCAGTTTGAACCAAGCCCAAGCTGAGCTGTCTGCCAGACGGGCTGAGACGGCCCAGGCTGAAGTGTCTATTACCGATGCTCAGTCGGCGGTGGTGCAGGCTCAAGCCACGCTCGATCAGGCTCGAATTGACGCCCAACGGCTGCGGCAGTTGGCTAACCAAGGCGCACTAGCCCAGCAGCAGGCCGAAGCCGCAGAGCTAGCGGTAACCAATGGGCAACAGGCACTACGCTCAGCTCAGGCCCAAGTAGCGGCGCAGCGGCAGGCAGTCGCTTCGGCTGCTAATCAAATTGATGCCCAGCGGGCTGTCGTAGCGCAAACTCAAAAGCAGCTTTCCTATGCGGACTTGCGATCGCCCCTCGCTGGCGTAGTCCTCTCCCGACAGGTAGACACAGGTGACTTCGTTGAGTCGGGCGCAACCCTTTTAGAACTCGGTGATCTGAGCACGCTGGAGGTAACTGTACAGGTCTCCGAGCTGGATATTGCGCGGCTGAGCGTCGGTCAGTCAGCCCAGGTAAAACTCGACGCCTTCCCCGATGGCGGCGCAATCTCTGGGCAAGTGACACGGATTGCACCCGTGGCCGATCCCACCTCGCGACTCATACCCGTGCAGGTGACGATGCCTAATCCTGATGGGCGCGTGGGCAGCGGGCTACTCGCCCGAGTGCAGTTTACGCCCTCGCAGCAGGCCCGAGTGGTTGTTCCTAACAGCGCCTTAGCCGTCGGAGAAAAAGAAAATATGGTGTTTGTCATAGAAGGCAGCGGTGAGCAGGCTAAGGCTACAGGCCGCCCGGTTAAGACAGGCAAGCGGAATCAAGATCGAGTAGAAGTTCTCTCGGGGCTAGCGCCTGATGATGTTTTTGTAGTGCAGAGCGATCGCCCACTAAAATCCGGACAGGCCGTCCGGTTAAGCATTTTATCTAAACAAGAAAGCTAAACCAAAAACTCGAATACAGACACTTCGCAACCGAATATAGCCAAATGGTACAGCCCACTGCTTCATCAAACTTAGAACCCGATTCAGGCAGCTTGAGCATTAGTGTGATCGCCATTCGACGGCATATCGCCACACTGACGCTAACGGTCGCTGTAATTGTGCTGGGCCTATTTTTTGTCCGACAGCTGCCCGTCGATTTGCTCCCATCCATTACCTATCCACGCATTGGCCTGCGGGCAGATGCACCCGGTATATCACCTGGGATTGCTGTCGATGAAGTCACCCGTCCGCTAGAGCAAGCGCTGGCCGCCACCGAAGGCGTTGTGCAAGTCGTCTCTCAAACTCGGGAAGGCCAAGTCAGCCTAGACCTGTACTTTGAGCCAGGGGGAAACATTGATCAGGCTCTGAACGACGCCACAGCCGCGCTTAGCCGCGCTCGCGGTAGCTTGCCCGACACCATTGGAGAGCCCCGACTATTTAAGGTCGATCCTTCTCAATTACCCGTTTATGAAACGGCGCTGACGTCAGCCTCATTGCAAGGTGTTGACCTAAGAGTATTTGCCGAACAAGAGCTAGCGCGTGAGCTAGGAACCCTACCAGGGGTGGCTAGTGTCGATGTATCGGGCGGCGTTCAAGAAGAGATCCGAATCAATCTCGATCCGGCCAGACTACAGGCACTAGGGTTGGGCGTCACTGAAGTGTTGGACGCACTCTCAGAACGTAATCAGGACACTGCTGGAGGCCGCATTCAAGGCCTAGACAGTGAGCCACTCACCCGTGTAGCAGGTCGATTTCAAGACGCTGAAGAGATTCGCAATATCATCTTTGAGGTAGGCGGTAGCGCTTCGTCAGCATCAGGCTCCTCACTCTCCTCACGAGCGGGTTCCTCGCAGACAGCTTCCTTGGTGCCTCAACAAGCTGCTCCTCAACAGGTTTATCTGCGAGACTTTGCCGAGGTGATCGATGGCACTGAAGAACAGCGTGTGTTTGTGAACCTCAATGGCGAGCCTGCCGTCAAGCTGAGTGTGCAAAAGCAGCCAGCAGCCAACACGATTTCTGTTGTAGATGGCGTTAAGCAGCGGCTAGAAGAACTTAGAGCCTCTGGCCTGATTCCTGAAGACTTAGTGCTGAATGCCACGCTGGACGAATCGATTTTCATCCAAAATTCCATTAGCAATGTGGCAATTTCTGGACTTACCGGGGCGGGACTAGCAGCGATTACCGTGCTGTTATTTTTAGGCTCCCTAAGGCAGACCTTCATTATTGTGGTCGCGATTCCGCTAGCGACGCTGGTGGCAATTTTGCTGATGGGCGTATTCGGCCTTTCGCTGAATGTATTCAGCTTAGGCGGACTGGCGCTGGGAGTCGGTATTGTTGTAGACAACGCCATTGTCATGATGGAGAGCATTGTTGATGGCGTAAAGACCAGCAGCCGATCAGTGATTCGTCAGGCTGAGGTTAGCAGCCGAGAGTTAGAGTCCGCGCTGTTTGCTTCAACGGCCACTAACTTGGTTGCTGTGATCCCCTTTTTACTCATCGGCGGATTTATCTCGCTGTTGTTTAATGAGCTGGTGCTGACGGTGAGCTTTGCGGTCGCGGCCTCGCTGATTGTGGCGCTGACCGTAGTGCCCACGCTGACCTCCCGGCTATTGGCAGTACGTCGAACTAGCGGCGTAAGCCGTCTATGGGCAATTCGCCAGTTTGACCAGGGGTTACAAGGTCTGACCCGGCAATATGAGCAGGTGCTGGGCTGGGTGCTGCAACGACGAATTTTAGTAATTGTGGTTGTTTTTCTCGTGCTGGGTGGCGGCAGCATGATGATGGTGCGCCAAATTCCTCAGGAAATCCTGCCAGATATTGCCACCGGTCAAGCCGACGTGCGGGTGCAGTTTCCACCGGGTACAACGCTGCCTGAAAACCTCAAGGTGATGACCGCCGTTGATGATCTGTTGCTGGCTCAGCCCGAAGTGGAATATGCCTTTAGCACTTCAGGTGGATTTCTTTTTGGCAACAGCACCAGTGAAAATGCACTGCGAGGTTCTAGTACGCTGACGCTTGTGCCAGGCACGGATGTTGAAGCTTTCGCTGATCGAATGTCGGAAGAGTTCAATCAGTTCAATTTGGTGCAAACCCGGCTGCGAGTGTCACCGGGCAGAGTACGCGGCCTGATTTTAAACAATTCTCCAGTGCGTAGCGATGTCGATATTATTTTGCAGGGCAGTAACTCAGAGACGCTAGCTCAGGCGGGACAGCAGGTACTCAATGCGCTAGACGGGCAGGCTACGCTGGCGACTTACTCGCCCGACGCCGATCCGCCTCAACCGGAGGTGCAAATTCGCCCTGACTGGGAACGGGCTGCTGACTTGGGCCTCTCAGCCGAGGCGATTGGCAGCACGATTCAAACGGTGCTTTCAGGGGCGGTGCCAACCCAGCTTCAAAGGGGCGATCGCCTCGTAGATATCCGTGTTCAAACCCCCGACGCGCTCGTGCAAAACCCGGCTGAGCTAGCCCAACTGCCGCTGCTTAACGGCGGCGGACAACTGGTGCGACTTGGCGATGTGGCCCGCGTTGAGGACGGGCAGGCTCCCGGCGAAATTCAGCGAATCAGCCAGCGTCAGGTTTTTATTATTGAGAGCGACCTGGGCGAAGGTGCGAGCTTAGGAGAAGCGCTAGATGAAGTTGACCGGGTACTGGAAACGATTACTTTGCCGGATGGCGTCACCCGGCTACCCAGCTTCAGCGCCCAGAGCAATGAAGATATCCAAAGTGGAATCGGCATTTTGGGCGGGCTCGCCGCCTTTTTGGTGTTCACGGTGATGGCGGTGCAGTACAACTCACTCATCGATCCGCTGGTGATTATGCTAACTGTTCCTTTGGCCTTAGCTGGCGGCATTCTGGGTTTATTTGCCACTCAAACTGCGATTGGCGCGACGGTGATTGTAGGTGCGGTGCTGCTGGTAGGGCTTGTGGTGAACAATGCGATTATTTTGGTGGAGCTGGCTAATCAGATTTATGAGCAGGAAGGGTGCGATGGCAAAGCCTCTCCTGCGGAGACTCGCGCCACCGCCATTCTTAAAGCAGCCCCGCAGCGACTGCGACCTATCCTCATGACGACAGTAACGACTGTGCTAGGAATGTTTCCGCTAGCGCTCGGTATCGGTGAAGGCTCCGAGTTTTTACAGCCGCTGGGCGTGGTTGTTTTTTCTGGGCTGTCACTAGCAACGCTACTAACCTTGTTTGTTATCCCTTGTCTTTATACATTGCTCCATGCTCGCTTTGAGCCTGCACAGTAGATGAAGATAACGGATAATACCTTGTTTTCTCGGACTTATCTAGCACAATGATCGCCTCAGCGTTTTCTTCTTGAGCGCTGAGGCGGGTAGTGAGCACCCCATCAGATAGAAGTAACGGTCGATAGCAAAGTCATAGCAAACAAGGGCAGGGTCGTTCAACCTGTGTGGGTAGCTACCGCATTGAGCTTAAGATTAATTTATTTTAATAGATCATCAAGTAGCCTTAGATTCTAAGGAGGGCCATTTAAGTAGAGGGCCATTTAAGTAGCTCCAGCGCAAATACTAGAACAACCAAAATGGAGAATAGCGATCGCATTGCTTGGTTAGAAACCGTGACCAATCAAAATGTTGAGCAGGTGGGCGGTAAAAACGCTTCGCTAGGCGAGCTGATCAGCGCCCTTAAGCCAGCCGGTATTCGAGTGCCCGTGGTTTTGCCATCATGGCCAGCGCCTATAGAGCCTTTGTTGACTTTAACCAGCTCACTCCTCAAATTGAGCCGATTCTTTCGGCTTGGGAGCGGGGCGAGCAGTCGCTTGAGGCAGCGGGTCAAGCGATTCGACGGCTGTTCAGAAGGGCATCGTTTCCAGCTGGCAAATGATGTGCGGCAAACCTATCAGGAATTGAGCGATCGCTACCAAACCTCAGAAGTAGACGTCGCTGTCCGCAGCAGTGCAACCGCAGAAGATTTGCCCGACGCTAGCTTTGCCGGTCAGCAAGAAACCTTCCTCAACATCAGCGGTGAAGACGAACTTTTAGAAGCCTGCCGCAGGTGTTTTGCCTCGCTGTTTACCAACCGGGCCATCAGCTACCGGCAGGAAAAAGGCTTTGAGCATATGAGCGTGTCGCTCTCAGTTCGCTCTCAGTGGGCGTGCAAAAAATGGTGCGTTCTGACAAAGCCTGTGCGGGCGTGATGTTCTCTATCGACACAGAGACAGGCTTTCCCGATGTGGTATTGCTCACCGGGGCTTGGGGCTTAGGTGAAACTGTTGTTCAAGGCAGCGTCACGCCCGATCAGTCCTGCCATGCTGCCATTGTCAGCCGCGAGCTAGGCATTCCAGCCATAATTGGCACAGGCGACGCGAGCCGAGTTCTCGCTGCTGGTCAGGAAGTTACGCTCTCTTGCGCAGAAGGCGATCAAGGCTACATCTACGAAGGGCTACTCGCTTTTGAATCTGCTGATGTTGATCTTAGCAACATGCCCGAAACCCACACCAAAATTATGTTGAATATTGCGAGTCCAGGAGCCGCATTTGACTGGTGGCGGCTCCCCGCTGAAGGCATTGGGCTGGCGCGAATGGAATTTATCATCAACAACCTGATCAAAATTCACCCCATGGCGCTCATTCACTACAACGAACTCAAAGATCGAGACGCCTGGCAAACGATTCGCGATATGACTCACGGCTACGACAACAAGTGTGATTATTTCATTGACAGGCTCTCTCAAGGCATTGGCAAAATCGCCGCTTCTCAGTATCCGCATCCGGTGGTTGTACGGCTCAGCGACTTTAAGACCAATGAATACGCTGATTTTATTGGCGGTAGGGACTTTGAGCCAGAGGAGGCCAATCCAATGCTAGGGTTTCGGGGGGCGGCCAGGTATTATAGCGATCGCTACAAAGCCGGTTTTCTCCTAGAGTGCCAAGCCCTCAAAAAAGTAAGAGAAGACATGGGCTTCGACAACGTAGTCATCATGGTTCCTTTCTGCCGTCGGTTAGAAGAAGCCGATAAAGTGCTGAAGATTCTCGCAGAGCAAGGATTAGAGCGCGGTAAAGACGGTCTAGAAATCTACGTAATGTGCGAGGTTCCCTCCAATGTGCTGTTAGCCGACAAGTTTGCCGAACGCTTCGATGGTTTCTCCACTGGCAGCAACGATCTCACTCAATTAATTCTAGGCGTAGACCGCGACTCAGCCGCCCTAGCCGATCTCTTTGACGAACAGGATGAAGCCGTAAAGATTGCCATTCGCCATGTCATTAAAGCGGCTCATAAGGCAGGTCGAAAAGTTGGCATTTGTGGTCAAGCGCCTAGCGACTACCCAGAATTCGCCCAGTTCTTAGTGGAAGCAGGGATCGACTCAATTTCACTAAATCTTGACAGCGTTATTCAGGTCAAACGGCGACTAGCGGAGTAGAAGGCGTTGAGTAACACCCTGTTCCCCCAAACTTGTACGATACAATGGAGGATAAATTTAGAATGATGGAGGGTTAAATCTACATGACACTTCCACAACAAATACTCGTACGGAGAAGAAAGCGTTATGGTAGTTAATAACGTTCTAATTACTACGCTCTTTATTCTGATTACGACTAGCCTAGCTCTTGGCTATGGGTTTAGCGTTAAAGCTCAACGTCTTCCCTTTACACCAGAGATTGGATTTAATGAGCAACAGGGGCAGTTCCTAAAAGGATGGGTCAAGCTAGCCTCGATTATTGGGGTTCTGCTACCAATTGCTTTTCTTGTTCAGGCTTGGGGACGATCTTCCTCAATGATGTTTTGGGGGAGCTATCTACTGGTCGTTGCCGTGCAGCTCGTCTCTGAGCGGGTATCGAGTCAATGGTTGGTACCCAGTATCGTTGTGCCTATCGGCTTTTTCTATGCGGCTTTTAGGCTGTGGGAATTGCTAGATGGACGCCCACATCTATCGTTGTCCGGTTTGGCTTTGGTAGGCTTTGGAGCGGTTGTACTGTTTTGGGCCGGGAACTTGGTGATGTTAACGGTGATGGCAATTCCAACGATCTATCAAGGACAGAGCCTTCAAGAATAGTTTTTTAGGTTGGAAAGGCGATGAGAAAGCCTTAAAGCTCAAACTAGGTAACGAACAGCGCCACAGAAATTCTAAGCCGGATTGCAGGGTATATTGACCTGGCAGGTTGGTATCAGCAAAAAAGAAATTAAACAGCAAGTAAGGAAGCTCAGCGGCGCGGCGTTGAATACTCGACGATACGAGATAAGTTCGTCCAACTCAGCGTTTTAAAGTACCTGTCATTTCAGTTGAGGTCTGCTTGTTTTGAAATATCTTCCGCACGCTGGGCAATATTCGCTAGTTCCTGAGCCTCTTTTAAGCCAGCATCGGCAAATTCGTCCAGGCTAGCCACCATAGCCCTCGCTGTTTTAGTCAATCGTTTGGCTTTAGCTGATTTCTCATCGTACGCGTCTAGAGCTGCATTAGCTTCTGCAAACAAAACCTTGTACTCTTCAGGCGGATTGCTCCGCCAGTCTTCAAAGTCTGGCGCTTGCTCGTCTGTTTTTTTGTTCTTTGGCTGCTTTAATAGCGCTAGTGCCGTTTCCCACGCAGCTTTGTAGCGCATGTCTAATGGCTTGATTTCAGCATGTTGCAATTTAAGCTGCCGAGTCGTTTTGACCTGGGCAATGTGATAAACCGCTGCTTTTAGCTCAGATAGCTTCATGAGTAGGGAGTGTGCAGTTGCAAAATCGCGAGTAGGTTCAAAGGACTAGCTATCTATCTTTCAGCCTACTGATCTGCTGAGTCAGCCGCTGATTAGTAGCTTCTAATTCTCGGCTGTAGCTTTGCAGCTCAGCAATCTGTTCTTGTTGCTCAGCCAGTATTTCTTGGGCTTCATCTCGTTCTTTTCTAAAGCGATTGGTATGAGCAACTCGACCACCGAGGCTGCGATTGTTTGTAGCCAGCTGCTGCTTCCGTTTCTCAACTTTGGTGTAATCTTTTTGTAGCTTCTCAAACGCTTCTAACAGTTCGGTGTAGGCTTTACTTTGTTCTGCCTCAGCTTTAAGTGCCTCATTCTCTGTTTCAAGCGCTGTGATTTGAGCCTGAAGCTGCTTAACTTCTTGATCCTTCCCAAACAAACTTTCTTGAAGCGCACGCAGCACGCGACGCAGACGAGAATACTCCTGATCGATTTCTCGGTAGCTAGCTTCTACAACCGCTACTTGCTCTCGCAAAAGAACTGCTCGTCTTTGAAGAACTTTAGCTGTGCATTCATACTTGATAATAGCAACGGCTCGATCGCGTTCTAGATCAGGTAAAGCTTGTACTTCTGAACTCTTCCACAGCTCGTCGTAGTTTGTGCAGTTATGTCTGAGCCTATAAGTTTCAACATGACCGGACTCGGCTAATAGGTGAGAGTTTCGCAGTCTCACTTGGTCAGACCAGTAGTAAAAAAGCTCTTTGCTAGCGCTGATATCAGCCATAATTACCAAAATTCTTAAACGTAGCAGAGTCGCTGCTGTTGCCTCCTAAATCTATCCTAAGTTTTCCGATTTAGCTGTGGTCAAAGTCACCAGTTACTCAGCAGTCACAAACAATTCATCAAAGACCTCATCTTCAATCTCGTCTTTTAAGAGGTCATCCGCTAGCTGAGCAGCGCTTACGAGTGAGATCAGCGGCCCCATTTGCTCTTGGCCGGTTAGGGCTAGCTCGCTGTGGCACAGGAAAACTCGCTCGGTGGTACGTCCGAGCAAATCACGGAGCGATCGCCCCAACTGAGCCTCATTAGCCGCTTCAGTTTCCACCAGCGTAATCGAGCGACCCACCCAGCTTTGTAAAAACAAGGGCGCACCAAACATTTCGCCGCCGCCCATGCCCCATAAGGGCGAGCCCGCATCTAGCCAAAACTGCCAGCGATGCGTCAGTCGCTGCGCCCGGTACTGATAAATAGTGGAAAGCGTCACGCCCTGACGCTCAGGGGCGAGCGGTTTTACCGGATAAGGATTAGCGGACACGGTGCCTTTGAGCAAAAGCTGAATGAAGCGGCCTACGTCACTCTGTGATTTGTCAGGCCCTAGCTCTTTAGGCTTGCCCTCTACTAAGCGCAAGCGCTCCTCTACCTCCCAAAAGTGCTGCGCGGTTTCCATCAGCTCCCGTAGGGTAGCGAGCTGATCGTAAGGCAGATGATTGCCACGCCATAAAAAGTCTTGAACAATTCGGTCAACCGATACCACCGGGCTAGAGGTTAATCGCTGCTGACGAAGCTGTTTTTGAGCCTCTACCCATTGCAAAATTCGGCTGTAGGCGGCAACCGACTGATGCCCTAGCCTGTCCCATCGGGGGAAGGTGTCGGCAGGCAGCAGTCGAGGGTTCTCAACGTCTGGGACGAAGCAGTGGTCGGCAATGAGTTCAGCGCGAACTGGATCGATGGAGACGAGATCGAACCAGGGTGCGGCGGAGTGGGGGAGTGGGGGAGTGGGGGAGTAGGAAAGTGAGGAGGTAGATAGGCTTTGGCTGAGGACAACTAGCATTTCAGCGATCGCATCTCGACCCACCAGTCGACCCAGCCCTGGATAAATCAGCGCCAGCAGTGACAGCAGTGCTCGCCCCATCGGCGAACTCACTAAAGGCCGCTGATCGTTTAGCGACTCAATAGCAATGCCCCGACTGTTGAGGATTTCAATCAGGCTATAGCGACCAATGGCATCTAAGCCGGGGCCAATCACTGCAATTTCGTGAGGTTTGGCCTGATACGTTTCAATCGCATGGGCGATCGCCTCCGCCGTGGTTCGCAGCATATGCCCCCGAGAGGTTTCCGAAATTAGCCTTACCGGCTCTGGCAAATCGGGGACAGCCAGCGGATCTTCGACCCATTGGGCAAAGCGATCGCCCCAACGGCCCAAAGAATTTGTCAGCGGGAGCGCTAGTGCTAACCGCTGGCAGCGAGCCGCAAGCGACAGTAAAGCGGTTGGGTCAGCGCCCAGGCCCAGCCGGATCATGCCTTGCGGATTGTAGGTAAACAAACACGGGCGCTCTGCTTCCAAAAAAACAGCAAACAAGGCAGCCATAATAGCCGGATATTCATCCACATCGTCGGCCAGTACACCCCCAAATCTAGCCAGCAGCTGCGCCTGATATTTTGGCATGGGTAGCAAGTGTCGCCAGTACAGCGTGCTCATCAGTCCATATGTCAACAGGCCGCGCTGTAGGCACCAGCCTTGCCATTCAACTAGCGCTTCACCAACCGTTTGCCAAAGCGCGACAGGCGCTAGTGCGCTGGGCATTCCAGCCTGTAGCATTTTTGGAATTTCTTCAATGGGGATGCAGCCTTGAGAAGCCAGCTGTAAAAAGTCGAGGGTGCGGCGTACCATGCGAGCTTCCCGCCAGCCATCTACGGATAAAGAACCGTTTTCTAACCTGGGTTGCCATAGCTGGGTAGCCAGGGCCTGCTCGTTTTCAGGGCGTAGCTTTAAAGGAAACTGAGCCTGCAAGCTGAGGGATTGAACTAACAAAGGCCAAAATAAAACGACTTCGTCCTGAATAAAGCCTGCGGGCGTGGTGGTGAAAGTAGCAACGCGATCGCCCAACCCATCCGTTATCCGACTCGCCAGCACCATTCGATTGTCACCATTCGCCGCAAAGGCCAAAAGCGGCTGACGCTGCTCAGCCCCCGTTTCAGCAGCAAACGCTATCAGCTGCTCAGTTTTACCGCTGCGGGTAGGGCCAGATATCCAACGCGCCACCATACAAGCACCCTCACCTAAAACTCAATCTAGCTTCGATACACTATAGCGCCGCTCACCCCACCCACAAAATAAACCGTACGGGCAAACCCTCGTGGTTGCCTCAACACAAACAAAAAAGACCCACCATTTCGGCAAGCCTTTTATACACAAACTATAAATTTTCCAATCGGTCTTTTAAAGCGCTACTTAAGAAACAGCCGCTGCCACTGCAAACAGACCTACCACCAAGCTAGCGGCAATGCTACCTAAAATAATGTAGTTCCGCTTCTCATTACCTGTAGGCGGCTCGGCTTCGTACATCTTTGGCTCAACGGCAAAATTATTCATCAAGCCAGTCTCGTCTTCTGTGTAGCGCATAGTATTAATCTCTTCGTGAAGTTATGTTAAGCAATATAACAAACAAAGCGACATATTTTCCACTCTAATTTCATATATCCGTCATCTGGATGAGATTACCCCGCGTCATGTCAAGCTGAGAAATTGGAATGATCGGTAGTAAATTTCCCCCTTCCTCGATCTAGCTGTTGACGTTACCTGTTGTCGGAGAGCTGGCGCTGGCGTAGGTTTTGACAGGGATACGACCAGACTGATAGGCCAGCCGACCGGCTTTAGCTGCCATACCCATTGCTGCGCCCATGGCTACGGGATCTTTTGCTAGAGCGATCGCGCTATTCACCAACAGCGCATCTGCCCCTAGCTCCATTGCATAAGCCGCCTCACTAGGCGAGCCAATTCCGGCATCCACCACCACAGGAACAGTGGCGTTTTCAATAATAATCTCAATATTGGCAGCGTTTCGAATGCCCTGCCCCGACCCAATCGGCGAGCCTAATGGCATTACGGTTGCACAGCCAACTTCCTCCAGCCGTTTTGCCAACAGCGGATCGGCGTTGATGTAAGGCAGCACTGCAAAGCCTTACTTCACCAGCTGTTCAGCGGCCTTCAGCGTGTCTATCGGATCGGGCAGCAGATATTTTGCATCCGGTATTACCTCCAGCTTCACAAAATTGTTGTCTTCCTGCCCCAGCAGCTTCGCCATTTCCCGACCTAGCCTAGCCACCCGAATAGCCTCCTCAGCATTCGTGCAGCCCGCCGTATTGGGCAGCATCCAAATCTTTTGCCAGTCAATCGCCTCAGCTAGCCCTTCATGGCCCGGCGCATTTGTTTGCACCCGGCGCACGGCCACCGTCACAATTTCACTACCGCTCATCGCCAGGCTCTGACGCATTGTTTCCAGGCTGCTAAATTTGCCTGTGCCCGTCATCAGCCGCGAGCGAAAAGTTTTGCCCGCAATCGTCAAAACATCATGGTCGGTAGAGTCAGCAGTAAGAGGTTTATCAAGAAGTTGCATAGAAGACACAGCCCCAGATGGCTGAACAGATGGCTGAATATATTGACGCACAGAAACTTTATCGTAGGGTGCGGCACCGCCCGCCACTCTACCAAACCCACCAACCCCGCCGTCCCCGCCGTCCCCCGCCCCAGCGGCAGCACCAGACAATCCAAACCGTCGATAATCAAAAGCCGACAGCAGCGGGTCAGCCTTACCCGAAATATGATCTGAAATCAACCGAGCCGTAATCGGCGCAAGCAAAATACCATTCCGGTAGTGCCCCGTCGCCAGCGTCAAATTTTTGCAAGGGCCAGCGCCTAGTATAGGCAGCTCATCAGGCGTCGCAGGCCTAAATCCCCACCAGCATTCCTCAACCGGAAAATCCTGAAGCTCAGGATATAGCGCGATCGCCGCGTTCAACAGTTCAGCCACACCAGCAGGCGTATTATGCGGCGTAAATCCCACATCCTCAACCGTCGCGCCAATCACAATTCGACCGTCGCGCCTGGGCACCAAGTATACCTTCTCTCCATACAGCACTCGCCGCAGCGGCTGCACTTGGCCATAGCCAGACGGCACTCGAAGCGCCAGCATCTGTCCTTTTCGAGGCACCACCGGAATCGGCAAAAGCTCTGCTGACCAGGCTCCCGTTGCCATCACGTAGTGCTCAGCCTGCTTTACCCCATCAGACGTGCGCAGCCCGATCACCCGCCCCTGCTGCTGCATTACGCCTTCTACACTAACGCCTTCCTTAATCTCTACGCCCAAATCTTGAACGGCTGATCTCAGTCCCTTCATCAAGGCGCGATTGTCTACCTGGGCGTCGTCAGGGTAAAAACGAGCGCCCCTCACATGAGAACTCATCCCCGCCTGGTAGCTATGTGCCGCATCAGCGCTGAGCTTAATACCCGCGTCGGCTTTGGGCTCAATTCTAGGCTCAATGCTGGGCTCAATGCTGGGCTCAATTAAGGCCGACCCGACTAAGCTGGGCTGGCTTGAAGGCGCTAATATTGGCGACAAAATGCCGCACGGCCAGTATCCGCTGTCTAGCGCAGTAAGGCCTTCTAGCTTATTAATCCACCTCGGATAAAGCGCCAAGCTGCGCCGACACAAATCGGCCATAGCTCCCGGCACGAGTTGTTCAGCGCTAGGTGCCAACATGCCCGCAGCGGCATGACCCGCAGCGGCGGCAAAGTCCTGGCTAAGAAGGGTTACCTGATTGCCTTGCTGGCGCAGCTCAAGCGCGATCGCCAGTCCGATAATGCCACCACCTACGATTAGTACGTCTGAGCGCCCCATAATTGGAAAGTATGACTGCTAAAAAGGTGTCCTGGACTAACGCTAATCTGCTGCTGAGCTGACAGAGGTTACCACGGATCTATCTGTTTATTGTAGAGCTTATCTACTGTAGAGCGCCTACCAAAGAGCGGGAACAGCGGGAGATGCGGGAGCAGGTGTAGAGGTTAAGGGCGGGGAAGTGGTCGGCTGCTGCTGCGTAATCGTGTCGCCCTCGGCTGAAACATTGCTGCTGTCAGCGGCTGGAATCACATCGACATTAGTGCCAGCAACGAGCGGATCTTGTTCAGCGCTCTTCTGCCGCTGAATGTAAGTACCTGCTTCATTTAGCGCGGAAGAGGTCGGTGATGAGTCGGCTGTGCCGTCGCCAGCCTGGCTGATAATTTGGTCGCCTGAAACACCGGGCTGGCCGTTAGGCTGGCTCCTTAGTCGGTTATCGGCATCGCTTGCGGTAGGGCTGGTGTTATCAGCGACCAGGCTGTCTTGCGTCGTCGTTTTCGGGTTCGAACTGGCCAGCCAGTTAGCCGCACTGCGCATACCCATAAGGGCTAGCAAAACAATCGCTAATATCGCGCCGCCGAGCGAATACTTATTAACCATAAAAATCCAACCTCACATCACCAATATCTCTCTTAGTTCTATCACGGGGGTTCGAAATAAGGGGCTAACTACGGCTGAGATTGTCTAGCGGCTATAGGCGGCTATAGTTAGTGTGGCGATTTGTTAAGATAAGCTGTTGAGTTGAGCCCCTGCTCTCTTTTCTATCTGCTGATGGCAGCTTGACTACGCTTATGCACACTCAAATACCAAGCCAAACATCAGGCCAAACGCCCGTTCAGTCTTCAGTATGGACTTGGAAAACCTGGCAGAACAAGCCTTTTTTAACGTGTGGACTGCTCCCTGGCCCTCATGGTTTTTTTACGCGGCATTTTTACCCGCTGGCTCCGGAAGATTTAGTTGATGCGCTTCTGCCTGAAAAGAATTCTGGCGCTGAAGTAAAGGTCTATCGGCTCAAACAGGTGCATAGCGGCGATGTGCTAACGCCCACAGAAGTAGAAGAAATAACGTCCGCAGGTCTACCATCACTGAAAGACGGTACGCCCGCTTCTTTTGCCTTAGCAGACGGTCTGGTTAGTCAGCGCCCTAAGCAGTCTGTATGGGCTTGCTCAGCTGACTGTACACCGGCTCTGATCGGGGACGTGTTGACAGGCCAGGTGGCTGCGGTTCACGCGGGCTGGCGAGGGACTGCGCAAAAAATTGTGCCAGCAGCGGTGGCTCGGCTGGTGGCTCAAGGAAGTCAGCTCAGCAATATTCGAGTGGCTTTAGGCCCAGCGATTGATGGCAGCGTATATCAGGTGGGGCTTGATGTGGCAGCTGAGGTAGGGGCCAGCGTTGTTTCTCCAGCAGGCTTGTCTGAAGAGGAGATAGTTGCACAGCTCATGGCTACGACAAATCCGCCGATACTGAGCGATCCTGAAGCTGATCGGGTGCGCTTGGATGTCAGGCGGATTAATCAGATTCAGCTGGAGCAAATGGGAATGGCAAGAGAGTGGATTGCGATCGCCCCGCACTGCACCTCCCAGGAGCCCGACAGCTTCTTTTCCTACCGCCGCACTGCGGAAAAACAGGTGCAGTGGGCGGGCATCATTAGCGGCTAGTTCTTATCATCAGCAGGCGGCGGGCTGCCAAATACCGGCGTTAAAAAGGCCACGATTACACCAATCAAAAAGCCCGACACATTGCGAATCACTGGCAGTAGCTCAGGCGTGCGCGTCACCACCGGCCCCAGGCCAAAGGCAATGAACAAAATGCCCCACAGCGGCGAAAATAGCAGCGCCCACTGCCAGGCAATGCCATCACCTTCTCTGCGCGGCTGCGCGGCAAACCCACAGATCACCCCGCCCAAAATAGATGTAATCAGCGTCAAAATCCACTGCTCACGCGGCAGGCCAGGGACTACCGCACAGCCTCCTCGCTTCAAACAGGTTTCTAGTGCGCCAATAGCACCCAGTACAGCCCCGTCTTCCCCATTATCGCGAACGTAAAACTGGTTGCCAAAGCGCGTTTGCAGCTCAATCCAAAAGGTACGAGGCAACAGCGGATAGAGGTCATCGCCCACGCTGAAGTTGAGCAAGTTACCGCCCCGAGGGTCTGCAACTAGCATGACGCTTTTCTGGTTGAGGCCCCAAAAATCTTTTACAGCGCGACCTGGCGTTTGATCAAACTGAGTCAGAATTCTTAGCTTCCAGCCAGTTTCTGCTTCAAAAGCCGATAGGCTCTCATTCAAAGACTCTTCTTGAGCATCGTTGAGAATGCGAGCTAAATCAATGATATCAGTGGGCTCGTCGGGCAGTAGCTCAGGGTTGTTGAAAGCCTGAGCAGGTAGCGCTGGTGACCATGCTAACAACATGACGCAACAGACAATAGCAAACTTGAGCGCTAATTTTGGGAGCCACTTATCCATAGGTTAAGGCCGAAGGCAATGATGCCTCTTTACAGTTGTTTACATAATTTTAAGATAGCAGAAGCTGAGGTGAAAGCCATCGCTCTGCTGAATTTTCCAGTCTAATTCGGCAGCTGTGGCTCCTTCTTAGCGGCTTGAGGCGGGGCGGATGCAGGCTGATTATGAGAATTCGTCTGGGAATTTGCCTGAGAAGTTACCTGGGAATTTGCCTGGGAATTTGCCTGAGCCAGAGGCGGAGAGATAGTGGGGCGGCGAGTCGGGGGGCGGCTGCGACGACGACGAGGCTGACCCGTCAGTACTTTAAAAGCGGCGGTGGCTCCGGCTAGCAGGCTGCGCGTAGACACCTGTGCCCTATGAGCTTGAGCTTTGGCCTCTAGCAGGCTTTGATCGACTTGCTGTACAACGCTGCGAGCACTTTGCAAGCTGCCGCTGACTTCATCCGTGAGCACAGCAATCTCTTTCCCGGTCAGCCGTAGGTCTTGCAGAGTAGTAGGCAGCTCACGGTTCAGGCTATCTAGGAGTTTTTCGGCGCTTTTAGCGGCGCGAGCTAGCTCTTGCAGGGTCAAAATGGCTACCGTCAGCAGCGCCATCAGGCTGACAGCTACGAGAAAAATAGAAATGCCGAGCCAAAAAAAGGGACTGTTCACGGGTTGCTTTACTCGTCTTCGGTGAGCAGGGTGGCACCGTCACCGTTGCTAAAGTCACCGTTACTGTAGTCACCTGTGCTGTATTCAGTGTCGCTGTAGTTTGGCTGCTGCTGCTCCCACTCACGGCGACTAGCGGCTTGCCCGGCGACAACGGCTTCTCGCAAGCGAGCCAGGGTTTGATCCCAATTGCTCAAGGTCGTATCGGAGAACCGGTCGGCGTGAAAATGAATGCTGGTGGCCAGGTCTTCAGCGAGTTCAGGCAGGGCGTCGGCGGATTTTTTAAGAATGCGACGGGTGTCTTTGCCGGGACGGGGCGCGGCCAAAATACCGGCGATCGCCCCTAGCGCTGCGCCAATGATTAAGCCACCGAAGAGCCCATCTGATTTACTGTCTGCCATGGCTGCGTTCCTTTTGATGAAATTAGTTTAATCCGAATTTCGGCGGCTGTTCGTTTTTCTGTAGGGTAAGTTCCGGTAGGTTAGGTTCGGGTAGGCTAAGACGGTGCGTAAGACTCGAATGAGCTGCAAGGTTTGCCTAATCTGACGCGATCGCTGCTGCCACTGAGCCATACCTTGAGCAACACCCAGCCGCATTTCTGCAATTTGCGCCCGCCGCTGCATTAGCGCATAGCCTACCTGCTGCGGTGCCGTGCTAGCGTTCGGCGCGTAGCTCTGTAGCTGACGGGTTAGCTGAGCGATCACGCAACGCCACTGCCAAAGCACTTTTGCCAGCCAGCACACCAGCACTGCTAATAGGCAATTCAGGCAAATTACGCTCACCATCCGCTCTCTACTTACGCTCTATACCGACCTCTTCTATGCCGACCTTTTACATCTTTGCCCTACGACTAATCAGGAATGTAGCTCATAATTAACGGCGCGAGCCCTAAGTCTTCTGGCCGCTTTTCAGGCATCTCAAAAAAAGCCACAATTTCTTTAATCCTCGGCTGCCCGCGCTGCTGGCCGGTAGCACCAGTCGCGATTATACAGCCGCAGCAGTCATGGTTATTAGCGCTAGCTTTCGTCCACTTTTCCAGGCTCAGGCTATCCGCAGGACTGTCTAACTCATACTCATTAAACAGATGCAAATGCCCTTTTTCGGTTTGCAAAATGCCGACTCGAAAGACCTGTCCGCTGATTGGGTCACTGCCCGGATTAAAGCAAATAGAGCGAATCCCACCTTCTGCCTTGAGCCTTTCAGCCAGCTGCTGGGCTTTGCCTCGGGTGGTTTGAATGGTCACAACAGGCCAGTTAGCCCGATCGCCCGGCAGCTGCTCAGGCGGATGTAAAAAGCGCTGGTAGTAAATGCGAGAGCCTAGTCGAAGCGGGGCTAGCTTATCTTGCCGATGGCTCCCGAGCATAATTAATGAGCCCTCTGGCACGCTGTCGTCGATCAGCGGGGCCAGGTTAGGCTCCTCTATAATATCGTCGTCAATATCATCGTCTGCACTACCCAGCACGTCTTCTAAAAAAGCAGCTGACACCTTGGGCAGCGTTGAAACCTTGACGGTGATTGTAGCGGGGATGTCCCCTGACGTTTCTGGGGCCGGGTTAGGAATTCGAAAACGACTGCTGATCGGCTTTAGCGCAAAGTCTTCAGCGCTGATGTCGTGCTTTTTAAAAAAGCGATGCAGCGCTTCTAAGGCCACAATTAAGCTGGCGGCTTCTTCAGCGGCTAGCTCAGGCCGCAAGCCTTCTAGCGGATGCAGGCTGCCAAATTCATAGTCTACGGCGGCCTCGATAGCGCTGAGTTCATCGCTGCTCGGTAGGCTTTTTAGGGAGGTTCGGACAGAGGCTGAATCAGAGGTTCGGCCAGAAGCGCGCAGGGGAATGACGTCTTTGGAAGGATTAAAGTTGATAAACAGACAGTTTTGCTCCAAAAAAGCCTGCTTCATGCCGTCTGAAAAATCCTGACTGTGGGTGAGATTATGGCGAAACTGCTGAAGCGATGTGAGGTCTCGGTAAAACAGGAGGCCATACTCCACGCCAGCTATTCCTAAAATAGAGAGATATAGCGTTTCAATTTCCCAGCAATTAAGCTCAATCGCCAAAATCTCTTGCTCGCTAAGCGACTTCCAAGGAGCATCTCTCCAGAGCAGGGCGGCTTTTTGCAGCAGCGTTTCCTCAAAATCCTCGGGCAGCTTTAATGACTGTAAGTCTGGCGCTTGCAGCTTTTGAAAAACCTCGTCAATGACGGGCAGCGTAGCGGCGTGCTCAACTTGAATATCAAGATCTTGAAGGGCACCCCTGAGAAAAAACTGGATTTCGCGATCGCGCACCACGACTTTTCGCGGTCGGGCAGGCTCTACCCCCCCTTGAGGCATTTCAATTGCCTGGAGCAGCGTTCTGACAATGGCTTCGTTACCGGTTTCGGGCGGCACAACGCTGAGGCCACGGACGATGCCCTGCATACTGTCAGCCCACATAATGCAGTCCCCATGAGCTGCCTCAGCGACCGTTGCCGAATCGCCTGGCTTACCGGGTAGGCCATTTAAAGGACGGCGATCGCACTCCCAAACGCTGGTTAAGCGGGGCAGCTGGCTGAGACGGCGACAGGTAAATGGACTCAGTTGATGCATCGAGAAAGGAAGGCTCCGTACCGCTAACTGGCTGCTAGCTTTTATCTAGCTTAGGCTGCGTTAAACTAAAACAATCACATTACCTATCTTAATCCCTATGACACAGGCTACTCAATCTACTGAAACGGCCAATTTAACTGCTGATCCAACCGTTAATTCAACTGGCAGTCCAACCGCTGACCCGACTGCTAGAGGGATTTTGATGTCCGAAACGGCACTCACTCACGTCAGGGCGCTGCGAGAGAAGCAGGGCAGCGACCTATGCTTGAGGGTAGGCGTTAGGCAGGGCGGCTGTTCGGGCATGTCTTATATGATGGACTTTGAAGAAATCGGCAACGTCGGCGAGCATGACGAAGTGTATGACTATGATGGCTTTAAAGTTGTGTGCGATCGCAAAAGCCTGCTATATCTATACGGCCTCATGCTGGACTACAGCGACGCGCTGATTGGCGGCGGCTTTCAGTTCACCAATCCCAACGCCAACCAAACCTGCGGCTGCGGCAAATCATTCGGCACCTAACCCCTAACCCATGCAAACCCTAGAAACTAAATTCGACGAAGGCATCGCCCGCTACAAAGAAGGCGAATCTGCTGAGTCTCTGCTGCCCGTATTTAAAGACATCTGTTCGCAAGCGCCCAAAAACAGCGCCGCGCAAACCTGCTTAGCCTGGCTGTATCTGCTGGCCGACAAGCCCAATGCCGCCTATAAGGTTGCGCAGCGGGCAGTGAAGCTAGCCCCTACCGATCCACAGGCTCGCATTAACTTATCTATTGCCATGCTTGAGACAGGCAAAAGCGGCGTGCGCGAGCAAATAGAGCAGGTCGCGCCCTTCGTCTCTTCTGTAGATGAGCTAAAAGCTGAAATTCAGGAAAATCTTGAAGAAGGATTAAGAAGAAAGCCAGATTGGAAAAGTCTAAAGCGGATTCAAAAATGGCTTTTTGAAGGTTAGATCTGCTGATACATCAGGCTTTAAGCTAAAGGTAGCTAATTCAAACAGATTCAAAAAGCATTGAAGGCTTCGTACAACTTAATTAAGTATTGCAACGACAATCATAAATAGGCGACGGGAATCGGCAACTTTAGCGATCCCCGTCGCCTTTCTTAATGGCTTTACGAGCGGGCGTTTCAGCTTTGTAAAACAGCCGTAAATGCTCTATTCGCCTGTGTCTAAAGGAGGAGCGAATGTTTGAAACAATAACTTAACGAGCGATCCCCAAGCTGACTGATAAGATTAAGTGAAGCGATTGATAAGGCTAGCTTAAGTGTCCGGCGTTATCAACTGAGTATTTAATTCACCTTATCCACTTCGGGAGTCCCCTATTATGAATCTTCGAACTGTTGCTATCAAACCAGACACACGGAACCATAAAGGATGCTTTGTACAGCAAACTGACTTCACCTTTGTCGAAATTGACAAGTCTGGCTGGGCGCTCATTTGCGTTGACGATGCCGTCTGTCACTATGTCGATCCCGACAATATCCTGAAGGCTGAACTAGGAGCCCCAGGGGCAATGTAAGCTCTTGCCTTTTCTTTGAAAGGGCTCCAAACCCAAAGACTGAGATAATGAAATATAACTGTAATGTGGCTGCTTCTCCGAGGAGGCAGCCACATTTTGTAAGTGCCTGATTTTTAGCTCATTTTTAATGAGCTGTTACCCGTTATGCTTAAGTTCTTAAGCCACTTTTTTAGTCGTTTTCTATTAGTTTTGTTATGAAAGATCGCCTGGTAAATGGGTTGAATACGCTGTTAGTTATCAATCTATTTTTTGTGTTGTTTTGCTTTTTTTGGTTCGCGATCGCCCTGATTGGCCGCTCTACTAACGTCAACTTAGGCTTTGATGTGTGGTATCGACTTTGGGAGCCAGTGATTATGCCTTCTATCGGTATTTTGATGGCAGGCGCGTTAGTTAGCGGCATTTCTAGCTGGGTGAGTAAAAAGTTTTTGCAAAAGTCTTCGGAAGGATAAGCACCCGTCAGTTACCAGCGACCTCTGGTTCGCTCATACCACTTCACCAGCACGCGAGCGAGTCGTTTAGGATCGTGGCGGATGATGCCATCGCGCTCGCTCATAACATTGGCAATCACAATCCGACGGCCTGAGTCAATCACGGCTTTCCGATCCAAAAGTACGGGCGTAGAACCTTCTTTGAGATATCGATCGATAGCAACTTCTGAGGGCATTTTTTTCTGCACAAGCACCGCATCGAAAAGATACTGACCGCAGGCGCGATCAATCGCTTGAACGTGCTCAGAAACCGTATAGTCTTGGGTTTCACCGGGTTCGGTCATGATGTTGCATAAGTAGATGCGAGGGACTTTGCACTGTGCTAGGGCCTCTACCAGCTCTGGGACAAGTAAATTTGGAATAATGCTGGTGTACAGGCTACCAGGGCCGATCACCACATAGTCGGCATTTTTAATCGCTTCTACCGCTTGAGGAAGCGCTGGCGGTGCAGCAGGCAAGCAGCCAATCTCAGCAATGCGGCCTCTGGCCTTAGTGATATTGGACTCGCCTTCGATATGGCGACCGTCGCTGAGGTTGGCCCACAGGCTGACATCGCTAAGCGTGGAGGGCAAAACCCGACCGCGAATAGCGAGTACCTGAGAGCTAGCGGCGATCGCCTGCTCCCAGTCTCCGGTAATTTCATTCATCGCCGACAAAAACAAATTGCCAAAGCTGTGGCCGCTTAGGTTGCTGCTGCCTTCAAAGCGATACTGAAAAAGCTCGGTCAGCAGTTTTTCTTCGTCAGCCAGGGCGGTTAGGCAGTTGCGAATATCGCCCGGTGGAATGCCGCCCATTTCCCGGCGCAGCCTGCCTGATGAGCCGCCATCGTCAGCGACCGTGACAATGGCGGTGATGTTGCCGCTGTAGTGCTTGAGGCCGCGCAGCAGCGTAGAGAGCCCGGTGCCGCCGCCAATCACGACAATGCGAGGGCCTTTGCGCAGGCGGCGATGGGTGGCGATTGCATCCCACAAATTATCTTCGCCATTAGCTGGCAGCAGCACCTCCACAATCGCCCCTAGCGTGCGAGTTTGCCCCCATATAATGAATAGCAAACCGCCCAGTACCGCAAGCGGCCCGCTGATATAGTTCGGCACTAGGCGCGTAACCCAATTTAGCAATGACCCAACAAACTTCACCGTGTAAAATACAGGCGTCAGTTTGAGCCATACCAGAACGCCAAGGCCGACCGCACAAATGCCTAACGTGCTCAGAAACATCCAGCGTTTCACAAATAGCCCTGGTCTGAGCCATCTCATCCAGCGCTTGGGTTTGGCATAAAATTTTTTACGGGTTGGGCGCATGGCAGTGGCGATAGCAGTAGCTGAGACAAAGGGGGATCACGCACTAGGGTTATACAGCAAAAAGGCTAAAGCTGATGTAGATTTCCTTTAAATCTCAACCCTGCAAGCCTTGATCGCTTCAGCTTTCAGTGCAGCTATTCAGTACGATAAATAAATAGGCATTCGCCCGTTAGGAGCAATCTTAAAAAAACTATGGCTAACGCCTATTCTTCTTGGCCCGAACCATTCGTCAAACCATCTTCTGAGCGATCCATCTGTGAGCCCTGTGACGAAGTGCCCTTAATCGAGCTGAGGGGAATTTCCAAGCAGTTTGGCAGCAACCCTGTGCTAAAGCATATTGACTTTACGCTGCACTCGGGGGAAGCGATCGCGATTATTGGCCCTTCCGGAACCGGCAAATCTACCATACTGCGCATTATTGGTGGGCTGCTAGCACCCGACCAGGGAGAAGTTTGGGTAGGCGGGCAAAAGCGGATAGGTCTGATTGAAGATGCACCTGACCCACTTGACATCGGCATGGTGTTTCAACAGGCCGCCCTTTTTGACTCGCTTACGGTGGCTGAAAACGTAGGTTTTTTACTGTACCAGCACAGTCGTCTATCCAACCGCGAGATCAGGCACTTGGTGATGGAAGCGCTTGCTAGAGTCGGCCTGCCAGATATTTCTAACCAATATCCAGCGGAGCTTTCAGGCGGTATGCGTAAGCGTGTGAGCTTTGCTAGAGCCGTGATGTCCAACCCGCACAATCCCACCGATCACCCGAGCCTTTTGCTGTACGATGAGCCGACAGCGGGTCTTGATCCGATTGCTTCAACCGTGATTGAAGATCTGATTCGCAAGGTTCACAATGAACAGTCCTGCGGTGCTTACTTAATTGTGACTCATCAGGAGAGCACGATTCGTCGAACGGCAGATCGGGTTGTTTTTTTACACGATGGACGGGTGCAGTGGGCAGGTAAGGTCAACGAAATTGACTCAACAGACAATCCTTTTGTACGTCAGTTTTTTAGCGCTCAAACTCAGGGGCCCATCCATGTGACAGGATGATGACGTTAAAGGTGTTGAACAGGCGCTAAGGAAACTCATGCGGGCACGAACAATTCGAGAAGGTTCTGTAGGACTGTTAATCTTATTTGGGATTGGCTTGTTCGGCGGGTTAATACTGTGGCTGCGAGGCTTTAATCCTAATAATCGGCCCTATAAGCTAGTCGCTAAGTTTGCAGCGGCCACGGGCATTCAAATAGGCACCTCCGTGATGTACCGAGGCGTTCCGGTCGGGCGGGTGCTCACGATCAATCCCCTTTCTAACAGCGTGGAGCTAGAGCTGGAGATTACTCAAAAAGACCTTCGCATCCCGGCCCAGGTAACGGTTGAAACGTTAGAGACAGGGCTGATTGGCGAGACCTCTGTTAATATCACGCCCTTAGTAGAGCTGAGTGCGAGTGCAGCTAACATTAGCCCCACCGGATCGGACTGTAATAGCAGCGTGATTCTTTGCAATGGTGATCGCCTTGATGGTCAAATTGGCCCTAGCTACGAAGAGCTATTGCGCTCAGCCGGTGAGGTGGCCAATTTGCTCAATGATCCTGAGCTGATTGAGCAGCTAAAAACAGTATTAAAGACAGCAACGAGTACCACTAAGCAAGCGGGTACTTTGGCCACCGAAGCAACCGAGTTAGCCAAAGCTGCCCGCAGCGAGATTGTGCCCTTAGCTAAGTCAGCTCAAGCAGCCACCAGCTCAGCCGATCGAGCCGCGCAGCAGGTAGAAGGGGCAGCCACGCAGTTTTCGATGACGGCTGCTGACGTTAACAGACTCATTGGTGAAAATCGCGGTGTTTTAGTCAATACGCTGGACAATTTGGAGGCGACGAGCGTTCAGCTGCGTGGCACCGTAGATGCGCTAGGGCCAACGATTCAGGGCGGCGATCTGGTAGGGAACTTAGAGACTTTGGTGAAGAACGCGGCGGCGGCATCGTCAGACTTGCAGGCGATTACTTCATCGTTCAATACCCCGGCTAATTTGGTGCTGCTTCAGCAAACTTTAGAGTCGGCTCGCGATGCGCTGGCGAGTGCGCAAAAGGTGCTGGCTGATGTGGATGAAATTACCGGCGATCCGGCCATTCGCGAGCAGCTGCGTGAGCTGATTAACGGTCTGAGCAGTTTGGTTTCTTCGACTCAGTCTTTAGATCAGCAGTCTGAAGTAGCCCGCATCTTAGAGCCGCTCGGTTCGCCTTCGGGTAAACCACTGAGCAAACCGCCGAGTAAACCACTGAGTAAACCGCTGGGCAAACCTTCAAATAGTCCAGCGGTGGCAGAGGCTCAATTTGGAGATCGTCCGGTTTTGGTATTTGATGGCGATCGCTACGTCATTCTACAAACCGATCGATTTGCCGAAAAAGCCTCTAGCAGCCCGTCTAAATAACCGCTTCGACGGCATTTTATGGCACTTCAAGATACCGAGCCCTGAAATCTACACTGCCTTTGTAGGTATAGCTGCTGGGCCTTGAAGCAGTAGAGGGCAAGTAATTTAACGGGTCTTACTAAAAGCGATAGATTTCGGGAATATTTAGCTCACCAGCATCAACTTATGTTTCTACCTCATGTTTGTGAGGTGTGTTTAGGGTGACTTATCTTCCGCTTCCATCAGCAGATCAATCCGACCCTATGCCCTCGCCCGCTCTACTATCCGATGCGCCGCTCACTCGGGTGAGCTGCCTGCTGCATTGCCCCATTGATACGCCTCAGCTTTGGCCGCAGGTGCTGTCAGTTTTAAGCAGCGCCTTTGCCTGTACTTCAGTGCAGCTATTTTTGCCCGATGCGATCAGTGCGAGCTCCTACTATGTATGGGAGGCCCCAAAACATGAGCGGCCAAATTGTCAGTCATCAAATCGCAGGCTACCAGCTAGAAAAGCTCCGACGCAGGCTGGGGTAACCACGCTGTGGCGATATCTGGGCATTAGACAGGCTGAAATTGATATTTTATGGCAGCATCAGGCGACCGATTTACAGGCTCAGCTAGCGACGCTTGCAGCAGGTAGAGATTTTCATATCAGTGGAGCCCAAGCCTATTGTGGTCTCGAATGGCCGTTTGCGTTAACCCAAATATTTGGGGCTAGCCAGGGTCGACGGTTAATTTTGCTGCCGCTTTGCTACGAAGCAGAGCATCACAAACCCAAGCCCAGTGGATTGGGCTAGAGGCGCTGATTCGCTGGCAACACCCTACGCTAGGCCTGATTCCACCCGCTAAGTTTATTCCGATTGCTGAAGAAACCGGGCTGATTGAGCCGATTGGCTACTGGGTATTGCAGGTGGCCTGTGCTCAGTTCGGTAAGTGGCAAAAGATGGGAATGTCCAAAATTCGTCTGGCGGTAAATTCGTCGGCGCATCAGTTTCATCGCAGCTACTTGGTTCGCTCTATTTTGCAGGTGCTGAAGGCGACTAATTTTGACCCGCGCTACCTAGAGTTAGAAGTGACTGAAAGTGCGGCTATGCATGATGTTGGCTTTGCCATTAACCTGCTAGAAAAGCTTTCTCGAACGGGCATGCAAATTGCCATGGATGATTTTGGCACGGGCTACTCTTCTTTGAGCGTGCTGAAGCACTTTCCGCTGGACACGATTAAAATTGACCGGTCTTTTGTGATGGACTTGGTGGACAGCCCGAAGGATGCGGCGATCGTATCCACCATCATTGCCCTGGCCAAGGGACTTAACTTCAAAGTGCTAGCTGAGGGTGTCGAAACCCCAGAACAGGCGGCTGTACTGACAGGTATGGGCTGTGACTATGCTCAGGGCTACTGGTTTAGCCGTCCGTTGACGGTGCAGCGCATTGATGAGCTGCTAAGCCAAAATAAATTTCAGCGGCTGGCTAAAGTTTAGCTGCTGGCTTCATTCCACCTAGCTTCATTCCACACAGCTCCTCCGCTTCAGCGGCTCGCATGTCCCAGGGCACTAGCGAGAAGAAAAATAGCGTCAGCGACATCACGAGTCCACTAATGAGAAACTGGTCTGCGGGATGAATTTGCACCGCAATGATCGCTAGGCCATGTACCAAGCCAGCTGAGATGAAGGAACGCGATCGCAAACCTACACCCATGGATAAGTATCCAGCCGTACAAAGCCCCAGCCACAGCAGGCACAGATTCACCAGAATAAGGCCAACGCCGTAAAAAATGCCGTAAGCAGTTGCAATCATTCCACCCGCCATCAGCATTGTCCACAGCCCTACAACCCACCGTAGGCTTTCACTATAGGCTAGTCGCCAGGTTAGCTTCGCAGTGCCAGCAATTCCTGCGCCCGTTAGGGCAGCGTCAACCAAAGCCTGGGTTGACCAACTCAGCATAGAGAACTGTGCCAACGAGAAGATAGCCAGAGCAATAAAGCCCCACGCTGTGAAAGCTTGATCTAACTCAGTAAAAGAAACCGAGGGAAGGGAGCCTATCGATCGATCAGAGATTTGCCTAAAGTGCGCTCTCAGAAGTCCATTGAGATCTCGCATCCCTATTGTCTTCGAATGGGGAGGTACTAGGGGTTCGTTGAGTTCCAAAAAAGTCATACTGACAGGGTAAAAATCCTGGCTAACTACTTACCGTAACGTTTGCCGTAACGTGTACGGCTGCTTCTGATAATGATAAAACAGTTGTAGAATTGTAACCGATAGTTAAGTAACCATCATTTTTATATTTAAATTGGGAAGGTGCCTACCCTCAAAAGGGGGGGACAAGGGTTGGTTGACTGCGTAATCGTCTAGCGATCGCGTTACCATAGTCTCCTTGCCCTTGCCTTCACTTAAATGTCGCCCTCTGATCTGCCTGCATCGTCCCAAGGTTTAATTTTGCCCGCCTTGGAATCTCAGAATCTAAAAAAAAGCTACGGTCGAGGAAAAAGACGGTTTGAGGCCGTGAGAGGCGTTTCTTTAAAGATTTTAGCGGGAGAAGTCCTCGCTTTTTTAGGGCCAAACGGAGCGGGTAAGACGACAACGATTAAAATGATTGCGGGATTGGTGCGTCCTGATGCTGGCTGGGTGAAGATTGCGGGCGCTGATCCGCACCGTCAGCCGGAAGCGCTGCGTGGGGTCGGTGCGGTGCTAGAAGGCAATCGCAACTTGTACTGGCGGCTGACGCCTTTGGAAAATTTGGAGTACTTTGGCGTGCTTAGGCAAATGCCTCGGCGAGCGGCCAAACAGCGAGGCGAGAAGCTTTTAGCGGAGTTTGACTTGCTAGATAAGCGCAAGGTGCCTGTGCAGCAGCTTTCTCGGGGGATGCAGCAGAAAATTGCGATCGCCGTAGCCCTCATTCACGAACCGCGCTTGCTCCTGCTAGATGAACCCACTTTAGGGCTAGACGTAGAGTCGGGAGAAACCGTCAAGCGGCTCGTGCGGCAGGTGGCGAACTCTGGATGCGCTATTTTGCTCACCACGCATCAGCTCAACGTGGCCGAAGAACTCTCTGACCGGGTGGCGGTGATTAGGCAGGGGCAGATTGTCGCTGAGCAGTCTACGCAGGCGCTGATTCAGCAGTTTTCAAACAGCGCGGCTTATCACATTGAGTTTGGCGGCCAGTTGAGCGATCGGCAGCGGCAGGCATTAGCGCGGCTGGGCGCAACCGTGGGCGACGGGTACCTTCACTACAGCCCTGCACCGGCTGACGATCTAGCGCCTTCGCCGACGATGATTTACAAAATATTGAGCCTTTTAGCGCCGCTGCCGCTGCTAGAAGTTCGGCAGGACAGGGCGGATTTAACCGATGTCTTTTTACAGCTTACTAAAGGCGACAGCTCCCATGATTGACCTGCTCATCGGTGAATTTAAGCGCACCTGGATACAAACTCGCCGCTATCCTGCTGAGGTGATCGGCGGCGTGGTGATTCTGACGGCGGTATTTTACGGCATTTTTTCCAGCACTCAGTACGTAGCGGGGCCAATGGCTGGCTTTGGCGAACGGCTAGATACGCTAGTGGTGGGCTACGTAATTTGGACGCTGGTACTCTACATCGTTAACGACATTGCCACTAATCTTCAGCTAGAGGCGCAGACGGGGACGCTGGAGCAGGTTTTTCTATCGCCGTTTGGGGCTCCTCAGGTGTTCTTAGCGCGGGCGGTTGCGAGCCTGACGCTACGGCTGCTGTTAATTATGGTCGTGCTGGCTATCATCCTAGTGACGACGGGCAGTCGGCTGGCCTTTCCGGTTTTGCTGTTGCTGCCGCTATCGACGCTAGTGCTGAGCGCTTACGGCCTGGCTTTTTTCATTGGTTCGTTTGCGCTGGTGCTTAAAAAGGTGCAGCAGGTGCTGGGGCTGTTTCAGTTCGTGCTGTTGTTTTTGCTGGCGGCTCAAACTGAGCACTGGAGCGGGGGGGCGCGGCTGGTCGCAAATGTGCTGCCAATGCTGCCGAGTGTAGGCTTATTGCGGGATTTGATGGCGAGGAATGAAGGGCTGGATTGGGGCGTGTGGGCGATCGCGCTAGCCAACGGCCTCATTTACTTCACGCTTGGCATCCTGGTGTTTCGCTGGGCCGAAGGCAAAGCAAAGCGTCAGGGAAGTTTGGGCGGCTATTAGGCGATCGCTATCAAATAATATCTGTTGGAATTCGATGGGTGTTTACCAGCCCACCCTACGGGTTATCAGTTGGCTTGGCGAATCCAGTCTCGGACGGATCGAATGACCTGATTTTCACCTTGGGTTTGTCGCAGTGCCAAAAATTCATTTATTCGCGTGGCCGTTAGCTTAGGCAACGCCAGGCTCGCTTCGGTCTTAACGTAGCCGCTTGCTTGAAGCTGATAAACCTCTAGCCCGTACCGTTTGGTATACCGCCAAACTTCAGGAATTTCCAAAGCCTGGTAGATCGCCACCCGCCGATTTGATGGACTGGTAATGTCTACTTTGATGACTAAATCGGGGGGCAAGTCTTTGGGGATTTCGGGATCTAATCCTTCTAACCTGTATGCATTTTGAATATAAAATCCGGTATCTGGTTCAGCACCCTTTTCTAGATCTTCGCGTTCTAGAGTGGTTGAGCCTACGTTGATAACTTCTAGCCCGGTTTCTTCGGTGACAGTGGCAGCGATTCGGGCTAAGAGGCGATTGACGATTTCGTGAAGTTTGGAAGGCACTTTTATAGTTAATAAGCCTTGATTGTAGGCAATGCGCGTCGCGCGGTGATCGCCTATATCGCCCAGCATCGCCTGATATGTTTTCCAGCTAATATTTGGCAGCACGACCATTTGCGTAAGCTGCCCGTCAAAATCGTCTAGGTCAAGCTCGCTGACCCGTGTAGAAAGCATCACCATAGCAAGCACTTGCTCTAAGAGGTTTTATCTTGATCTTAGCTGTGGCGCTTTTATTCGCAGCAAAAGCTTCAGCTTAAAATAGAGTTCGTATCACACTTAAGCTACCGATTATCCCATTCATCAGCGGCCTCGGCCACAGCCTGATCAACGGTTTTATCGCCCAGCATGGCTGCTTGCAAGTTGTCATACACAATCTTTTGCAGATCTTTAACGTCTGCCATCGCCGGAATCAGCACAGCAGCATTCTTGAGCTGGCTAGCGCTAACCGAGCGGGCAATCTCTACCGGCTTAGCGTTCGCAGAAACGTCAGTAAAGTAGCTATCTTTCATAGCCTCAACGGTAGAGGGCAGTACGTTCGCGGCCTTGGCAAACGATAGCTGGTTGGCATCGTCCGTGACATAAGCGGCAAACTTCAGAGCGGCTTCTTCAACATCGGTAGATTTAGGAATGACTAAATCCATCGCAGCGACATTTTGTTTGCCAGTGCTGCCGCTAATTTGCGGAGCGACCTTGGTAGCAGCCGAAACATCTGGCGCGTTAGTCGCAATGGTATCCAAAAATTCTGCGCCCGATGCGAGAATCGCGGTTTCACCAGACTGATAAAGCTGAATGGCCTGCTCATGGCCCTGGGTGAGCACTTCGCGAGGCATCAGCTCTTGCTGGTAAAGGTCTGTCCAGTATTGAAATACTTTTTTGCCTGCTGGCGTATTAAAAGCCGCCTTACCTTCGTCATCGACTAAGGGCACGCCCATCTGAATGAAGGACTGGAGAACATCGGCGGCATCTTCGGGCACAAAGCTAATAAAGAAGGCGTACTTGCCTGTTTTATCTTTTACTTGCTTAGCGACGGTAGCGAGTTCTTCAAAGGTCTTAGGCGGTTCGGTGACGCCTGCGGCTTTAAAGATATCAGTGTTGTACAGCGTCACGCGGGCAGTGAGGTACCAAGGGAAGCCAAAGCTTTTGCCGTCGAGCTGCGTGGCTTCCCAAATTTTGGGCAGATAAATGGCTTGCTCTGCGGGAGAAATTTTATCATCTAAGGTCAGCCAAGCTCCTTTGGAGGCGAGCTGCGAGGCGAAGTTAGGGTTGAGGTTCACCACGTCGGGAGCGTTGCCTGCTGAAACTGCTGCCAAAATTTTGGTCTCCATGTCGCTCCACGGCACATCTACCCATTTCACGGCAACGTCCGGATTTTTGGTTTCAAAGTCGGCAATTAGCGTATTGAAGTAATTGTCAAACTTAGGCGATAGCTGCATTGTCCAAAACTCTACCTCAGCCTTGCCTCCGCTTGAGCCTGTAGCATCTGAACTCGTCGTGGAGGCATTGCCGCAGCTAGTTATCAGCCAGCTCGATAGCAGGCTGACTAGGGCCAGGGCAAGAAACCGTTTCCAGTGGCGGATGAAAAACATGGTGGGTACAACAGTTCAACAGCACGATAGTCTGTGACTTTACAGCACGGATTGCCTGTTTGGGTAAGCCCTGTAGGCCAGATTTTTACAGCTTAGCGTTAACAACCTAAAAATCGGTGATCGAGATTGTCCAAGAGTGGGTGCGATGCCTTCGCAAAGATAAGGTTCTGCGATC
>JBGTGK010000024.1:0-3066 GCA_041746795.1 Phormidesmis sp.
GACATCGATATCGTTGGTGGCCATTGCTAGTTTTGCTGTGTTTGTGTGCTTTGGGATGCTCGCAAAAAGGACATTCCATCTCGACACCTTGCTATCGACGAAGCCATTTTAGCAAAACCACTTTACTCTGACGCACGACCAAGAATTCCCACAGGCTGGTGGGATTTAAGATAGCTCGGCTGCTCATAAATACGGCTAAGATGCCGACTGCCGTTGAAATCCAGCCTATTTCTTTGAACTCGTTGGGGAGGAAAACAAGAGACAATGCGCCGATGGTTAGAAAGAATACCGAAGCGTCAGCAGCGATGCCTCGCCACCAGTAAGGAGAGATATTAGTGGTAAAGAGAATGTTATGGCCTAGCAGATAAATACTCCACATGAGCAGTCCGAAGCCAATTAGTTTTGTGAAAGCGCGCACGGTAATGTGTCCTATATTCTTCAAGTTCTAGAGCACCCAATCTATATAACGTCAGTTCGGTTTAAGGAATTACGCCAAACCTTATCTGTGTCAGCACTTTCACTAACTTAGCCTGAAGTAAATCCCCTCCTGGAAGGGGCCAGGGGTGGGTTTTGGCGTGTCGTGCAAGTTGCCGACCTACCCCACCCTACGGGCACCCCTCCCGTGGAGGGGATCTGCTTCAGGCGGTGAGTAATCACTGGGTTGCTTAACCCGAACTGGCGTTATATAGGCTTTAGGAACAGAAGTTTAGGAATAGAAGTTTAGGAACAGACGGCTCTGCATGAAGATGTTCATTAATGGATGCATCTGCTACGCAACGAACTAGAGGCCCACTTAGTCTATATATTTAAGGGCATAGGATTTTTGCGCATGGCTTACTATGACTGCTCGCTCCGCCAACTCATCAAATAGCCCATCAGCTCAGGGCACCAGCGCTAGCCAAGCGTTTTATCCGCCGAAGCAAAGGCCGCTGATGATCAGGCTTGTGCAGAGCATTTCGTATTCGCTGGCGAGGGTGCTGTATAAGTTTCGGCTCTCGGTTTCTGAGGAGAGCGTGGGCCGGGTGCGGGCGGTAGATAATGCCAGACTTATATTTGTGTGCAACCATCCAACCATGGAAGATGGGATTACCCTGTTTGTGCTATCAGCTCGGCTAGGTCAGCTGTTTCATTATGTGGTGGCCCATGAGTCTTTTGACGGGCTAATGGGGTGGTTTATTCAGCGGTTAGGATGCTATTCCATTCGACGGGGCATGGGCGATCGCGCCAGCATTAGCCAAACGTTGAGCCTGCTCAAAGCGCCGTACTGCCGCCTGGTTATTTTCCCCGAGGGCGGCTGCTCCTACCAAAACGACACGATTATGCCATTTCGCCCCGGTGCCGTTCAGCTACCGATGTCTGTGCTTGCTCAACTCGCCAAAAAAGCGCCTACGGCTGAGCAGGTACCCAATTTTTACATCGTGCCTCTCAGCTTAAAATATCGCTATCAGCAGCCCATGCATCGGGTGATTGACTCAACGCTCTCCCGCCTGGAATTTAAGCTGGGGCTGTCTTCAGCGCCCGGCATGGATGATTATCAGCGGCTGCGTCAGGTAGCCAATCGGGTCATTGTGCAAATTGAAACGGAGGCAAACCTCCTGCATGAGAACGATTTGGACTGGAATCAGCGGATTGACCGGCTCAAGCAGGTGTTTATTCAAAAATGTGAAGCGGCCTTGAGCATAGAGCCTGCTACGAACCTACCGCTGCGTGAGCGAGTCTATAAAGTACAGGCTTTGTTAGAAGAGGCTGAAGAGATTAACGATAAGGCTAACGAGGACTTGTACTGGGACACGGTGCGTTTGCTGAATTTTGATGCTATTTACGATGGCTATGTGGCTGAGTCACCTACTTCAGAGCGCTTTTTAGATACGCTTACTCGCCTGGAGCGTGAGGTGTTTCATCTAGAACATGCTCAGCCTAAAGCGACTCGCAAGGCCTGCTTTTACGTAGGCGAGCCGATTAATTTGAAGGATTATCTGGCGGACTATCAGGGCGATCGCTCCACCACTATCAACCAGCTCTCAGAGCAGCTTCGCCAAACCATGCAGCGCAACTTGAGTCGAATGAACAACTAGCACCTGCTGTGTCTGGCACCTACTATGTAAATGTACGCACACACTTCCCCGCTTTAAGCAGCAAATTAATTCATAATTAAGTGAATGTACCTGAAAGTTCATCTCCCCTGTAAATCACTACTAGATTTACCCTTGCTGTATGGTTCGTTCGTTACCCTCAATTACGCGCCAATCTCACACGTTAGGCGTATGTGCCGAGTCGCTACAGCCGCCTCTTTCTCCTGCTTTGCCGCCTTCTGGGCCTTTTGCCTCTCCTTCTGCCGCCGCTACAGTCGCCTCTTCTTCTGCTTCTACAGTGCGCCGCCCTTCAAAGAGTCGCTTGCAGCGTCGTCTGGAGAGTTCGCTCAAGCGTGACCGCATCTTTTTTAACTTAGTTCGACGCAAGCGAACTCAAAGGAGAAATCGCCCCAGCTGGTTAAGCCAACAGCTGAGCTCGCAGCAGAGCCCGCAGCAGAGGTGGCGCTACGGACTGTTACTGGCGTTTTTAGCCTTGGGCTTGGGCGGAGCGACTTGGACAACCTTATTTGTGAATGAGCAGGTGACGCTGGGAGGCGTTCCCTATAGAATTGTGCATAAGTTTTGGCAGGATAAAGCGGCGAGGGATGCTTATTTTGCGGGCGATCGCCAGGCCCTGCATGACGAGCTTTCAACCCTAGGTGTAGAAGACGATATCAAAGACTTTTATCGCGATAGATTCGACAGTGAATACAAGTTGGATCGCTACATTCACCAGCTAATGTTTAATCAAACGGGCTATGTCGGTGAGGCCTATGAGGTCGATAATTACGGTCGGCTTAGATCGCGGTCATATTAAATCTCCATCTCTCATGAATAGGTCTCGTAAATATTTAATTTTATAAATGAGTGACTCTTTTTTGGAGAAACGCTGCCAGATTCCGCCCCTCCTGAGATCTGGAGATTTGCTATATGTAATTTCGCCCAGCGGTAGCCTGCAAGCCTCCGAGAAGTTCAACGAAGGGTTAGCCGTGTG
>JBGTGK010000025.1:0-16344 GCA_041746795.1 Phormidesmis sp.
GGCTATTGTGTGCTTTTAGCTTGTGTGCTTTTATTTGGACTCCTTGCATTTTGGCTTAATGCTTTCTCAAGCGCTTCACCCATCCCTTTGCAGCCCGTAGCCTTCGTTCCCTCAGACATAATATCGCCGGTGCGATAGCCCTGGTCTAGCACGGTAAGAACCGCCTGTTCAATCTGGTCGGCAGCGGCGGGCTGGTTGAGCCCGTAGCGTAGCATCATGGCCGCGCTGAGCACTTCAGCCAGCGGGTTGGCTTTATCCTGCCCAGCAATGTCGGGCGCTGAACCATGCACCGGCTCAAACACACCGGGGCCGCTCTCGCCCAAGCTAGCGGAGGGTAGCATTCCGATACTGCCCGTGAGCATGGCAGCAGCATCGGAGAGAATATCGCCGAACAGGTTGCCGGTGACGATGGTGTCGAACTGTTTGGGCGCGCGTACTAGCTGCATGGCGGCGTTGTCTACATATAGGTGGGAGAGTTCTACGTCAGGATAATCGGTGCTAAGGGCGGTGATGCGATCGCGCCAAAGCTGAGAAACCTCCAGCACATTTGCCTTATCAACCGAGCACAGCCGTCCTTTACGCTTACGCGCGATCTCATAAGCTACTCGACCAATTCGATCGATCTCGCTGCTGTGGTACACCATCGTGCTCACCCCTCGCCGCTCACCGTTCTCCATCTCAAAGATGCCTTTAGGCGTGCCGAAGTAAATACCGCCGGTCAGCTCACGAACCACCATGATATCGACGCCTTCGACAATTTCTGGCTTGAGCGAAGAGGCGCTGAGCAGCTGAGGCAAAATAGTCGCCGGGCGCAGATTAGCAAATAAGCCGAGTCCCGAGCGCAGGCCAAGCAGCCCAGTTTCGGGACGCTGCGCCCGAGGCAGAGTGTCCCACTTGTACCCACCGATCGCTGCTAGGAGCACTGCATCGCTCTGCTTACAGGCCTTCAAGGTCTCATCGGGTAGCGGCGAGCCGGTTGCGTCAATAGCTGCTCCACCCAGCAGTGCTTCGGTGAAATCGAATTGGATGTCGTGCTGCTGGCCTACCTGCTTGAGAACATTAACCGCAACGGCGGTGATTTCTGGGCCGATGCCGTCGCCGGGTAAGAGCGTGATGCGAAACGATTCTGTCATGATCAGAAGGTAAAGGGGCGGATAGGATGAATGGGTGCCATGATACCTGATGGGCTGCTGGTGTAGAATGCAGGCGTGTTTGTATAGACCGGATGTGGGCGGTGCCCACCCTACGTATGGCTTTTTTGCGTGATGATTTGACTCGGCTGGCGGCCTACCAATCTCCTCATCTGGCGGCTCATCCATTAGATGAGCTAGCTGTAGAGTCGATGCATCCTGTTTTAGATCCGCTGGATACGAATGAAAGCCCGATTGACTTGCCAGTTGATATCAAGGCTGCTTTGGCTGAGCAGTATGTGGGAGCGATCGCAGCCAACCGCTATCCAGACAGTGACCAGCTCGCCCTAAAGCAAGCCGTCATCAGCTACGCCATCAGCTCGGCCAATACAGCCGCCGACAATGATACTGGTAAAGGCACCTCTTTCAACCTCACAGCCGATAGCATCACCTGCCAAAACGTCACGCTAGGGAACGGCTCAGACGAGCTAATTCGCTCAGTTATTATGGCGACTTGCTTGGGCAACCACGGATCTATTTTGGTGGCTGCGCCTACTTTCTCGATGTACGCCATTTTGGCCAAAACGCTGGGTGTAAAGGTTCACACGGTAGGCCGTTCGGATAGTTTTGAGGTAGATCTTAAGGCTGCTGATGGGGCGATCGCCTCAGCCAAAACCAACGGCCCACCCGTTCGCACCGTCTTCATGGTGCATCCCAACTCGCCTACTGGGAATGCCCTGACACAGCGAGAGCTAGGTTGGCTCAAGCAGCTGCCTGAAGACATTCTTGTAGTAGTCGATGAAGCCTATTTTGAATTTAGCGGTCATACGACGTTAGCAGAAGCCCTGAGCCGTCCTAACTGGCTCGTGACTCGAACACTTTCCAAAGCCTTTCGCCTAGCTGCCCACCGCGTCGGCTATGGCATTGCTCACCCGTTAGTGATTGCTGCCTTAGAAAAACTCAGACTGCCCTACAACCTGCCTAGTTTTTCACAGGCCGCTGCTTACACGGCGCTCGCTAATAGAGATCACTTACTCAGCCAGATTCCCACTATCCTGACCGAGCGATCGCAGCTATACAAAGCACTCTCTGACCACCCTTATGTACAGGTATGGCCAAGCAATAGCAACTTTGTATATATTCAATTGCATCACAGCGCCCTCTCCATTCTAGACTCCGCCAATCAAGCAGACGGTCTTGCCAAGCTATTTAGCCAGCTCAAAGCCAAAGGCACCCTCGTTCGGCACACTGGTGGCGGCCTGCGCATCAGCATCGGTACCGCCGCCCAAAATCTGCGCACCCTAACCAACATCCAAAAAACATTACCGTACGGGCAAACCCTTGTGCCTACCCCTACGTAGGAAAAACCCCGTTAAAACCCGTTTACCAGACGAATTCAGAGCGAGCCCAGCGAATAGTTTGAGGAAAAACACCCACTAATAGCGCAAAAGCCTCGTCGGGTACTGTGTCCACGGTGCTCTGGTCAAAATAGGTTTTGAACTGCTCTAAAATCTTTCGCGCCCGGTCATCGGGGCTGGGCTTGTCAGTAAAGTTTTGGGTGAGGCGAATCCACTGTAGGCGAATCTTAATTGCACTCTGATGCGCTTCGTGGGAGCTAGGCTCTAGCAAAGACAGGTTGCCAATCGGAATGAGCTTGACAATGTCATCGTCGAGATCGCCACCAACCGCAGCGCCGGGGCCTGCGAACTCAGCGTGAAACTTTCGCAGCACAATGAGTCCGTTACGACGGCGGCTGTTAACGACCCATAGCCTGCCGCTGTCTATCTTCTCAACCACTTCATCAACTTTTAAGTATTGATTCACAGACGTGCCGAAGGATTTCCAGTCTCCCGTTCTGCCTCTGGGATTAGCCCTAAAGTTAGCCAGGGAGGTAGGCTGGGGAGTTTGCAAAACGGATGACTTGGAAGCCGTCTTGGAAGCGGTTTTGGAAGCGGTTTTGGAAGCAATTTTGACAATGTTATCTCTTGCTATGCCTCTTACTACGTCTCTGTCAGTACGACGGTTGTCATTTTCACTGCCCGAGAAAGGCTGCGCATTGATACTATCAGAGCTACCTGACGACTCACAAGTAGGCAACTGGCTAAATAAAGCACGACCCGAGGGATCGTCAGGGAAATTAAATGCCGCTGCGACCTTTTTGACAGTAGGCGTAGAATCCATAGCTTGGGTCGTTCAGCCAGCGTATCCGCCGACTCTGACGTGTAACTCCTTCTAATGTGATACAAATCGCTGCTGGATCTAAACAGAACCAATTGTATTTATTCATTCTTTATAGCGAAGCACCCCATGCTTTATACAGCTTACATAAAACTCTGTATCTACAGCTTGAAGAGTGAGTGAAAGCAGGTAAGTAGTCACGTAAGATTTGCAACCTCTAGCTCGTGCGTACCGCAGATCTTATGACACCCGTTTTGAAAGCAGCAGTCGCTGTGACCTGATCCCCAATCCAGAGAGAATAGGATTGCTCACTTCAAGCTGCCGATAGCCGACCCTGGCGTAGAGCGCCTGAGCAGCAACGTTGTCGGCCATAACATGTAAATAAACGCTGTGAAATCCCCAGCCCAGCGCAATGCTCTCACAGGTTAATAAGAGCTGCTGAGCGGCCCCTTCACGGCGGTGCGCCGGATCGACTGCCAAATTAGAGAGATAGGCGCGCTTAGGCGGAAACAGCTGCCAGGCTTCACAAGGGCGCTGAGAAACTTCAACGGTACCAATCACCTCATCGGACTGAGCTGAGTCGGGATCAAGCGTGGTGGCGACCAAGCAGGCATACTGCCCAGCCGGGCTTTTGATTTTGACTTTTATGTCCTCTTGAATGCCTATGCGCAAAAGCCAGTAAAGCCATTGAGTAGCGCTTGCCTGGGTGTAGAAACTGGTGAGCAAAACGCTGACAACTTGAGCCAAATCCTTGGGCTGGGCTGCTCGAATGCGGAAGGATCGCTTCTGGTAGCGGGTAAGGGGGCTAGCGGGCTTCTCGCGCTCGGCATTGGACGCAGGCATAGTAAAAACTCGAAAGAGGGTGGGAACTTTAGAAAGGACGTTGTACAGCTGCCTCGGTACTGAGATCCGTACTGCTTTTGGATGTTGAGGGGCTCACGACATTCTCAGGAAATACTCCGGGGAAGATATCTGGCTTAAATGAGAGATGGATGCATGGCAGTTAGAGAGCGGAGTCGGCGAGCAAAGGCATCTAAGCACAAGATTTTAGTGGTAGATGATGAGCCGGATAATTTAGATTTGCTCTACCGCACATTTTACAGAGATTTCAAAGTAATTAAGGCTAACAGTGGTCAGGATGCTTTGGAAATGCTCTCAGAGCAGGGTGATATCGCAGTTATTATTTCTGATCAGCGCATGCCGGGAATGAGTGGCACAGAGCTGCTGAGCGTGACGGCAGATCGCTATCCCAACTCGATTCGGATTATGCTCACGGGCTACACCGATGTGGAGGACTTGGTAGAGGCCATTAACGAGGGCAAGGTGTTTAAGTATGTGACTAAGCCCTGGGAGGAGGAGGACTTGCGGACGGTCGTAAACCAGGCCGTAGACACTCACAGCTTGCTGAACGCGCGAACTCAAGAGCTGAACCGGGTGCTGCGTCAGGAAACCTTGCTGAACGCAATTACGAATACCATTCGCAGCGCTCAAACGTCTCAGGAAATGCTCAAGACTATCGTTGAAACGTTGGGTAAGGCGTTTGAGCTAGACTATGGCATTGTCAAGCCTTTGGACGCAGCCGAGCTAAATTCTCCGGCGTTCCACTATGTAGGAACAGCCGTGTCAGACGAGCAGCGGATAGACGAGTTAGGGATGCTTTGGCCTGAAACACTGGCTCTGCTAGAAAAAACGGCGTGGCAAACGGCGTTTATGCAGCATTTAGAAGTGCCCGAAGATGTAGCTGAGGCTGCGCCGAGTCTAGAGAGCGTAGCGGCCTATCAAATGTTGGATATTCAGACGAGCTTACTGATTCCGCTGACTTGCAAGCAGGATGTGCTGGCGGTGCTGGCGCTGCACAGGTGCGCTCACCAAAAGCCGTGGGAAGAGGGCGAAATTAAGCTGCTGACGACGCTGGCTGACCAGGCGGCTTTGGCGCTTTCTCAGACCTGGACTTATGAACGAGTTCAGTCTTTGGCTCAAAGAGAGGCGTTGACTAATACGATTACTCAAGCGCTGCACGCTAGCCTGGACGCTGACGAAATTTTTGCGGCGATTACTCAAAAGCTAGGGCAGGCGCTGGATTCTGATAGCTGTACGCTATCGCTGTGGACAGAGGAGACTCATTCTCGCTGTGTGGGCCGATACGATGCGATAGAAACGGCGGCTCCGACGCTACCAGAAGCTAGCATTGCGATCGCTCAAGCCCCCATTTTTGCGCAAATGCTGGCAACTAAGCAGCCAGTCGTCATCAGCACAGCAGACAGCCTACAGGCGAACCTTTCTGGCCCAGACTTGAGGGTTGAAAAAGTGGCCGAAAAAGCGCTGTTAGCCGTGCCGCTACTGGCAGACGCTAGAATCACGGGCTGCATTGTGCTCCAGCAGATTCATCGCGATCGCCAGTGGCAGCCGGATGAGATCACCCTGGCCCAATCGGTGGCCAATCAGGCCGCGATCACCGTCCAACAGGCTCACCTCTACCAAACAAGTCGACTCCAGGCAGAGCAGCTGCTGGAGCTAGATCAGCAGAAAAACGCATTCTTTCAAAACATCTCCCACGAATTTCGGACGCCGCTAACCCTGACCATTGGCCCGCTAGAGTCGGCGGTAGAACGGGGCGAAGGGTTAGACGCTGAGCAGTCAGTGATTGCCCTGCGTAACTCTCGCAGGCTGTTGCGCCTCGTCAACCAGCTGCTAGACCTACAGCGGCTAGACGCCGGTAAAATGCAGCCCACGTTTAGGCCCTGTGACTTGGCCGTATTTACCGCTGAAGTCGTAGAGGCCTTCCGAACCTACTGCGAGCGTAAGCAAATCACGCTCAGCACCGAGATTAAATTCTGTTCATCGGTGTACTTAGACATGGAGAAGTTCGATAAGGTACTCTACAACCTGCTCTCTAACGCGATGAAATTTACCCCAGCGGGTAAGTCGATTACCGTGCGACTCCAAGAGATCGACGGCAAGGCCCAGCTACAGGTGCAAGATGAAGGCATCGGCATTCGCAAAGACCAAATCCCGCACTTGTTTGAGCGGTTTCGTCAGGCAGATGGTTCGGCTAATCGTCACTACGAAGGCACTGGGCTAGGGCTGTCTCTGGTGCAGGAGCTTTCTCAGATGCACGGCGGCGAGGTTTCGGTACAATCCACTTACGGAACAGGGACGACCTTTACGATTAGCCTGCCACTCGGATCAGCCCACCTACCTGCTGAGCAGGTTGTAGAGCAGATACTGCAAACGGAGAAAGGTCGGGCGGCGGTGGAACTCTCAGATATTGAGATGGCGTCGGCGTCGGCAGATCGGGTGGTGAGCCTGCCGCCCGAAGCAGAGGGTAGCCAGCGGGCGATCGCCTCTTTTGAAGGCTCACAAATTTTGGTGGTAGATGACAACCCCGACCTGCGGGCCTATGTTTCTAGGGTGTTGCAGCGTAAGGGCTACAAAGTGCGCACGGCTGAGCAGGGGGCTGAGGGCTTGGAAATGGCGGCTTCGTACAAGCCTGATTTAATTATTACTGATTTGATGATGCCGGGCGTTTCGGGCCTAGAGATGATTGCGCGGATTCGCACAGACGAGGGGCTTCAGGGGACACCGATTATTTTGCTGACGGCCAAGGTAGATAATGAAACCCGCTTAGAAGGGGTAGAGCAGGGAGCAGACGCCTATTTGAGTAAGCCTTTTAACGATCGGGAGCTTTTGGCTGAGGTGCGTAACCTGCTGGCGCTAAAGTCTAATGAGCGAAAGGTGGCTCAGCTCAATCAATATCTCACTGAGTCGGTATTACAGCGTTTTTTGCCGCCATCGCTGGTAGCAAAGGCGAATAAAGGAGAGCTACAGCTCGACTTGCGGCCTGAGCCTCGTTTGATAACGGTGCTGTTTAGCGACATTGTGGGCTTTACGCAGCTGAGTAATACCCTGCGATCGCGCCGAGTCGCCGAACTCCTGAACGAGTACCTAGAAACCATGACCCACGCCATTTTTAACAATGGTGGCACGGTGGATAAATTTATGGGAGATGCGGTGCTGGCGCTATTTGGGGCACCAGAAGAGATGAGCCCGAATGAACAGGTGAAAAGGGCGATCGCCGCCGCGCGCCAAATGTATAGAGACTTAGATGGTCTCAATCAGCGCTGGGCAGAACAGGGCATTGGCCCGGTAAAATTCCGCTGTGGCATTCACCAGGGTACGGCTGTGGTAGGGATGTTTGGCAGCGCTGAGCGCTCTGACTACACGGCCATTGGCCCCAGCGTTAACATTGCCGCGCGTATTCAGGAGTCAGCAACGGCTGATACGATTTTGGTATCGGCAGCCGTTGCCGATTATTTAGATGAGCAGGAAATTGTAAAGTTTGAGCCGCTGAAGCTAAAAGGCATTGATGAAACGGTGCTGACGTTTGGGGTAAAAACGCGGCTATAGGTTTATAGATTTTGAAAATCCGTAAAGAGAAAGGGATTGTGCCAATCGGCCAACAGAGATGCTAGCTTGTTAAAGCTTAGCCGAGCCCGTGGCTAGTAAGCGCTGCGGGTAAACATGCTGACAGATGGTCTCTCCTTTAAAAACCTGGCAACACGATGAACCCAAACACCTGTGGCTAGCGCTAGGCGGACTTTCTGCACTGGTGCATATTGGCTTATTAGGGCTGAGCTTGCCCTACATACTCACGATTATGCAGCCCTCAGGCGAGCCCTCGCCCTCGTCAGTAGTGCCGGTTGAGCTGGTTGCCGACTCGGTAGATCAGTCGGCGGCTGAGCGAGCAGCTGAGTTGGCAGAAAATCAGGCGGTTGAAGACAGGGCTGCAAAGGCGGCTAGTGAAGCTGAGGCTAACGCACGAGCAGCCGCCTCAGCGACTTCGCCCCCGCCGAGCCCCGAGCCTGATCTACCAGAACCGCCCAAGCGCCCTCTGACGATGAGTACCTATACGCAGAGCCAAACAGAGCGTCAGGCGATCGCAAACCATTCGCCCTCCCCGACTCCGTCTGCCTCAAGTTCGACCAGCCAAAACAGTTCTACGGGCGATTCAACCTCAACTAGCAAAAACGATCCTGCAAGTGATCCCTCAGGCTCAACCAACGAAAATAGTTCTACGAGTGACCCCTCAAGTTCGACTACCGAGAATAGTGCTGCCTCAGGCTCAACTGGCGAGAATAATTCTGCAACAACCTCTCCAAACCTAGAGGCGTCAGCCGATGATAATTCAGCCGGGTCAGCAAATAGCGGCAGTGATGAAACGTCAGTCATTAACGGAACAGGACCGTTGCCTGCGCCAGGGACGGCTAGCAATGGAACCAGCTCAGAGCAGGTGGCTTACTTGAGCATTTCGGGCTCATCAGAAGTCCCCAAAGACCTTCAGCGCGATGTGGTTACTAGCCCGCCAAAGCTGATTTCTAATACCGCTGACGTAGCCGCAGTAGAATTGCTGCCTCAGGATTTGGACTGTGGGCGGGTTGATTTTTCTCAGCCGACTGGAACCTATAAAATAGCGGTAAATGCTGATGGCACGATGAACCAGGCTACGCCTTGGACAGAAGGAGTGGAGCGGGCTACGAGTGAATCGGAAGGGGCGATCGCCTGCTTGCTAAAGTCTGCTGACTTGGCCTTTGAACCCGCCCGGTTAGACGGTGAGGCTGTGTTCAATGACAACCTGCTGCTCACGGTAAAAATTATTGAAGCTCAGCCGAAATAACGCAGGCCCTGTGATACCTATCTAAGCTAATATGACAGAGTGAATGACTTGCGGGTGTAGTTTAGTGGTAAAACCTTAGATTTCCAATCTAATGATGGGGGTTCGATTCCCCCCACCCGCTTTGACCTTTGAAGATTTTGGACTTTTTAAGATGCTAAAGCTTTATTTTGAATATTGCAGGTTTTTTGGCTTGGGGCTGAGCCCTACCCTGCATTCGTGAAGATTGCTCAGCATCCAAAAAGCTTTGTTAGGCTAAGCTATTGAGCTGAGTGGAAGAGAATAACAGGTATGTTTGGTAGTCGACTGAGCCAGGAACGGTACATCAATCCGCTGACGGATTTCGGCTTTAAGCGTCTGTTTGGGACTGAACCAAATAAAGCGCTGCTGATCGATTTTTTGAATGTTCTTTTGCCAGAGCAGCATACTATCAGTGACTTGAGCTTTCGCAACAGTGAGAGCGTTGGGAATACCACCGTAGATCGTAAGGCCATTTTCGATATTTATTGTGAAAGCGAAAGCGGCGAACGGTTCATTGTAGAGATTCAAAAGGCGAAGCAAAACTACTTTAAGGATCGAAGCGTTTACTACTCAACGTTTCCGATTCAAGAACAGGCTCAGAAGGGAACCTGGAACTATCAGCTATCACCCGTATATACAGTGGGGGTTCTAGACTTTGTATTTGATGACCATAAAGACGATGACACCATTTTGCATAGGGTTGAGCTAAAGAATCAAAAGTGTGAAGTTTTCTACGACAAGCTGAAATTTATTTACTTGGAACTGCCTAAGTTCACGAAAAGGGTTGATCAGCTAGAAAGCCATTTTGATAAATGGCTATTTTTGCTAAAGCATTTGCCTGACTTGAGTGATCCACCTCAGGCATTGCAAGAGGAAACGTTCGCTCAGCTATTTGAAGTGGCTGAAATTGCCAATTTCTCACCTGAGGAGCAGGTTGCCTATGAGGATAGTTTGAAATACTACCGAGATCTTAAGAACGTTGTGGATACTTCAAGAGAGGAAGGCCGGGAGGAAGGCCGGGAGGAAGGCTTTGAAGAAGGGCGTGAGTATGCAACAGCTAATTTAGTCATTCGGCTATTAAGAAAGCGGTTTGACGCTTTGCCAGAGAGCACTGAGATTTTTATAAAGACGCTAAATATAGGAGCCTTGGAAAAGCTAAGTGAGGCGCTGCTCGACTTGTCTGACCTAGAGGATTTAGAAACATGGCTAGTGCAGCGTCAAGACTAAGAACAATAGTTGATGGTCTCTGAACGCTTTATATGTCAATGTTTTTGAAAAGGGGCAACCCTCAAATTGAGCTTTGACGCTGCACTAGACGTTCAATTGTTAAAGCAGTCAAGCCAAGCCTTTATAAGAAAGATTTTTGTGCTCTCTTGCAGTATGAGCCTATATTCAGTACCAAAGGCATAAGCGCGGCATCGCTGAGAACACACGATACAGGATTCTCGGTTATGGCAGCTCGGTAGTGCCCATGAGGTAGCGATCGCACTCCCGCGCCACTCCCCTTCCTTCATTAATTGCCCACACAATCAAGCTCTGTCCCCGACGACAGTCACCAGCTGCAAACACGCCTAGCTGATTTGTTGTATAGCTCTCATGCTCAGCCTTCACATTGCTGCGCTCAGTTTTCTCCAAGCCCAAAGCATCTAACAAAGGAGCCTCTGGCCCTAAGAAGCCCATTGCCAATAACACCTGTTGAGCCGGTATTCTCTTTTCACTATCCGGCACATGAATCGGCGTAAAGCGACCGCTTTCATCTCGCTCCCACTGAACTTCTACGGTATGAACTGCGGCTACGTTGCCATCGCCGTCATCTTCAAACTTAGTGGCCGTAGTCACGTAGCCCCGAGGATCTTCTCCAAAGAGTGCTTTGGCTTCTTCCTGACCGTAGTCTAAGCGGTAAATTTTGGGCCATTCGGGCCAGGGATTGGCGGGCGATCGCACCTCAGGTGGCTTAGGCATAATCTCCAGTTGATTAATGCTCTTACAGCCGTGACGAACAGACGTTGCCACACAGTCTGTTCCCGTGTCGCCCCCGCCAATAATCACGACATCTTTACCAGCGGCGGAAATATAGCCGTCGCCAGGTGTACCGTCTAGCACAGCCTGAGTGTTCGCCGTCAAAAACTCCATTGCAAAGTTAATGCCTTTGAGTTCTCTACCTTCAATCGGCAGGTCGCGTGGGCGCGTAGAGCCCGTGCATAAAATAACTGAGTCGTAGTCATTCAACAGCTTTTCAGCAGGCAAATCTTTACCCACTTCGGTATCACACACAAAAGTGATGCCTTCAGCTTCGAGCACGTCTAACCGGCGGCGCACGATGTCGTTTTTATCGAGCTTCATGTTAGGAATGCCGTAGGTGAGCAGTCCACCAGGCCGGTTTGCCCGCTCGAATACGGTGACCCAATGGCCTGCCTTATTGAGCTGATCGGCGGCAGCGAGTCCGGCTGGGCCAGAGCCGATAACAGCGACCTTTTTGCCCGTGCGTTTAGCCGGTGGCTGAGGCGTAATCCAGCCTTCTGCCCAGCCTTTTTCAACAATAGAATACTCAATGTTCTTGATGGTTACGGGCGGGTTGGTAATGCCTAATACGCAAGAGCCTTCGCAAGGCGCTGGACAGACTCTGCCGGTAAATTCAGGGAAGTTGTTGGTTTTATGCAGGCGATCTAAGGCTTCTCGCCAAAGGCCACGATAGATTAGGTCGTTCCATTCAGGGATGAGGTTATTAACCGGGCAGCCGCTGGCCATACCGCTAATGAGTTCACCCGTGTGGCAAAAGGGAGTGCCGCAGTCCATGCAGCGAGCGCCCTGAGTTTGCAGGGCTTCGTCGGGCATAGGTAGGTGAAACTCATTCCAGTTACGGATGCGATCTTTAGGTGAAGTTTCAGCGGGCGCTTCGCGGAGGTAGTCGATAAAGCCGGTTGGTTTTCCCATGGGTTTGGTTTAGAGGAGTAAAGGTGAAATATAAGAGAAAAGGGACTTCCCCTCTTAGGAGAAGATAGGGAGTGGGTTTTAGGATTTTCTTCAGGCTAGAGGATGAAAGATTTAGCCGCCGCTGATCCGGGCAATGTCTCTTGCATTCTCTTCAAAGGCAGCTGACATGGCTTCGTCATTACTTAGCCCGTCGGCTAGAGCTTTCTGAATGTGTTGCAATACGCGCTTATAGTCCCTGGGCATGACTTTAACAAACTTAGACAGAGCGGTATCCCAGCTATCTAAAAGAGATTTCGCTTTATGGCTACCGGTATAGTCAGCGTGACGTTGAATAATATCTCGCAGCTCCTGACTTTCTCCGGTTGTTTCAACCCGCTCTAGCCCCACCATTTCAGTGTTGCAGCGGGAGGCAAAGTCACCGGCTTCGTCAAGCACATAGGCCACGCCGCCGCTCATACCTGCGGCAAAATTACGCCCGGTCGTCCCCAGGATGACGGCTTTGCCACCGGTCATATACTCACAGCCATGGTCGCCCACGCCTTCTACAACCGCCGTTGCTCCAGAGTTGCGAACGCAGAACCGCTCGCCTGCTATTCCGTTAATATAAGCCTCGCCGCCAGTGGCACCGTACAGGCCCACATTTCCTGAAATAATGTTCTCTTCAGCAATCAGCGTGGAGGCCCTGGCGGGATAAAGAACAATCTTGCCACCGCTGAGACCTTTGCCCAGGTAGTCGTTAGCATCGCCCTCTAGCTCCAGGGTCATTCCCTTAGGCACAAAGGCTCCAAAGCTTTGACCGGCTGTGCCCTCAAACTTTAGATGAACCGTGTCTTCGGGCAAACCCTGCTCGTGATGCTTGGTGATTTCGTTACCAACAATGGTGCCGACGACGCGGTGAACGTTGCGAATAGGCAGCGTCGCTTTTACCTTTTCACCTTTTTCAATGGCGGGCTTGCACAGTTCCAACAGCTGGGTCATGTCGAGAGATTTGTCTAAGCCGTGGTCTTGGGCATGGGTGCAGTAGCGGCCAATTTCGGGGCCAACGTCGGGCTTGTGAAGCAAAGCAGAAAGGTCAATGCCTTTTGCTTTCCAGTGGTCAATGGCTGTTTTAGCAGCCAGTACGTCGGTGCGACCAACCATCTCGTTGAGCGAGCGAAAGCCTAGCTCCGCCATAATCTCACGGGTTTCTTGGGCAATGAACTTCATGAAATTGACGGCGTGCTCAGGATCGCCTGTAAACTGTTTTCTGAGTTCTGGATTTTGAGTAGCGACGCCAACGGGGCAGGTATTGAGGTGGCATACGCGCATCATGATGCAGCCTAGAGAGACTAAGGGCGCGGTAGAAAAGCCAAATTCTTCTGCGCCAAGCAGGGCCGCGATCGCCACATCCCTTCCCGTCTTCATCTGCCCATCTGTCTCAATGACAATCCGAGAGCGCAAGTTGTTGAGCACCAAAGTCTGATGGGTTTCAGCTAGCCCCAGCTCCCAAGGTAAACCCGCGTGCTTAATCGAAGTTTGCGGTGAAGCGCCCGTGCCGCCATCAAAGCCAGAAATCAGCACAACGTCTGCATGGGCTTTTGCTACGCCCGCCGCAATCGTGCCCACGCCCACTTCAGACACTAGCTTGACGCTGATTCGCGCTGCTCTATTCGCGTTTTTTAGATCGTGAATCAGCTCAGCGAGATCTTCAATGGAGTAAATATCGTGGTGCGGCGGCGGTGAGATTAAGCCTACGCCGGGGGTCGAATTACGCACCTTGGCAATCCACGGATACACTTTTTTCCCCGGCAGCTGTCCGCCTTCACCCGGCTTTGCGCCCTGGGCCATTTTGATCTGAAGCTCTCTTGCCTTGGAGAGATACAGGCTGTTCACCCCAAAACGACCGGAGGCCACCTGCTTGATAGCGCTGTTTTTGGAGTCGCCTCTTGCGTTCGTCCAGGTATAGCGGTCGGGATCTTCGCCGCCTTCGCCCGTGTTGGATTTGCCACCGATGCGATTCATGGCGATCGCTAGCGTCTCATGCGCCTCCTGCGAAATAGAGCCATAGCTCATCGCCCCCGTCTTAAAGCGGCTCATAATCTCTTCAACAGTTTCCACCTGTTCAATCGGCACAGACTGCTGTGGCACAAAGTCCAACAGATCGCGCAGGCGGAAAAAGTTTTTACCCTGTTCATTTACCAGCGCTGCGTACTTTTGGTACAGCGTATAGTCTCCTTCTCGGGTCGCCTTTTGCAGCAGATGAATGCTCTGCGGGCTGAGCAAATGAGCTTCACCGTCTTTGCGCCACTGATACTCGCCGCCTGCTTCTAAGGTAGCCGCATTGTGAGCGCCTGCTGGCTGGCGATCCGGGAAGGCGTGGCGATGACGAATAATCGCTTCTTCAGCGAGCACGTCTAGCCCAACGCCCTGAATACGGGAAGCCGTCCAGGTAAAGTACTTCTCAGTCACCGACTGGTTGAGACCAATCGCCTCAAAAATCTGCGCGCCCCGATAGCTCTGAATGGTAGAAATACCAATTTTCGCCGCAATTTTAACAACGCCCTTGGTCGCTGCCTTAATGTAGTTTTTGCAGGCTTCCTCGTACGCCACGTCGCGCAACAGATTTTCATCAATCATGCGCTGGAAAGTCTCAAAGGCCATGTAAGGATTAATCGCGCCGCAGCCGTAGCCCAGCAGGACTGCAAAGTGATGGACTTCGCGCGGCTCACCGGATTCCAACACAATGCCTACGCGGGTGCGAGTTCCATTGCGAATAAGATGGTGGTGCAGCCCAGCGACCGCCAGCAAGGCTGGGATCGGCGCACGATTTTGAGCAACGTTGCGATCGCAGAGAATCAAAATCTCGTGACCGGCGGCAATCTCTTCATCGGCCTTCATACACAGCGCTTCCATCGCGCCCGCAAGACCGGACTCTCCCCGATCGGGATCAAACAAAATGGGTAGTACAGTCGTCTTAAAGTGAGTGTTGTGCTTGATTTTTACCAGCTCGCTGTCAGTAATAAGAGGGGTCTTTAGCTGAAGCAAATGGCAGCTCTTGGGCGTGGGCTCTAGCAGGTTATGCTCTGCGCCAATGGTCGTAATCGCAGAGGTGATAATCGCTTCGCGGATGGAATCAATTGGCGGGTTAGTGACCTGGGCAAAGAGCTGTTGAAAATAGTTGTAAAGCAGCTTAGGACGATTGGAAAGTACGGGCAGAGGGGTATCTGTGCCCATTGCACCGACGGCTTCTACCGCGTCTTTACCCATCGGAGCTAGCAGCATTCGCAGCTCTTCAAAGGTGTAGCCAAAGGCCATTTGTCGCTGCGTGACGGCATCGGCGTCTAGCGCTTTTACTTCTCGCGCCGCGTCGGGTAGCTCCTCCAAAGTCACTAGATTTTGATCGAGCCACTGCTGATACGGCTGCGCCGAAGTAATCTGTTGTTTAATCTCTTCGTCAGGAATAATCCGCCCTGCTTTAGTATCGACTAAGAACATTTTGCCGGGCTCAAGCCGTCCTTTTTGCACCACGTCTTCGGGCGGCACAGGCAGCACGCCCGCCTCAGAAGCCATAATCACCCGGTCATCTTTGGTGACGTAGTAGCGGCCCGGACGCAGACCGTTTCTATCCAACACTGCGCCCATTTGAATGCCGTCAGTAAAGGCAATAGAGGCAGGGCCATCCCAGGGTTCTATCAGGCAGGAATGGTATTCATAAAAGGCTTTTTTCTGAGCGTCCATGGTTTCATGGCCTGACCAGGGTTCGGGCACCATCATCATCAGCGCGTGGGGGAGCGATCGCCCGCTCAGCGCCAGCAGTTCCAAAGTGTTGTCAAAAATCGTCGAGTCGCTGCCGTCAATGTTAATCGCGGGCTGGGCCTTTTCCAAATCATCGCCAAACAGCTTGGAGGCAAACATCGACTGGCGGGCAGTCATCCAGTTGATGTTGCCGCGCAGGGTGTTAATTTCGCCGTTGTGGGCGATGTAGCGGTAGGGGTGCGATCGCTCCCAGCTCGGAAACGTGTTCGTACTAAAGCGCGAATGCACCAGCGCTAAAGCACTCTCCATATCAGGATCGTTCAAGTCCAGGTAGTACTTCGCTACCTGCTCAGGCATCAGCATCCCCTTATACACAATCGTGCGGCAGGAAATACTGGTGACATACCAAAAGTTTCTCAGCTCAGCGCCTCGGATTGCCTTGTGCGCTCTTTTCCGAATGACATACAGCTTCCGCTCTAAGGCCAAATCGTCAGCACCGACGAAGCTGCCTTTACCAATAAACGCCTGCTGCATAAAAGGCTCACTCGCCTGCGCAGTCGGCCCCAAAGAAGAATTATCGGTCGGCACATCTCGCCAGCCCAGCACCTCTAATCCCGCCTCAGCCGTCACCTGTTCAAACTTCTGTCGGCCCTCAGCTCTAATATCTGCATCGGG
>JBGTGK010000026.1:0-2718 GCA_041746795.1 Phormidesmis sp.
TTCTAGGGAGATTTGATAGATGTCGCGTTTAGAGAGCGTTGTGCGCTCGGCGATCTGACGGCTGGCTTCGGAGCGGGAGAGGCCTTGGGCGATCAGGTTTTGGAGTTCGGTGGTGATTTCGGCGGTGGAGGGAGTGAGGGGGCGAGGGGGCGAGGGGGCGATCGCTACCGTAAATTCTCCTTTGGGCGCGGTCGTTGCATAGTGCTCAATGGCCTCTGCAAGCGTCCCCCGCCAATACTCTTCGTACCGCTTCGTCAGTTCTCTTGCCAATGTCACGGCACGATCTGGCCCCAGCGCCTGGGCTAAATTCGTCAGCGTTTTCACAATTCGATGCGGACTTTCGTAGAGGACGACGGTGCGAGGTTCGGTTTTGAGCGCGTCGATGCGGGCCTTACGGACTCTGCCTTTGACAGGGAGGAAGCCCTCGAAAACGAAGCGATCGCAAGGCAGCCCCGCTGCCGCAACCGCAGCTACAACCGCCGACGGCCCTGGAATCGGGACAACGGTAATCTGATTTTCCACACAGGCGCAAACCAGTTCGTAGCCAGGGTCGGAAATGCCAGGCATGCCCGCATCGGTGACAAGGGCGATCGCCTCCCCTTGCTGCAATCTCTTCAGTAGCTGAGGAATCCGCTGCTGCGTATTGTGGTCGTGATAGCTAATTTGCGGCGTGGTGATTTGAAAATGCTGTAGCAGCTTGCCCGTGTGGCGAGTGTCTTCAGCGGCAATCACATCGGCGCTTTTGAGTATGCGAATGGCCCGAAACGTGATGTCTTCTAAATTGCCGATGGGTGTGCCCACCAGATAAAGCGTGCCGGGCGCAATCTCATCACTATCTCTTACCTCTGACGCACCGGCTGAATCCATTCGTAAAACTCAATTGCTTCTGATGCGCAGCTGCGGCATCCACCACATAGCTTACCGTCTTCTCGGCCTACGCGCCCCTTTCGGATCAGGCGGTTCAAAATATCGCGCAGCGCCTCGGCGTCCATATGAAAGTGCTGCTGTAGCTCTGACGTAGAAGCTTTCCTGTGATCGCGCAAATACTGTTGCAGTTCCCTTAAACCCATTATAAAACTCCTATTCAATGTTGTTCTAAGCTACTGGGATTTGAGCATTGCACGTTTTTCTTTAGCGCTGGGGGCCGCTAACTTTAGCCCCAACAATGCAGCGCCCAACACAACCACCAAACCGCCTACCCACATCAGCGATTGCAGCGGATGCGATGCAAAGGTCGCTATCTGGTAATAGCCAACCGCCACCCAGTACGCCAGTCCTGTTGTCCAACAGATAATAAACGTTGTCCAACCTAAATTAGTCTCGCGGTAAATTGCACCGGTTGCCGAAACGCACGGAAAGTACAACAGCGCAAACAACAGATAGGCAAATGCAGCTTGCGTTGTGGCAAACCGCTGAGACATCTGTCCAAAAGTACTCACCGAGACGCCCTGAGCAGCTGCAACAGCTTGAGCTTTGTCATCTCCTCGATTCACGTTCTCTTGAGTCATTCCGTTAGTATTGGTGCTGCTAAACCCAAACGGATCGAGTAAAAGCTGCGGCACCTGAGTTGTTAAATTTTTCGGGATGCTGACAAAAGCTTGACCAATACCGCCCCAAAATCTGTAAGGTTCATCGGGCGCTGCGGCGGCTGAGTTTTGTTCTTGGCCTAGCTCGCCATAAAGAGAGTTCAGCGTTCCTACCATCACCTCTTTTGCGAGTACGCCTGTCATTAACCCGACCGTAGCAGGCCAGTTGTCCTGAGTAATGCCCATCGGTGTAAAGGCAGGCGTGACGGTGCGGCTAAAAGCGCTCAAAATGGAGCCTTCACTGTTTTGCTTGCCAAAAGAACCATCTGTTCCTACCGCGTTTAAAAACGCCAAGAATCATCACGACTAGCACAATTGCTTTACCCGCTTTTTGAATGAACGCCTTTGTTCTTTCCCAGCCTCTTAGCAGCACGCTTTTGAGCTTGGGAACGTGATAGGGCGGCAGCTCCATCACAAAGGGGGCAACTTCTCCCGGCAAAATTGTGTGCTTGAGAACGAGCCCGGTGAAAATAGCGGCTAAAATGCCGAGCAGGTACAGGCCCATGACTCTGTTTTGCGCGCCGACAGGAAAGAAGGCTGCGCAGAATAGGGCGTATACCGTGAGGCGGGCGCTGCATGACATAAACGGATTCATCATGATGGTCATGAAGCGATCGCGCTTATTCTCCAGCGTCCGAGTTGCCATCACCCCTGGAATATTGCAGCCAAAGCCGACCAGCATTGGCACAAAAGACTTGCCGGGCAAGCCCACAAACCGCATTAGTCGATCCATCACAAACGCCGCCCGTGCCATGTAGCCCGAATCTTCTAGCGCCGACATAAAAATGAACAGCAGCAAAATCTGCGGAATGAACGTGGCGGTGGTTTGAATGCCGCCACCAACGCCATCGGCCAAGACACCAATTAGCCAGCCCCGTGCGTTGATGCCTTGCAGTATGTGAGCAACGCCATCAACAAAAATCGTGGCGAAGGCAATGTCAAAGAAATCAATAAAAGCACCGCCTATATTAATTGAAAAGGTGAACATGCAATACATCACCAGCAGGAAAACCGGAATTCCCCACCAGCGGCTGAGGACAATGCGATCTATGCGATCCGAGAGGTGCGTGGTGACGACTCGATCAGCATGGGCAACGCGATCTACCAGGCCGCGAATAAAGCTGTAGCGATA
>JBGTGK010000027.1:0-11740 GCA_041746795.1 Phormidesmis sp.
TGGCCCAACAGGTGGCCGCCTCCTCAGCAGACGATCCCCCTTATGTCGTTATGGGGCCAGTGCCTGCACCAATTTTTAGAGTGGCCCGTCGCTTTCGCTGGCATATTCTCATCAAGCTAACCTTAGAAGCGCCGCTGCCAAAGCTCAGCGACTTACAGCGTCAAACGCCCAAAGACATTAGCCTGAGCATTGACGTAGACCCGCTTAACTTGAGCTAACGCAAACAGCCGATAAAAACGCATCAAGATTTTTGTATTTTGTGATTTCGTGGTGTGAGGGTTTTGCCCTTCGCCTTGCCGCATGTTGGCTATAGATTCCAGCGCTTTCCAGCGCTTTGCTATACATGGGAGCCAAACCCTGCGAGACCCTATCGTGAGCCCTGTGTTTTGATCAGACCGTCCCTTTCACACCTATCTATATCTAAAGGCTTCGCTCATTTCCCCTGGGGAGGCTCCGCCGTCGCCCTCTTAATTTTGCTCGCCTGGGCCACTAGCTTTTTCCATGCCTTTACCATTGGCGCAGACACCCTTGGCCCCCTTGGCTGCGGGCTGCTAATTCCCTGGTTCACCTTTTTATACACGGGCCTTTTTGTCACTGGGCACGATGCCATGCATCAAAGCGTTGCCCCTGGTCGCCCTCGGCTAAACCGCGCCCTGGGAGAACTTGCTTTGTTTATCTACGGCTTCATTCCTTATGACAAGCTCTACGAAGCGCACACTGACCATCACCGGTTTCCAGCTAGCCACCGCGATCCAGATTTTCACAATGGCGCAAGCACTCACCCGGTGCTGTGGTACTTTCGCTTCATGCGCAGCTACTGGACGATCAGGCAAACGGTCAGCATCATTGTTGTGTACAACAGTCTTTACCGGATCATGGGCGTTCCTGAAGCGAATTTGCTGGTCTTTTGGGCGATCCCGTCACTGCTCAGCTCCGTGCAGCTGTTTTACTTTGGGACTTACTTAGTGCATCGCCATCTGCCCGACACGTACTGCACGTCGCTGCGGGCCAACAGCAACTATTGGCCACGGCTAATTTCGCTGGTGACCTGCTACCACTTTGGCTACCACCGCGAACATCATGCTTTTCCAGATGTGCCCTGGTGGCGGCTTCCAGAGGTTAGGTTTGAAGCTTGTCTAGCTCAGCCTCACGCCCTGGTGAACCACAAGTGCGCTAGCAGCGGCAGCACGTTGGCTACGATTAGCAGGCCTTTAGTCCAGCGCGATCGCACCCGTCTAAAAACATAAACGCTCGCCACCGCCATCAGCCCCATTTCCAGCGGCCCCAAAATCCTGCCGTAGTGAGCCGGATCCCAATAGGAAAACGGACTCTCAAAGCGAAAGTTGCTTAAGGGCAAAAAATGACGATGGGCATCATCGTGGTGAACCGGCAAGTCTTCCAGGCAGTGCAGCAAAACACTGCCAAACAGCAGCGCAATCCCGGTGCGCTTAGCGTAGAGCATCACGCTTAAGCCCAGCAGCGCCAAAGGAATAGAGTGAGAAAGGTCGAACAGAGTTTGCCACGACGGACGAAAGTATTCCACCCGCCAAACCTGGCTTTCAGGAATATCTGTTGCTAGCCACATCCAAAGATAAAAGCCAAACATCGCCAAATCGGGAATTACTGCTCCCCAGATAATTAGCGGATTCCATTGAGGCTCTTTTTTTTGACCGAGCAGTGTCAGATTAAAAATGGCATGAGCAGGCGTATTCATCAGGTGTACTCATTAAACTGCAACTAAACTGCAACTAAACTGCAACCAATCCGCTACGTTAGACTGGTATTTCCAGCCATATTAGCTTCTCACCCTCTGTAAAAATGAAGAAAAGGAAAATGAAGAAAATAGTTCCTTCTTTAGCGATCCTCTTCCTGTTGGCGTTAGGCGGCGCTTTGTTCGTCACTAATCCTAACGAAAAAGACTATGCTCAATATCTTTCTAAAATGGTGGCCGATCGGACTGAAGAATCAATGTGTCAGCCGGAAGGGTTTTCTGAGTGGTTGGGCAAAGTAGGCGAAGCTATCAGCCAGGCCTGTCAGGGCGTTATTACCGGAGGAAAGCGCCTTTCAGAAGATAATATTCGAGAACTAATAATTACTAACACTGAGTACAACAACCGATTTCTCTTTAGTACGTATACTCTCAACGGTTAACGACTGAACTTTTGAAAGGCCAGAACCGTAGCAGTAGCAGGGTTGGCTAGTTCATATCTTAGGCGTCGGCAGTATACATTACAAAATCACCGCTTGGCAACTACAGAGCGATCGGCGTATTCAACAAGTTCTTCCTGCGTGAACAACCAGACAGCTAATTTCTCATAAGCTTTGTATGAAACGTCCTATTTACTTAGACTACAACGCAACTACACCCGTCGATCCGCAGGTGCTAGCGGCAATGCTGCCCTTTTTCACAGATTACTTTGGCAATCCAAGCAGCCTGAATCATTCGTATGGATGGGAAGCAGAGGCAGGCGTTAGTAAAGCAAGAGAGATTTTGGCGCAAGCCATTAACGCTGACCCTGTTGAGATTATTTTTACGAGCGGTGCAACAGAAGCGAACAACCTAGCGATTAAGGGCGTTGCCGAGTTGTATATGGCTGATGGCAAACACATTATCACCGTGCAAACTGAACATAGTGCGGTGCTAGACCCCTGCCGGTATTTGGAGACTTTAGGCTTTAGCGTTACCTATTTGCCGGTTGATGCTGGTGGATTGATTGATTTGGCAGTGCTAGCCGCCGCCTTTCGGCCTGAGACAATTTTGGTATCGGTGATGGCGGCGAATAATGAGATTGGGGTGCTGCAACCGATTGGAGAAATTGGGCAGATGTGCGCGGATCGCAACGTGATATTCCACACTGACGCGGCCCAAGCTCTTGGCAAAATTCCGCTAGACGTGCAGGCAATGAGTATCAGCCTGCTATCAATGACGGCTCACAAGCTGTATGGCCCAAAGGGAATCGGGGCTCTGTATGTGCGTAGGCGAAATCCTAGAGTGCAGCTTGCGCCTCAGCTGCATGGAGGCGGGCAGGAGCGAGGGCTTAGGTCAGGCACTTTGTATACGCCGCAGATTGTGGGGTTTGGCGAGGCGGTGCGGTTGGCGATGGATGAGCGAGAGGTAGAGGCGATTAGGTTGGGGGGATTGCGCGATCGCCTCCACACCCACCTACTCGATCTCCCCGGCATCCACCTCAACGGCCACCCCACTCAGCGCCTGCCCAACAACCTAAACGTCAGCTTCGAAGGCATCAACGGCTCAGCTTTGCTATCAAAGCTACAGTCTGCTGTAGCCCTTTCGTCAGGCTCTGCCTGTAGCTCCGCCAATCCGGCACCGTCCCATGTGATCAAGGCTTTGGGGCGTAATGATAAGCTAGCGCGAGCAACGCTGCGGTTTGGGCTAGGGCGCAGGACAACGGCAGCGGAGATTGACCAAGTGGGAAAGGTTATCGTAGAAGAGGTGCGCTCATTGCAGAATACAGAAGGCAAAACAGATGGTTAGCGAATGAAGTTGCCTTATGGAGAAGCCACTAGACTTGAGCAGATTGCTTGGAAGGTTGAGACCTACTCACTGAATACTGAGCATTCCGAAGGCAAACACAAAGCAATACTTTTTAGAGCAAAATTAGGTATTACGATAGAGAATAAGGAGGTTCTGATCACAGCGCTCTGAGATACAGCTATCAATGGAAAAGCAGTATTCACTAGAACCACTCAGTATGGTGAAAGCTACTTAATCGACTTTTCTCTGACAACCGAAACAGACACTTCAGTTATCCGTAGCGCCTGGCTCATAAATTTTGAGAAACAGTACCCGCATTTAGTTAGTGTCTATCCCATTAGAACCAAGGAGACACCTCATGAGTAAAATAAATCTTCACGATGTCGTCGCGTTGAAGGAAGATATTAGAACACAGCGTTTTCCTTTTGGCGGTGAGATTTTACTGCCTACAGGGCTCGTCGGAACAGTTGTCATGGAGTATGTCGAGGGCAAGGTATTTGAAGTGGAGTTTGCAGGAAATGACGGGGAAGCCTTCGCTATGCTAACTGTTGAGGCAGAGAAGCTATTTCTCCTCCATTTTGAGCTGGCAGAGCTGGCCGCAGCAAGTTAGCCATTCTCGAATCGGCCCATTCCTGCGACAATGAGGGCTGACTACATTTAAGCGATCGCACCTCATGGCCCCAAACTCACAGCGCAGCTTTTTAAGTGGACTATTCGGCACTAACGCCAAGCCACTAACCATCTCTGTCGCCATGATGTATAGCGGCATCGCCATCACATCCCTCTTCGTGTTCGTCGCCCTATTTGCCCCTCTCATGCAAAGCTGGGGCTGGATTCAAGACCCGACGGCTGGCCTAGTGAATCCCATCCACGAGCCGCCTTCTGCCGCGCATTGGTTCGGCACGAATCGTCAGGGCTATGACATATTTTCGCGTACCTTGTTCGGTGCCCGCGCCGCCTGGCAGGTCGTGCTGCTAGCAACGGCAATGAGCGTCGTCATCGGTGTGCCGTTGGGCATGTTCAGCGGCTATCGTGGCGGTAAAATTGACCGGGTACTGCTGTTTTTTATGGACACAATTTACACGCTGCCGGGGCTGCTGCTATCGGTCACGCTAGCCTTTGTCGTCGGGCGCGGCGTGCTTAACGCGGCAGTGGCGCTCTCTATTGCCTACGTTCCTCAGTATTATCGAGTCGTTCGCAACCACACCGTCAGCGTTAAAACCGAGCTATTTATTGAAGCGGCTCAGTCTATGGGCGCGTCCACATGGGCCGTTCTTTCTCGCTATCTTTTCCTTAACGTCGTGCAAAGCGTGCCCGTTCTCTTTACGCTCAATGCCGCTGATGCCGTCCTGATCCTCGGCGGACTGGGATTCCTCGGCTTGGGCCTGCCGGAATCTACGCCTGAGTGGGGCGATTCCCTCCGTCAGGCACTCGACGCGCTGCCTACGGGCATCTGGTGGACAGCGCTTTTTCCTGGGCTGGCTATTACCCTGATGGTGACCGGCCTTTCTCTCATCGGCGAAGGACTCAACGAGTTTATCAATCCTTTGCTACGCCGCGAAAATTGGGATTAGGTTTAATGTGATGTTAATCGTGTGATGATCTTTTAAACTATCCACCATGCCAACCAACGCGCTTGTTCAGCAACAGACTCTCCATCAGGCTTACCGTCAGCTAACGGACGTACAAAAGTCGATTGTACAGATATTTGCCTTGCTGTACGAGCCGACCAATCGCGAACGGGCGCGCCTTTGCTGGAGTGAAGCGATGCTTTATCAGTACGGTCGCAGCGATCGATTTGACGGGTTAGAGAGCCAGCCGTTTAGCGAAGAAGTGAGAAAGCTGATTAGCCAGGGGCTGCTTAAGCAGGAGCGAACTCAGGGGCCGCACTGCCATCCGCTGCTGATGGAAATTATCCTGCGAGATGCGGTGGTGATGGGCACTTTTGAGCATATGGCGCGGGCGATTGAGACGCGCCTGCCGGTGCGGGAGCACTACCGGAGCAGCACTCGGGACTTTCGCTCGTCTGCCGAATTTATGAGATCGCTCCGCATTGCCATTTACCGCCAAGACGCACCCGCCATTGACCAGCTGTTTGAAGAGATCAGCCATCTTCACTGGAGCACAGACCTCCAGTTTTACGAGATTCTGCGCGACATATTAACCAATCCGTTCGATCCAGACTGGATGCAAAGCCTGTCTGAGGCGTTTCGCGAGATGGGCCTGAGCGCTATTTTAGAAGACTCTGCGGCGCGGTGCGTGCCTGCCACTGAGGCGTTTGAGCTACTAGAAGAAACCTTTGCCGAGGAAGGGTTGAGCGTAGAGCTATGCCTTTTGTATGCCGAGCAGCTTTGGCTACGGGGCCATCCGCATGAGGCGAAAGCGGTGATGGCTGCGGTGGAAGGGCACGAGGAACTCAGCGATTTTTCGGGTCAGTATGAGGCCATGCGGGGCGCGATCGCCTTTTTGTCAGGAGATGTGGAGGATGCGATCGCCTACTACAATCTTGGACTTAAGGCCGTCGGCAAAACCCAGGCGGCTCAGGCAGCCTGGTTCGAGTATCCGGCATCCATACTCTTCTTTTTTGCACTGTTGCAAGAGGGCAGCGTATCATCTCAGCAAATCGCTGAGAAGTACATCACCTTGCTACAGCGAGAGCCCCACCACTGGTTTCACGGCGGGATGTCGCTGCTGCTGACCGTTTTGCAAATGCAGCAGGGGAAAGCGAGTCAGGTTGTTAATGCTGTGCAGCGGCTTAAGCAATATCGCCTGCAAACAGAAGGCTTGCCTGCCCTGATTGAAATGTACAGCCTCTACTGGCTTTCGGTCGATCATCTGAGCGGCTGGCTACCGGGCAAACTCAGCCAGCTCTGCCAACAGGCCCTTCAGGCAGGCTATGGCTGGATTGCTTTAGAAACCGCTGAACTGCTGGTGAGCTTTCAGCCGGAGAGTATTTATGTAGAAGTTGTAGAATCGCTACGTGAGCAGGCCGACAGCCCACCGTTGATGGCAATCATTGAGAAAAAAGATCCCTGGGAACTATCGCTGAACGCCCTAGTGGGCCTAATCGAGATAAATCCACCACCCGACGCCCCATCCGCTCAACAGTCGGTTTTTCGGATGGCCTGGCGGCTGCGATTCAATTCACTCGCCCGCTGGTCGCTAACGCCCCTAGAGCAAAAAATCGGTGCCAAAGGCGGCTGGACAAAGGGTAAAAACATTGCCCTTAAGCGGCTGTATAACGAGGACGAAATTCCTGACTATGCAACTGAGCACGATCGCAAAATCTGCGCCACCCTAACGGTTGAATACGAACAAAGCAGCTATTACTACAGCGCCGCTAAAGCAAACTATCTTTTCACTAACACTGCGCTGCTCGCCCTAGCAGGTCATCCCCTCGTGTTTTTAGACGAGTCGCCCAACGTGCGAATGGACATTGTAGAAGGCGAGCCGGAACTGTTGGTTAAGCGGCTAGACGGTGAGCGGCTGAGCATTGAACTTTCTCCCCCGGTGAAAAATTCTGAGCTTTTGGCCTTTAAAGAAACCCCGACGCGGCTAAAGGTAATTCCCGTGACGGCGGATCATCGGCGGATTTCGGAGGTGCTGGGGCCAAACAACCGATTGGAGGTGCCTGCGGCGGCTGCTGAAGAACGAGTGCTGAGGGCGATCGCCTCAGTCGCGGGCTTGGTCACCGTACAGTCGGACATTGGCGGCGGCGTAGAAGCCGAGGAAGTCCCTACCGATACCACGCCTCGGGTGCATTTACTGCCTGCGGGAACAGGACTCAAGGTGTCTTTGCTGGCGCATCCGTTTCCCGAAGGCGGCTCCTACTATCCGCCAGGAGAGGGCGGTGAAACGGTGATTGCTGAAGTGAACGGCAAGCGGCTGCAAACCCAGCGCGATCTCAAAGCCGAAAGAGAGAATGCTGTGGCCGTTAGCGCCGCTTGTCCAGTTCTTCAGCAGTATGAAGCGGCAGAAGAAGAATGGCTGATTGAAGCGCCCGCAGATTGCTTAGAGCTATTGTTGCAGTTGCAGGCACTAGGCGAGGCCGTCACGATTGAATGGCCTGAAGGAGAGAAGTTCAAAGTCTCTCGACAGCTAGGTCTGGGTGATTTTAGAATTGATATCCGCCAGCAGCAAGACTGGTTTGCCGCGAGCGGCGAAGTGCAAATTAGTGAAAACCGCGTGATGGATCTCAGGCAGCTCATGGCCCTGCTAGAGTCTTCAACCGGTCAGTTTGTGCCCTTGGCAGATGGAGAGTTTTTAGCCCTTACCGACGAGTTTCGGCAGCGGCTACAGTCCTTGGGTCGGCTCTCTACGCCTCATGGCAAAGAGCTGCGTATTCATGGCTTAGCGGCCCTGGCGCTGGACGACATGATCGATGATGTCGAACAGTTGGAGGTGGACAAGGCGTGGAAAGATCACATTGCCCGCATTAAAGCCGCTCGCGAGATTGAGCCTGAAGTGCCTGAGACCTTACAGGCCACCCTGCGCGACTATCAAACAGAAGGTTATACCTGGCTCGCTCGCTTGGCGAACTGGGGCGTGGGCGCTTGCCTAGCAGACGATATGGGCTTAGGCAAAACCTTGCAGGGGCTGGCGGTAATCCTCAGCCGCTGTAGCGAAGGCCCCTCGCTGGTACTTGCGCCAACTTCGGTGTGCATGAACTGGGAAAGTGAGGCCAAGCGCTTTGCGCCTACATTGCAGGTGAATGATTTTGGCTCGGGCGACAGAGATGGCCGTCAGGCGCTGCTCGACAGCTTAGGCCCCAGCAACTTGTTAGTATGTAGCTATGGCCTGATTCAACAGGAAGACGTGGCTGAGATGCTAGCGGGCGTCGCCTGGCAAAATATTGTGCTGGATGAGGCGCAGGCGATTAAAAACTATGCGACTAAGCGATCGCAAGCAGTCATGGCGCTCCAGGGCAGCTTCAAAATCATCATGACCGGCACCCCGATTGAAAATCACTTAGGCGAGCTTTGGAACTTATTTCGATTCATCAATCCCGGCCTGCTAGGTTCCTTAGAAAGCTTCAATCTCCGCTTTGCCAATCCGATTGAGCGAGACAAAGACGATTCCGCCCGTGACACGCTCAGAAAGCTCATCCAACCCTTCATTTTGCGCCGCACTAAGGATCAGGTGCTCAAAGAACTGCCATCGCGTACCGAAATCACGCTGCCAGTGGAGCTAAGCACGGAGGAAATGGCGTTTTACGAGGCGCTGCGGCGAGAAGCCCTAGAGAAGCTCAACGATAGCGAGGCGCAGGCGGGCCAGAAGCACTTGCAGGTGCTGGCAGAAATTATGAAGCTGCGCAGAGCCTGCTGCAATCCTTCTTTAGTGAAGCCGGAGCTGGCAATTCCCAGTACAAAACTAGAACAGTTTAGCGAGCTAATTGCAGAGCTGTTGGACAACGGCCATAAGGCGCTGGTATTTAGTCAGTTTGTCGATCATCTTAAGATTTTGCGAAACCATTTAGATAAGCAACAGATTGTCTATCAGTATTTAGACGGCAGCACGCCAGCAAAGAAGCGCAAGCAAGGCGTAGATGCTTTTCAACAGGGTGAGGGCGATATCTTTTTAATTAGTCTGAAAGCGGGCGGCACAGGCTTGAACCTGACGGCAGCGGACTACGTTATCCATATGGATCCCTGGTGGAACCCAGCGGTGGAAGATCAGGCCAGCGACAGAGCCCACCGCATCGGCCAGCAGCGCCCCGTCACTATTTATCGCATGGTCGCCAAAGGCACTATCGAAGACAAAATTGTCGCCCTGCACAAGGTAAAACGCGACCTAGCCGACAGCCTGTTGACCGGCACGGATATGAGCAGCAAGGTTTCGACAGAGCAGCTGCTGTCGCTGATTCAGCAATAAGTTTTCAGCAATAGGTTTTCAGCAATAGATCAGTCCTTAGGGAGGCTGATAGAGGGGGCGATCGCGTCAAAATAAAAGCAATCATCTCATTCCTGGAGCACACACACCATGACTCAAGCCGAGATGCCAAATACAGGCTTCACAATGGGCGTTGAGGAAGAGTATCAGGTCATTGACCCTAAGACCCGTGAGCTGAGCAGCAGGGCTAACGATATTGTTCAAGCTAGGGCAACGCCGGGTGATGAAGAAGACCCGATTCAGCCGGAGATGCATCGCTGCCAGGTAGAGATTGCAACAGATGTGTGTGAAACGCTGGCCGATGTTCGCGCTCAGCTAACTGAGGCGCGGCGGAACGTGATAGCCGCAGCCAAAGAGAACGACAGCGTTATTATTGCAGCAGGCACTCACCCATTTTCTAGCTGGCGCGATCAGCAGGTGACCGCAAAAGACCGCTACTACGCGCTCACCGAAACGCTGAAGCAGGCTATTGACGAGCTGATTATTTACGGCTGCCACGTCCATGTGGGCATTGAAGATCGCGAGGCGGCTGTGCAGACTGTAAACCGGGCTCGGCTATATTTACCGCTGCTGCTTACGCTTTCAGCCAACTCTCCTTTTTGGATGAAGTCAGCCACCGGCTACGACAGCTACCGCATGGAGCAGTGGTTTCGCCTACCCGCAGCAGGCCCACCGCCAATATTCGAGAGCTATGACGAGCACGAGACCACCGTTGAGCAGCTAATTAAATACGGCATCGTAGACGACCCGACTAAAATCTATTGGGATATTCGGCTGTCTAAGCGCTTTCCAACGATTGAGTTTCGGGTGGCGGACGTGTGCGCCACCGTGGATGAGGCGGTGTTACAGGCTGGGTTGTGTCGGGCGATCGCACAAACCGCCCACGACGAAGCCCAGTCAAACAAGCCCTACCCCAGAATTCGCACCAATACCCTCCGCGCCGCCATGTGGCAAGCTGCCCGCTATGGTTTGGGCGGACAGCTCATTGACTTTGACGCTGATGAGCCCAGGCCAGCCAAAGAAACGATCAATGCCATGCTGCAAAAAGTTCGCCCCGCGCTAGAGCAAAACGGCGACTGGGAGGAGATTTCAGGACTGCTAGAGAGCGTGCTAAAAAACGGCAATGCAGCTCAGAGGCAGCGCCAAGTGTATGAAGAAACTCAGAGCTTTGAGGCAGTGGTTGATTATTTGATAGCGGAAACCGAAAAATAAACGCCAGCGCCCTTAGCCATTTCAAGCTGAGGAAAAGCTAGAGAATGATTGGCGTGTTCAGTTAATAAGGCAGGAATCAGTACAGAGGTGTCACATAAAACTTTCACAGCCCGATTTGATTGATCTGGCTTTGAATTCTGTCTTCTCTCATCTCCTTAAGAAAAGCAGTTGTATCAAACCCATTAAGCTTCCCAGTTTCTACTACTAAAAAACCGTTTTTCTCACGTAACCGTTCGCTTGTTCGCTCAGGTTTCTCCACATCTGAATTTGATACAGCAGTTTGTGTAGCCTTCTCCGGCCCTCGTTGCAGGCGCTTCAAAGTACTTAAAAGCACTGAAATCGTATCTTCTGGCAATGCTTGAACAGCTTGCATCAGCTCTTCTTTAGGTGTCATTGATTGCTCCACCAAAGGACTACAGCTACTATCCTATCTTACGGCTGAACATTGGAAGATCATGTTTACTAGATGATAGAAATGAGGTTTGAGGCAGTGATGTGGCGATCGCAAGTCAGCACAGCCACTTCCTCTCCGCTATCCTGAATCACCCAAGCCGTCGCCACAATCTGCCGGTCATGCATCTCATTAGCAGATAGCTTTATTGTTCGTTCTATGACAGCGCGGTTGAGCGGATACACCTCAACGCGAAAATCATCACTGACGGCATCCCAGAGAAATTCAGTTGAAGGAATGTTGGTTTTGCCGTGCTTCACAATCCATACGGCTTCAGCTAAAGCGATCGCGAGCAAAACGAGTTGGCTAGCAGGATCAAGAAAAATTGACCTGGCGCGATCGCTCAACTTAGGACTGTCTCCCAAAAACCAAAGCAATACATGAGTATCAACGACGTACTTCAACAGCTACGACCAATCGAGACCATCGTCAGAGTCACCGTGAAACTCCGCAATCTTACAGTCTTCCAGAGTTCAATGGCACTGACTTAAGCCGAATCAAGCAGCTAGCTTAGCTTTTAGGACAGCGCGAGGTTGTTTCATGCGAGGAAAAGGTTTGGGCCGACGTTTAACGACTCTGGGTTCATGTCGATTCGGACGAGCGGGCAGCAAGTCAGTAGCAATGTCTTTGAGCAGATGAGAATAGAGCCTTTTGCATACGGCATTAGTGGTAGTAGCGAAGAGTGTCAGGGA
>JBGTGK010000028.1:0-2581 GCA_041746795.1 Phormidesmis sp.
CAACTTTTCTCGTAAGGATGAGTCAGCCTGTAAATCTGTTGATGTTCATGAGGGCTTAGAGAGTACACTGCTGATTTTACAGCATCGCTTAAAAGCTGCGCCTGAACGCCCAGCAATAAAGATATTGCGAGACTACGGTGAGCTGCCATTGGTGGAGTGCTATGCTAGCCAGCTCAATCAGGTTTTTATGAACATTTTAGCCAATGCGTTAGACGCGATGGAGGAAACTAATGCGGGGCGTGACTATGAAGAGATTATGGCTAGGCCGAATCGGATAACCATTCGTACGCAGGCGAGCGAGCAGTGGATTGAGATTGCGATCGCTGACAACGGCACCGGTATTCCAGAAGCTATTCGTTCTCGCATTTTCGATCCCTTTTTTACCACCAAACCCGCTGGCAAAGGAACTGGACTAGGAATGTCCATTAGCTATCAAATTATTAACCAGCAGCATCAAGGCAAACTAAGCTGCATCTCACAGATGGATCAAGGCACTAAGTTTACGATTCAAATTCCACAAGTTCCCTACGCCAAATAATCCGGCTGCTAAAGCGAAAAAATCTCTTCCCCCGTAGAAGGATGAATAGGAATGACCTCTCTTAGCTCATCTACACTCAGCCCCTTCTTTAGCGCAGGCACCAGCGTTTGGACTAAATCAGCCGCTCGTGGGGCGACCATATGCACCGCCAAAATCTGCCGGTCGCTGGGTCGCACGATCAGCTTAATCATCGCTTCTAACGGTTCGGTAGAAATTGCATGGCGCAAAGGCGTAAATGTAGTGCTCACCACCTCAAAGTCTTCACCCTGCGCTTTGGCTTCTTCCTCAGTTGGCCCCACCATGGCCACCTCTGGCTGCAAGAATACAGCAGAGGGCACCCAGCGATAATCTATCTCTGTTGCTTTATTGCCAAACATGGTTTCTACGGCAGCCTCTCCTTCAGCGATCGCAACCGGCGTCAGCATAATCGTATCCGTACAGTCACCCACCGCAAATACATTCTCTTCTTTAGTGCGCTTCTGCCGATCAACCACAATTTTGCCCTTGTGCGTCGTCACACCCACTGCCTTTAAGTTGAGCGTATCAATATTTGCAGTCCGTCCCAAAGCACAGAGCACTTTATCAGCTTCCACCTGTTTTCCGTTTTCCAACGTAGCCGACAGAGAATTCCCCGCCTGCTCAATTTTCTCTAGCCGCGCACTGTCAATGACCTTTATGCCATCGTCAATTAAAATTTGCTTAACTCTTTTTTGTACGTCACAGTCAAAGCCGTTCAGCACGTGAGGCTGCGAATCTACCACGGTTACCCCGCAGCCGTAATAGCGCATCACCTGCGCTAGTTCCACACCAATATAGCCACCCCCCACAATCAAAAGAGACTTTGGCAGCGACGCCAAATTAAGCACGTCTCGCGAATCCATCGCATGTTCTATGCCTTCAATGTCAGGCATTTTAGGCCGAGAACCCACGGCTATCAGCACAAACTGAGCGGTTATTTCTCGGTCATTCAGCTTTAGCGTATGCGCGTCGGCAAACTCAACCTGCCCGCGCAAAATATCAACGCCCTTTAAATTCTTAGCCTGCGTTTCTCGCAGCGACAGAACGTGGCTATCCATCTTTTGCTTAAAGCTAGGCCAGTCAAATGTCCAGTCAAATGTCCGGTCAAACTGTCGCTTTTGGTTTGCCCAGCCATAGTCACTCGCAAGGCGCTGCTGCTGAGCAAACTCCGCTGCATAAATCATCAGCTTAGTTGGAATGCAGCCTCGATTGACACAGGTGCCGCCCAGGTGATCTTTTTCAGCGATCGCCACCTTCTTCCCCAACTTTGCCGCCCGCTTCGCTGCTGCCAACCCACCAGAACCCGCCCCAATCACCACTAGCTCATAGTCGTACTCTGATGGCATATTGCTTCAATCACTCACTTCACTTTTTCTCTTTTAACGTAGATGCGATCGCGATCAAATCCCCTCTATCTACAGGGACAGCTTCACTGCCAAATCAGCGCCTATCACCTCACAATCTCTCCTATACGCTTCAAGATTTTTAAAGCGCTATACAGCTCTTGCTTAGAAGCCAACGGCGCCAACGCTCGCGATAACGCATACTGCCGCTGCCTACACTAGCTGAACGGACGCCTCTGCTCTGACCCTGAAAGGTAGGTTGTAAAAGCCTGCTGTGGCCAACAATGGCGAAGCTAATAAAAGCGTAACGGTTCCATCCAATAGCTGCCCTTCAGAACGCTGATAAATATAGCGCGCCCTCAGCTCATCTAAATTTGCTTGTTCGGTACTCGAAAGATCAGATAAGCCAGTTTGCCATTCAGGAAAAAACGCCTCTTCCTCCGTGCGTGATAAGTCGAAGAGATTTTCCGCTTCGGCGATGGTTGTAATGGCTTCCGTAACGGCAATGGTCATGAGTTTGAGCTACTATCAGGCAGCATAACCGCCTCAGTTTTCTGCACGTCTAGCTTAAGCATAATCACGCTCAGCGGCGGTAGCGTTAGATCTAGCGAATAAGGGCGAGTGTGGAAAGACCACTCCTCTGACCACTTGCCGCCCAAGTTACCGATATTTGCGCCGCCAA
>JBGTGK010000029.1:0-2631 GCA_041746795.1 Phormidesmis sp.
ACCTGAGACCGGCTTAAAATGCTTCGTCCATTGGAGCCACTGTTCCGTATCGACCAGCACATCGAGCAGATTGATCGGCTTCATCCGTTCGGCGATCAACTTCTTTAGCTTCTTCGCGGCTTTGCGATCCTTCGCCTTGGCTTTGCGAATGACCAGACGATCTGACTTGAAGTAGACATCTGTATTAGCTGGAAAGCCGGTATCGGTCTCCTCAATTTTTTGTGTTAGCCAATCTTTGAGGTGTTCTACAAAGGCGGCACCTTCGGTGGGAAAGCCAAGCTGTTCGGCATAGTCAGCGAGCAGCCCTTGCATCTCATCCCAGGAGATCAGCTGCGCAAGATAGTCACTAAAAGCTGAACTGCCCTCAATGTAGAGGTCACCAGACTTTAGGCCCAGCAGGACATGAGAGAACACGCAGAGTTCAAAGTACTGACGATGCACCTGGGTAGGCACCGTGGCCCGATTCTTCTCGCCAGTGACCAGCGTCCACCACTTGGTCGGCACCCAGTTAAGACTCAGCGGAGGTGCAGGTTCTGTATCCGCTTCCACAGTCAACGGTAGCCAAGTTTTTTTGGCTCCTCGATGGGCTTGGATAAATGCAGTCGCCGCTGCCAACGACTCATCCTGAGTGCTGGGATAGAGTGGCACGACCGCCAGGAATCGGAACAGCACCGCCCGGTGGCTGCGATAGAACTTTGGCAGAAATGGCAGGTAATTGTTACCGGCATAAGCCAAATGATCGTCACAAAGCGCGATCAGCTCGTCGGGATGCTCACCAATCACACAACCGATGGCCGCAAAGCGATCTGAGACATTACCGTCGGTGCTGTGAGCGTTGGCATCGCCTGTCTGAAAGACAATCGCCACCTGTCGCAATTTTGAGACCAGCTCATCGGTGCGCTGCTGGCTCTCTATCCGATAATTCTCCAGTGCTTCCTTAGCCCTGTAGTGCATCCGCCTCATACGTTTGATGAACACCTCGGCAATATCGTCGAGCGTCTGGGCGTAGCGTCGTTGCAGGAGCGCTATCGCCAGTGTCTGTCGCTTGGCATCTGGCAGCTCCTTCATTTGATTGGCTTCTAACGCCTGGGCCTGGGCCGCAAAATTCAGCCGTTTGACTTCAGGCATCGCTGAAAGCGCTTTGCCTGCGACCTGCAAAGGCTGTAGCCAGCGCAGTCGCTCTACCAGACTTTGTAGCTCACCTAGTTTCGGACTACCCGGCTCCTGCTTAACCTCCTGCCACAGTGTTGTTGTTTCACCAACAGCACAGTAGAACAATTCAGAGAGCTGCATCTGTTCCGCGCCGCTCAGGGCATCACTCACGCTCTGGCAAAGCTTGTTGTTGTGGGTTACTCGAACATCTCTGGCCGCTCTCTCTAACGTCGAAAAGGCAGGCAGTTCAAACCGCTCTTTGACCAGTTCTTCAAGGGCGACATTAATCAAATCAACGAGGTCACGTTGAGTTTCTATAGCCGTTTCCATCGCTGCCACCATCACCTGACGGGCTGCTTTAGAGAAAGGCTGAACCGCTAGATGTTGGCGGATTGCAATCACATGACGCTGACGGGTTCCAGACGTGTCGTAGCCAGCGATATCTTCTAAGGAGAGCTGGCTATCAACACTGGCCGCAACGCAGCGAACAATGGGGGTCGGCACCTGCGCTAGCAGCATGGGATAGCCAACCGTTTGAAAGGTCTTGAGCAGGACTAGAAAACTCAGGGTTGCTAGATCGCCTCGTACAGTTTGCTTAGCTAAGGCGATCTCATTATCCGTGGGCGTGTAGAGGGTCTCTAAGGCTTCCAGGCTGGGGTTACTCTTCAACCTGGGATAGGCGGTTTCTTCAACGCTGGGCACGGGCGGAGTCCTCGTGATAGATGATCCTTTACTCTGCTTTCTCAGATGCGGCGTAAGCAGTGCCGCAGTAAGGACAGAAGCGGTGCTTTAGAGACGTAATGGGGGAATCGCATTGAACACACTGGTGGCGTAGGCCGTTGCCACAGCGAAAGCAATAGTGGGCGTGAACATGCAGCCACATCGGATCAGGGGCATTGCCCGGTTTCCAGCACTGCGGACAAAACTTGAGTGCGCCGGTCTCCTCGACGGCGATCCCTTTGGCCGCTGCCTCCAGGTGGGCTTCGGGGATATCAAGAGCATAGGCTAGCCCACGCCGGGTCTTGGTTTTGAGCACCGCCGTATGGCCATGCTCTATTTTCCCAATGCTCTGGGCATGGATGCCAGACTTCTCAGCTACGGCCCGCTGACTCATACCGAGGGCTAGTCGCCGCCGTTGGACATACTCAGCCAGCGATTCTCCGGGCTTGGGGTCAGTTGATGATTTCAAAGTATTACGATAACCAGCACAGTAACCATTTCCTTAAACAATAGAGTAAAGGGACAGCTTTTCCGCTATCGTTCACCATTCTTACTACCGATGTCGATGCCCTTAGCAATGGTGGCCACGCGATTTTTGGATCGACCTGGCTTAGCCAAAAAGACGGTGGAATCCTATGAGCGGACGCTGATGCCACTGCTCAGGGAGTACGGCAGTTGGCCGATTGAAATTTGCGATCGCGAAATATTAACTGACTATCTCGACAGCCTCTCGCATCTTACCTATACGACTCACCACCG
>JBGTGK010000030.1:0-19306 GCA_041746795.1 Phormidesmis sp.
CCGCCTCAGTTTTCTGCACGTCTAGCTTAAGCATAATCACGCTCAGCGGCGGTAGCGTTAGATCTAGCGAATAAGGGCGAGTGTGGAAAGACCACTCCTCTGACCACTTGCCGCCCAAGTTACCGATATTTGCGCCGCCAAACTCACGCGCATCGCTGTTAAAAATCTCTCGGTAATAGCCCTGTGTCGGCACGCCAACCCGGTAATGACTGTGCGGCTGAGGCGTAAAGTTGCACACCGTTAAGATGAACTCATCGCTCTCCCGATCAAAGCGAATAAACGACACCACGCTGTGCTTGTTGTCGCTACAGTCCACCCACTCGAAGCCTTCTTGAGAAAAGTCTTGCGTGTACAGCGCAGGCTCACGCCGATACAAAAAGTTGAGCCGCTCAAGGCAGTACTTAAGCTGCTTGTGCGACTCAAACTGCAACAGATGCCACTCCAAGTCGCCCCACACATTCCACTCACTCCACTGGCCAAACTCCATGCCCATAAATAGCGTCTTTTTGCCAGGGTGAGCATACATATAGGCAAACAGCGCCCGCAGGTTTGCCATCTTCTGCCAGTCATCGCCCGGCATTTTGCCAATCATATGGCTCTTGCCATGCACCACCTCATCGTGAGAAAGCGCCAGCATAAAGTTCTCACTAAAGGCGTACCAAATGCTAAACGTAATGTTGTTTTGATGAAACTGACGGAACCAGGGATCCATCTCGAAGTAATCGAGAATGTCATTCATCCAGCCCATGTTCCACTTTAAATTAAAGCCCAGGCCGCCTACGTAAGTCGGCCACGACACCATCGGCCACGAGGTAGACTCCTCCGCAATCGAAAGCGCCCCCGGATAGTGGCTAAAGAGAACGTGGTTCACCTGCTTCAGGCATTCTGCCGCTTCAATATTCTCTCTGCCGCCATATTCGTTAGCGACCCACTCACCCGGCTCGCGGCAATAGTCTAGATACAGCATAGAGGCCACCGCATCTACGCGAATACCGTCGATATGGTACTTGTCGAACCAGAACAGCGCATTGGCAATCAAAAAATTGCGCACCTCATTGCGGCCATAGTTGAACACCAGCGTGCCCCACTCCTTATGCTCACCGCGCCGAGGATCGGCATGTTCGTACAAATGAGTACCGTCAAAAAACGCTAGGCCGTGCCCGTCTTTAGGAAAGTGCCCCGGCACCCAGTCCACAATCAGGCCAATACCGTGCTGATGGCACTGATCGACAAAGTACATAAAATCTTCTGGGCTGCCGTAGCGAGAGGTCGGGGCAAAATACCCGGTCACCTGATATCCCCACGAGCCGTCAAAAGGATGCTCTGCAATCGGCATTACCTCAATGTGGGTAAAGCCCATTTCCTGAACGTAGGGAATTAGCTTAGCGGCTAGCTCTCTATAGGTTAAAAATCTTGCCCCTGGCTTCAGATCGGCTACCGTTACGACCGGAGCATCGCTACCATCTACCTGCTTGGCCGGTTCTGCCGATGGCGCATGCAGCCACGATCCTAAATGCACCTCATATACTGAAATTGGCTGACTCGTAGCGTCCGTTTGACGACGATGCTCCATCCAGTCGCTGTCATTCCAACGGTAGGCATTCAAATCGGTGACAATAGAAGCCGTCTTAGGCCGCACTTCCTGCTGAAAGCCGTAAGGGTCAGACTTTTCGTAAATGTGACCATCAAAGTTTTTAATTTCGTACTTATAGGAGTCGCCTGCTTTGAGCTGAGGAATAAACAAGTCCCAAATGCCGCTGCTGCCCTTGCGCATTTGATGCTGCCTGCCGTCCCACTGGTTAAAGTCACCCATCACCGATACGTTACGCGCATTGGGTGCCCACACCGCAAAATACACGCCGTCTACGCCTGCTTTTGTGATCGGGTGCGCGCCCAACTTTTCGTAAATGCGCTGGTGCTGACCTTCCGAGAACAAATGCACGTCGAAGTCAGTTATTTCGGGTGAGGTAAAGGCGTAGGGATCGTAAATGACCTGCTCGCAGGCACCTTCCTTGTAGCGAATTTGATAGTTAACCAGTTCTTCAACCTCAACGATCGCTTCAAAGAAGTGCGGATGCTGATCGTTGCTCATGGCGTACTCTTTGTGAGCTTCGGGAACCAGCACCCAGGCAGCATCAGCCTTGGGTAAATAGCTGCGAACCACCCAAGCTCGCTTGCCGTCTTGCTCAATAGAATGTGGCCCCAATACCTCAAAAGGGTTTTGATGCTGATTCCAAACTACCCGCTCAATTTGATCAAGCGCAATCGTTGACGACATATAGACTACCTGGGGAGCGAGTAAAGTTTTTTAATTTGCAAAAAACTAATGAAAGAAACGGCTTGAAAGAAACGGCTCGCGCTGAAAACAGTACGTTTTTTAATATGTTTGTTAGCTTAACAAAACTTAGTTCCTTTAGCTGACTTTTTAGAAAAAGCCAGATGTTGAGCATCTTCGCCAGCTATTGACCAGTTAAAAGAAAGGAATAATTGGCTTAACCGCTCGTCTTAGCTGAAGCAAAAAGAGCAGACGGCGGAGGTCGTCGTTAACCAGATTTCCGCCTGCTGGAGCAGCGAGTTCTGCCTGTAGCTGAGCATAGTCAAGCGCGCTGAGCGGCTTTCCAGTCAGGGGCGATCGCGCCTCGGTAATAATCTCCGTCCGTAAAATTTCTTCCGGAATTTCTGCTGGCAGCTCAGAATGGACGACTGTATCCTCTGCAACCTCAGCGGCAGCGGCAGATTTCCCTATCACTAGTAGCAGAAGCACTGCGCCAAAGCATCTACCCCATAGCGGATTTGTCCCAACGACCATAGATTTTTTTCTCACAGCCTACGAAGACAGCTACCACAAGTGTCCCATAAGATATCAGCAGAGCTTGCAAGTATCCTAGGTTTGTGGCACACGATAACCTGGATTAAACCCCCTAAAACCTGGATTATCCACTAAGAAAGCACTATCTAAGAAAGCACTATGAGAAAACTGGCGAATAAGAAGGTCTCAAAAGCAATGTCGCATCCGGTTGCCAGGGGCTTGCTTGCAGCAGCTGTGATGACTGTTGTAGCAGGCATCGCTCACAAGGCCGCATTTGCTCAAGCGCTGCTACAACAGCAGGGCACGCTCGCCCCCATGCAAGATGCCTATACCTTCGAAGGCAAGGCAGGCCAGGTGATGACCATTGAGCTAAAGAGCGAAGAATTCGATACGTTGCTATTACTCAAAGGCCCAGACGGTCAGGTTGTCACTTCTAATGACGACTATGGCGGTACGCTCAACTCGACCATTGTCCTAAAGCTACCAACCTCGGGTGAGTACAGCGCGATCGCCAGCTCATTTGCCGGAGACGGCGGCAGCTATCAAATCGAAGTTCGCCCTGCCAGCGAATACGAACAGGTCTTTAGCCGCGCCTACGACCTTTCCCTCTCCGAAAAATATGCTGAAGCCGTTGAAGCCTATACAGCCGCGATCGCGCTTAACGACACCGATCCAGGGGCTTACTTAGGCCGCGCTGAAGCCGTCATCGGCCAGGCCTACATGACGACAGGCAGCAGCACCACCAGCCCTGAAGATTTGCCCAAAGACATCGTTGATAAAGTCGTTGCTGACTTTCTCAAAGCGGCTGACCTGCTAGAACAACAGGGTCAAACCGGCCCCGCCGAATCCTTGCGCGAACAGAGCCAGTACTTCTTAGGCGAGCCCCCTGCTGCATCACCTACGCCAGCAGCGCCAGCACCCTCAACGCCGCTACCGCCCTCTACGCCGCTACCAGTAGAGCCAAACGGTGGCACTGGCAATGGAGCCATACCTATACCCACGCCAGCGCTCGGAACCGCTCAATAATATTCAGGCCAATTCAGGCGTTTAGCACCGTCTCAGACTCCCAAAAGATAAGGTTAAAAATGGCTATCGTGTTGGCACACTGGCCATTTTTTTAGAGGCTATTCTTTTTGAAAGACGCCCTTAGTCTCGCTCAGTTCGCTAATCTGCGAGCGATGCCCGCACTTAGAACACACCGTGCTTGGCCCTTCCTTTGCCTCACCTACCGCAGGCGTAAACCAGTCAATATAAACCCGCTGACACTGCGGACACTTCACCATAATATTTTTAGGGGGCGTTGTCATATCTCTCTTTCCTAATCTCTAAATCTACCGCGCAGAAAGGCTTTTCAGCACCCTACCATCTAAGACAGCTAGCCCAGCCAAAATTAGGCTCATTCCAGCCAGCGAAACCGCGTCTAAACGCTCATCTAAAAAAGCCGCGCCCAGTATTAGCGTGCTCAACGGCACCAAAAACGAAACCAGAGAAGTGTTAACAACCCCAGCCTGTGCCAGCAGCCGGTAGTAAATTAGGTAGGCGCTCGCTGTAGAAAATAGGCCTAAGCAAGCCACCGCCACTCCCGCAGGCCAGTTCCATTCGCCCATCAAAGACTGATCGGACGTTAGGGCGATCGCGCTAGTCAACCCCACCATCATCAGCGCCCCCATGGTGATCGTCATCGTCGAAAGCAGCGAGACGGAATCGCCTGAAACCGCCCGCCCACAAATCCTGCTATTGCATAAGACAGCGCTGCCGCTAAAATGGCCAGCTCCCCCAGCCCTTTTAGGTCAAACCCGCGCAAAACCTCTGGGCCAATGAGTACTACAACTCCTGCAAATCCCAGTACTACCCCCAGGCTCCGCGACACAGACAGCCGCTCGCTCACCCAAAAAACAGCCAGCACTACCGTAAACAAAGGAGCAGCCGCAATTAAAATAGACGCTAGGCTAGCGCTAATATGCTGCTGCCCCCACACCACAAAGCCAAAGGGCAAAAGATTATTCAGTAGGCTCAGCCCCCCACACTTAAGCCATACAGAAAGGGGCATGGTTTGCAGCATCTGCCAACGCTTTGGCTGGCTCCACAGCACCCCGTTGAGTACCACAGCCGCTACCCCCATCCGGCCCATCACAATCAGCAGCGGCGAAAACGTGGGCAGTGCCAGCTCCATAAAGATAAAAGCGCTGCCCCATAGGCAAGACAGTAGGCAAAGCCACAGCCACTGACGTGATGACATTACTCGGCCACTTCGTGCCCAGTTGCTGTAATCGCCTGTCTTACCGAAGACTCAGACAAACTATCCGACTCTACTTCAACGGTTTTATTCGCAATGTCTACTTTCACATTAGCGTCGCCATCGTGAACCTTAATCTCTTTAGTAATCGTATCGCCGCAGCCTTCACACTTAATCGAAGGCACTTTCAAAGTCATACTCATGAGGCAAATTTTCTCCTAATTTTTGATTCGGTTCTGATCCTACTGGCTAGCAGGGGTGTTTTACGTCTCTACCCGCGTACCTCGTTTTTTTTACAACTATAGGCAGGTCTTTGCTCCCTCTGGAGAAGGAGATCTTACTTATAGGAAGATGATGAGTAGCGTTTCTTAAAGTTTACCGACAAACCTCCCAGGGCTCAGCATTTTGTGCGGATCGAACATCTGCTTAATATCGCTCATAACGCTCAAAGCATTACCGCTGTAGCCCCACACGTCTATCTTTTGTTTGACTGCTTTAGACGCCTGCAACAGAGTCAAAAAGCCTGCATTTTTCTGACAGTGCGATCGCAGCTCTTTCAACCCGCTCACAATAGAATCCACCGACTCACCCGATAATTCAACAGATTGCTCAAACTGTATCCACCCCAGCCCACTGCTGCCATACAGCCTCACCTCGGCCCCTGGCATCACCTGATCGGCCAGCTCTATCAGCCAGGGAATCCCACTCGGCCTGAGTCCCACCTTACACAGCACCGTATCAGACCTGATGGCCTGGTGCGATCGCGCCCAAAAATTCTCATCCTCCGCCCCCTCCATCTCCTCACAGCGCATCCCCTGCGTCACCGCAATCTTCCGCAGCCATGCCGCCTGCTCCTCCACCCCATCCTCAATCCCCTGAAACCGAGCCACCAGGCTTCGACTCTCCATACCCGCCCCCGACAGCACATCCAAAGCTACCGGCGTCAGCCCCGACAGCCTCACCTCCGCCGTAGCCGCCTCAATCGCCCGCGAATCACCCGTCAAAACCAGCGATCGCGAACAGGCCTGCATCGGATACAGCCGAAACGTCAGCTCACTCAAAATCCCTAAGCTGCCATAGCTCCCGGTCATCAGCTTCATCAGGTCATAGCCCGCCACGTTTTTCACCACCCGCCCGCCTGCCCGCGCCAGCTCACCGTCGTAGCGGGCAAACTGCACCCCAATCAGCATGTCTCGCAGCCCGCCATAGCGCTGCCTCAGCGACCCCGTATCCGCCGTCGCCACCACCCCACCTACGGTCGATTGATTCTCAAACGCTGGATCAATCGCCAAAAACTGTCGCTGCTCAGCTAAAACCCGCTGTAGTTCAGCCACCTTTAGGCCCGGCTCCACCGTCACGGTAAAGTCGCCCACCGCGTGTTCTACTACCCGGTTCATTCGGGCCGTACTCACTACCAAATCGATGCCTTCGGCCAGCCCGCCCCAGCTCAGCTTGCTACCCTGGCCCATCGGCAATACTCGCCATTTCTGCGTAGAGGCGATCGCCATCACCTTTCCCAGCTCAGCCCCAGTACTTGGTAAAGCAATGCAGGAAGGCAGCTGCTCAGCCGCGAGCTGACCGTCTCTCTCAAGGCAAATCGCACTGATAATTGACTGCTGCCAGGCGGGAGCAGCTGCCTCCCAAGGCTCCACACCATCGCTACCTAAAAGATCGAACAGCCGCCCTGCGATCGCACTCATGCCTACATCCATAAAACGTAAGCCGATTGTGCCATCCCTACCGCACTCTACTCAATCCCAATCGCCACTGGCCCCGGCCCACCCACTGATGGCCCGTCCTTTCGCATCTGACGAAAATTGCTATAAAGCTGGTCGCGCCATAGCCAAAAAGCGCTAAACGCTGGGTCGTCCACCAGTCCGGGCACGCCTTTGTTGCAAATACCCGACGGCAGATCTACATAGACCTCCGACGGAAACTTTAAGTACATTGAAAGCCCCGCCACGGCAAAGTCAGCCAGCGTCGGCTCATCACTGCATAGGTAAGGCTGTGTCTCCAAAATCAGACAGGTCGCTTCTAAGTCTCGACGTAAAATTTCCATCGCTGACTTGATCGCGTCTGCGCCCAAGCCAACGCCCATTCCCAGCAAGTTCAAAACGTCACCTGGCACCGCGCTCACCACGTTTTTCACCAGCTCAGGCGTAGAAATGGGCAGCAGCGCCGTCCGAAAATTCGGATGCTGATTGAACGCACCAATCATCGCCTTCCGCGCGTTGGGGCCAATCGACTCATCCGCCCAGGCCTCCATCATCAGGCACAAACCCTTTTGCTGACGATCCACTGGAATCAACGGGCGCTCAGGATATTTGCTGTCTAGGTAGCGGGCGATCGCACTCGAACCTGGCACTATTTCATCACCATCTTTCAGCACCGGCACCTGCCGCTGACCCGACAACCTATAGAGATCTATCTGGCCTAACCCTGGAGAAACTTCAATGGGTTTATACGACAACTGCTTGTAATCCAGCACCAGCCTGATCTTTTCGCTGTAGTGAGACGCCTCAAACTGATAAAGCTCTAACATCCAAAATCTTCCCTTTTTAACAATAGTTGGCCAGAGTTGGCCAGAGTTGGCTAGGTTTTTCGTAAAAACAGCAGGTGCTACAGCTCTTTTTTTGCAAGGGGTTAGCCTTTCTTACACCAGAAGCAACCCTAACCCAACGCTAGCAACTCCGATATCTTGACGGCCTGCTTGCAAATAAGCATCTGCCTAATGTGCGAACCATTCCATTTTTAGATTCTTCGATATGCTTTGTAGGGGCTAATGAACTTGAGTTACCCCTGTACAGCATTAAGCAAATAGCCGCAGTGATTTGGCAACGTGATGGACAGCCTCCTCTCCCTACTAGCCACTTAGCCCAACTAAAGGGGCGACTGCTCACCAAAACCACTGAAGAGGTTCTATGCAAACTATCAACAGACACCGCCAGATTAAGAAGCTGAGCCAGCGATTCCTTATAGGTATTGTAGCCAGCAGTGCAGGTGCCTTTATTGCACTTCCCAGCACAGCTAAGCCTGAGGCTAACAAAACGATGACGGAAGCTAACGAAGCGACCGAAATTCCTGTAGGAGCCATCGTTGAGCCCACCGCAGCCGAAACTTTGCCCGCAGCCGGAGCCGATGCGCTATTAACCGATCCGGTGGCTGAAACCGAGATGCCAGAAGCAGCGCCTATGGTTGAAGCAGACGAGGCAACTGAGGAAGAGCCGGTTGCCGATACTGAAACATCAGCAGAAGAACCCGTTGCTGAAGAGCCCACCACAGAAACTGAGGCTGCTGAAGGCATCGACACCGAGAACTACACAATCACTGAACTCACTGGCAACAGTGACTCCTTTACTATCTTGACCGCTGCTTTAGCCGCTTCTGGTCTGACTGAAGAACTCAGCGGCAAAGGCCCTTTCACCATTTTTGCGCCTACTGATGAAGCTTTTGAAGCCTTGCCCGAAGGCCTGGTAAATCAGCTTATGCAGCCTGAGAATAAGGCTGTGCTCAAGCAGATTTTGACCTATCACGTCCTTCCTGGTGCAGTGCCTTCTGCTGATTTGGCAACCGGTAGCGTCACCACCGTTGAAGGCGAAGACCTTGATGTCACAAAAAATGACGCCGTTACGACCGTTAACGACGCCAACGTGATTCTCGCTGACGTGGTAGCCAGCAACGGCATTATTTACGTCATCGACAGCGTGATGGTACCCCCCGAGCCTGAGGCTGGTGCTGATACCGAGATCCCAGCGGCGGGCCAATAGTCTTAAAATCAATCGCTCTAAAGAGCGGAAGTATTAAACGCCTGTGCGGATCTCATCTCATACCTGTCTTATGCAACGCTCCCTTGGTCATTGAATCGAGGGAGTTTTTTTATCATTCATTTGCTTAGCCGCTGGTGATGTCTTGATGACGACTTCGTTAAACCCAGCGCTTTTCAGCAGCTGAGTTACCACTAGCACAGCGCGATCATTCGCCTGACCCAAAATATTTTGATCAAAAGCAGCCCGCTCAATTTTTGCCAGCGCTTCCTTCTGAGCCATTTCCTGTAGTTCTGGCGCTCTGTCAGGCCCTAAGTTAAGAAAGCCTCGGCTGTAGTCGTACACTTCCGAGTGGGACACGTCTAATTTGGTGTCTAATATCTTAGGCGGCGGCAGCGTTAGCGTTACCTGACGGCCCGCTTCAGAGTCAGTGGTGGTCACGTCAGCAGCGGTTAGCTCCTCTAAGTCCACGCCTGCTCTAACTTCGCCATGAGCCACATAGAGCAAATTTGTTTTGCCAATGGTGTAGTCGCCTAGCTTGCGATCGCTCTGGGCAGGCACCACCGCCTCCATTGTAAATACCGCCGTGGTCAGCTCGCTCACATTGCGTACCTGCTCAACTACCACCGTGCGCACATCCACCTTCTCTTGGGGCGGCTGAAGCGTAAACGCCGTTTTTACTCCCTGCATGAACTGGCTGCCCGAGCGAATAAAGGCCAGTCCCGCTAGGCTGGCGAGCATAACTGCGCCCCCTGTCGTGGCGATCGCCAGCAGCTTAAGCACGCCCATCCCCCGCGACTTTTTGCTTTTTTGGTAGCGATCGCGTCTAGGCGGCACAACTTTAGAGCGGTAGGGATCGGGCAGTCGGGACTTCATAATTGAGCACTCAGGCAACATGTATATTCTAAAGGAACCCATCCCCACGAACATAGCGCTACAAACAAAGCTCATAAACTTATCAAACAAAAGCTGCCGCACATATTCCTACATACAACAATAGACCCTGAAGATTCACTGATTTACTACTTGTGACGAATCCGCTCGTACACTTCTACGTACTGATCTGCCGGACGCTTCCAAGAGTAGTCGCAAGCCATCCCTTGCTTTGCTAGCTGAGCGAACAGCTTCGGCTCGTTGCTATACAGATCTAGTACTCTGGCTAACGCCGACTCTAGCGCCACTCGATCATTTTGAAAGAACACAAACCCATTGCGCTCCTCTGGAGCGTGAGCACTGTCGTAGTCCCAGTCAAAGATAGTATTCACCAGGCCGCCAACGCCCCTGACAACTGGTACTGTGCCATACTTCAGGCTAATAATTTGAGTGAGTCCGCACGGTTCGTAGTTGCTGGGCACAACTATAATATCTGCCGCCGCATAAATCAGATGAGCCAGTGTTTCATCGAAACCAATTTCTAAATGAGAGTCAGGATTACTGTTTAAGAAACTCTTCTCATGCCAGAACCAGTCACCAATGCTAGATTCAGACGCCGAACCCAGCGTGACGAACTGCACCTCGCGCTCAAGGCTATAGTAAAGCGCGTGATGAACCTGATGCATTCCCTTCTGTTGATCTAACCGACCAATAAACACCACCAGCGGCTTGTCGCTCTCTCTTAGCAACAGTCTTTCTCTTAATACCTTTTTGTTAATAGCTTTGTTCTCAAAGTCATCCATTGAAAAATTCATAGGAATGTAGCTATCGACGTCTGGGCTCCAAATGCTGTAATCAACTCCGTTCAAAATTCCTGAAAACTTCGACTGATGAGCGTCGAGTGTAGGCTGTAATCCGCAGCCCACATCCGTAAAGCGGGCTTCCCAGGCATGGTGAGGAGACACTGTATTGACATAGTTGGCATATACAATCCCTCCTTTCATAAAGTTAATGGCAAAGGGGCTACTGTGATCTAGCAGGCGATCGGGCGTGAAATAGTACTCTGCTCGGTTTAATCCGGTCGCTGTGAGTACCTCTGTTCCCCAAGTGCCCTGATGCTTGAAGTTATGGATAGAGTAGCAAACCCGCAGGTTCTCCATGCCGTAATACTTGTACATTTCAAACAGCATCACCGGCACCAGCCCGGTTTGCCAGTCATGGCAGTGAAGCACGTCGGGGCGTTTGTTGCTTTTTAGCAAAAATTCAAGCGCTGCCTTGCTAAAAAAGGCAAAGCGCATTTGATCATCCCATTCGCCGTAAACCTGGCCCCGGTTAAAGTAGTTGTCGTCCGAATGCGGATCAATAAAAAAGCACAGCAGGCCATGCACCCATCCGCACTCGACCGTGCATCGAATCGCCCCGCCAAACCAGGGTACCTGCAAGTCCTGGTAGGCCACATGCAGGTCATAAATATCACCGTACTTCATGCAGTCGTACTTAGGCAGAACCAGCTCTACAGCGTGCCCCCTTGTGGTTAGCTCGCGGCTAAGGCCATACACCACGTCACCTAGTCCGCCCGCTTTGATTGCAGGGGCGCATTCCGAGGCAATTTGCACGATATACATGGCGACATTCCCTAATTATCTTTTCACAAGAGTTTATATTTATAGCCTTATTCAATCAGAAATAGGCGGGCACTTCACAGCAGAGCTTTAGCTAAAGCCATCCGATAAACTTTGAAGGACTGGGCTGGATGCTTTAACTTACTTATTACAGATTTCCTTTCTTTGGATATATATAGAAGTATAGAGATGTGGTGGGGTATTTGGAAATTGTGGGCGATGCCCGCCCTACGCGTTTTATTGATGAATCCTTCAGGAACCGCATGATGATTTCAACCGCTCCTTCGCCTCAATCCTCCAATCCCCCGACTTCTCCACTCGGCCTGCCTAACATCTGCGGACGCGAAGCTGCTATTAGCGCGATCGCCAATCACAATAATCCCATCTTCCTGCCCCGCACCAACCTCCGCATCGAGAACATCACCGCCGGATTTGCCTGTGCCCTGCATATGCACCAGCCCACTATCCCGGCTGGGCCAGGGGGCGCACCTATTAGCAACCTCCAGCACATGTTTGAAAATCCCAACGACGGTGACAACCACAACGCCTCAGTATTTGCCTGGTGCTACAGGCGCATGGGCGAGTGGATACCTGAACTCGTCGCCAAAGGCGAGAACCCGCGCATCATGCTCGACTACTCCGGCAACCTATTTTGGGCCTTCACCCAAATGAACCGCGACGATATTCTGGGCGATCTCAAGCGTCTTTGCGAGCCCCAATACCAGCCCTACGTAGAATGGCTGGGCACCATGTGGAGCCATGCGGTCGTACCTTCCACCCCCATTCCCGACATTAAGCTGCATATTCAAGCTTGGCAGCATCACTTCGCCGCCCTCTTTGGCAATGAAGCGTTAGCCAGAGTTAAAGGCTTCTCACCGCCCGAGATGCACCTGCCTAACAATCCCGACACTTTGTTTGAGTACATCAAAGCGCTTAAAGAATGCGGCTATCGCTGGCTGCTAGTCCAAGAGCACTCTGTAGAACGCTTGGACGGTAGCGGCCTGCATCAGGACGACAAATACATTCCTAACCGCCTGGTTGCCCGCAACTCTCATGGGGAAACCATCAGCATTACGGCCTTAATAAAGACCCAGGGCTCGGACACCAAGCTCGTCGCCCAAATGCAGCCCTACCATGAGGCTAAAAGCCGAGGACGGCAGCAAATCGGCGATGTGTCGGTGCCCTGCTGCGTTTCCCAAATCGCGGATGGTGAAAATGGGGGCGTGATGATGAATGAGTACGGTCGTGACTTCGTGCCGTTTTGGGCGGGCATTAAAGATAATGGCCGGGCCAGCGAACAAGGCGGCAGAGAAGGCGTTGTCGGGCTAAACGGCACTGAGTATATTGAGCTGATTGAAGCGGCTGGGGTGGATCCTGACGATTATCCGACCTGTCAGGCGGTTAGCCAGCATAAAATTTGGCAGAGGGTTGATCCAGAGAATGCTACACCAGCGGCTGTGAGTGCAGCGATTGAGGAACTCACCCGAACCGACTATCAGTTCCACATGGACGGCGCTTCTTGGACGGACGATTTGAGTTGGGTAAAGAGCTACGAGAATGTGCTAGAGCCAATGAACCAGCTCAGCGCTCAGTTCCATCAAAAGTACGACGCGCAGGTTCAGGCCGATCCAAGCGTCACGCAGCGCTCAGATTATCAGGAGGCTTTGCTCTATCTATTATTAGTAGAAACAAGCTGCTTCCGCTACTGGGGACAGGGCATGTGGACTGACTATGCCCAAGAGCTGTATCGACGAGGAGAAGCATTGCTGAAGGATTAAGACTTCTGCGGGTTCGGTTCGTGAGGTAAAGCCCATCTAGAAGCGCGTAAGGCCACAGCACCTCCCTAAAGCCTTGCGCTCCTCAAAAATCGACTAATGACCCAAATGAAAGCTTAGGCACTCCAACCAAATCGACCAGTGCTTCCTCTAAAAGCTTTAACCTTCAAACTCAATCGACTAACGCTCAAGCTGAATCGACTAACGCTTGAGCTGAATCGACTAATGCTTGAGCTGAATCGGCTAATGCTTGAGCTGAATCGGCTAGCGTTCTGACTGAATTGCCTTGCCTTTGAAAGGGCGATCGCACATAAAGCAATTCCAAACGGGGCCTTTGCTCAGCTTTGAGCGCGAATAGAGCCAAACCCGCTAACTTTTGAGTGTTCGGTTCTAGCGCAATCACGGAAGCGGGCAAGGGATTTCCTCTTTTGCCTTCAAAATAGCGACGGATGTCACTCTCTGCACTTTCTTGAATGTTTTCTACAGGCCAGTTACAGAACTCAACAGAATCAGCAAAGACTTCAAAGTATCCGGCAATCATTTGCTCAGCGTAGGTGGAATCTACTGGGACTAAAGTGTGATGCCGTAGGGTAGTTTTCTGGATTGGAGAAAGAGGGAGATTAAGACGGGTAGTGACACCCATTTCTCGGGGAGTAAGGCGGGCTTGCCCATCCCAATACTCAGCTTTCCAGCCGAAGGGATACGCTAGGACTTCATAGTCAGCAAAGGACATAGGGAGGTTTTTAGGCTTCATTTTCCTTTTTTTATTTAATACATACGATCTCATCTTAAGTGATTCATATTTTATAAGAAAAGCGAGCATAGGGGACTTGCAGGGTTAGGTGCGATCGCTACTTTCGTACCATTTATAAGGAAGGGTATACAATGACACCTACAATCAGATAAATTACTAAATAAAAATACTCTCTTATAGAACACCCTTCTACAAACGCTATTCGCTATGACACTTACAACAACTCGCGAAACAAAGTGGTTCTCCGAAGACGACTGTCATTTGTTCGGCGAAGGCATCCACCATCGCATTTACAACAAACTAGGCGCTCATATTACTGAAATAGAAGGCCAGCAGGGCGTTCACTTCGCCGTATGGGCACCCAATGCCCGCAGAGTCAGCGTTGTCGGCGACTTCAACAACTGGGATACTCGCCAGTGCGCCATGCAGCGCAACCCCATCGGCATTTGGGAATTTTTTGTCCCTGAGCTTCAGCCCGGCGAAAAGTACAAATACGCCATTCGCAACGCTCGCCGAAGACATACCTTAAAAACCGACCCCTACGGCTACCAGCAAGAGCTTCGGCCTGACACCGCCTCCATTGTCACCGACCTCGCCTACAGCTGGCAAGACGACGCCTGGATACAAAAGCGCTGCACCACAGACCCCCACGACACCCCTATTTCCGTCTACGAAGTTCACCCCGGCTCCTGGCTGCACGAGCGGTTTGAAAACACCCCAGCCACTGGAAATGCCGTCCCCGTTTCCAACAACCCAGCAGCCCGTTTTCTCACCTACCGAGAACTTGCCGACCGGCTCATTCCCTACGTTCAAGACATTGGCTACACCCACATTGAGCTAATGCCGATTACTGAATATCCCTACGATGGTTCTTGGGGTTATCAAGTCGTGGGTTACTACGCCCCGACCTCTCGCCACGGCACCCCGACAGACTTTATGTACTTTGTTGATCGGTGCCACCAAGCAGGCATTGGCGTCATTATGGACTGGGTTCCTGGCCATTTTCCCAAAGATGTTCATGGCCTGGCTGGATTTGGCAGCACTCACCTGTACGAATACGCCGACCCGCGCAAAGGAGAACATAAGGGATGGGGAACACTTGTGTTCAACTACGAGCGCCCTGAGGTTTGCAACTTTTTGATTGGCAGCGCTCTCTTTTGGCTAGACAAATACCACATTGATGGGATTCGGGCCGATGCCGTGTCTTCTATGCTCTATCTTGACTACGACCGAGAAGAATGGATTCCGAACATTCACGGCGGCAAAGAAAACCTGGAAGCGATCGCCTTTTTTCGCCAGCTCAACGACGCCATTTTTCAATACTATCCAGGCACGCTTTCTATCGCTGAAGAATCTACTAGCTGGGAAAAAGTCTCTCATCCCACTGACGTTGGCGGCCTTGGCTTTAACTTTAAGTGGAATATGGGCTGGATGAACGACACGCTCAGCTATTTAAAAGTTCAGTCACAAGATCGCTCCAATGTTCATGACAACTTTGCCTTAAGCCTTTCCTACGCCTTCAACGAGAATTTTGTTCTGGCCCTATCTCACGACGAAGTGGCGCATGGCAAAGGCCATCTCTGGGAGAAAGTGCCGGGTGACGACGGCCATAAAATGGCTAACCTGCGGGCGTTAATGGGCTATATGTTCACTCATCCCGGTAAAAAAACGCTCTTTATGGGCATGGACTTTGGCCAAACCCAAGAGTGGGACGTTAACAGCACCTTGGACTGGGACTTGCTTAACTGCAAGCCGCACCAACAGCTTCAGCAGCTTGTAAAAGACTGGCACACGCTCTACCGGGCAGAACCCGCCCTGTATACCAATGACTTTACCCACCACGGGTTTGAGTGGATTGACTACAGCGATGCGCCGCGAGGACTGATCTCTTTTATCCGCAAAGATAAACACTCAAATGACCAGCTAATCGTGGTGTGTAACTTTAAGCCCCATGTGTATCAGTCTTTTTGGCTGGGCGTGAGGGAGCCGGGTGCCTATGAGGAGCTGATGAATACGGATGATAAGAAGTATGGCGGCTTTGGACACACTAACCCCCATATAGAAGTTCGGCAGTGGAACAACTCGCCTTGGCCATATGCCTTAGAGATTACGGTACCTGAGATATCTGTAGTCGTGTTTAAAAGAAAAGTTACATAGCTGCTGAAGGATTAAGCCGTGTGAGTGACGGCATTACGCTTGCGCCTGTGACTGCCTTTCCACGACTGCTCGCAGTACAGATCGCCATCTCCGGTTAAAACTGTTGTATAAACAAAGCCCGCAAGTCTGCCGTGACAAATTCGGTAGCGGTTTAAAATGCCATCAAAGTCTCTTGCCAAATTATACATTGACACTTTCAGCTCGGCTCAAAGAAAAAATTGAATTTCGTACCACTTGCAGAATGTGTCTATTTCCGTCTGATAGCTGGTACGGACACTCATACAGTATCCATATCGTTAGTTCTTCTCTCTATGACACAAGCAGGAGTTCATCAATGTTTCTCAACTCACGACTCGGCTTTAGTTTAGCTTTAAGCCTTGTAGCAGCGCTTAGCGCCCCTGTTGTAGTATCAGCTACTTCCTATAGAGACGGCAGAAATCCTACAAGCCACGGCTTGACGATGAAAGCAGCAGCAAATTGGCAAACAACACCCACCCAGACGATCGCCGACGCAGCGTATCAAATGAGCTTGAGTGAGGACGGCCAGCGGCTAGCGGCCCTCACCACCGACAACAAAAGACTGAAGGTATGGAATACTCGAACGGGCGCTCTGCTGATGACGGCTAAAGCCAACGAGCCAAACGGTATCTTTACCACGGTGGCCATTAGCAAAGATGGCACCCAAGTAGCCGCTATTAAGGGCACATCGGCAACAGACGAGCAGCTAGTTGTACAAGCTGTTAAAGACGGGCGGATACTGCTCGACAAACCTCTGAGCTTGCCCCAAGTCCCGACGCCTAAAAAAGGTTACATAACACAGCCTTCTGCCTTTGACGTTGTTTTTAGCCCTGATGGTAAAGAGGTAATCACTCAATCTGCGTTCGGCACGAGGCCATTGTCTGAACCGTCTGGCAACCCGATATATAACCGTCTTAACTTCAACAACATTAATACGGGCAAAGTCACCCAATCTATAGACCTAATGGGCGTAGACGACAAGAACCCAGCAGGATACATGATAAGTCCTGACGGCAGCCTTTTAGCCAGCCTCAGCACTGACCACAGCAATGTTAATGCCTCGGATTTGGGCGTCGTATCGCGCGTGACGCTATGGCAACGAAACTCGGACAATCGCTTCGACTATCTGGCAACGCTGCCGACCGCTAAAGACGGGTCTGCTATTGTTAGCGTAGCCTTTACCAATAGCAACCAGTTGAACTTAATTACGGCTAGCAGCGTGTCGGACTGGGTTGCGGGTAACCCTCAAACTCGTCTCGAAACCTGGAATCCTCAGACCGCAGAACAGGTTTCGAGTACGGTACTACCAAGTGAGAGCTGTATTATGCCAGACGGCGCTGTGCTTAGCCCAGATGGTGCGGGCTACTATTCTAGCTACCCCGAGACCGGAACCTGCTTAGGCGACGTTCAAACAGGGGCGTTCCAAAAGCTATTAGATCAACCTTTCGCCTATAAAATGGTTAAATTTAGCGGTGATGGAAATCGTTTAGCTATCTCCGACAGTCAAAACAAAATTCAGATATTTTCTAAGTCTCAAAATTAACGTTTAATTTGCATTAAACAAGGCAACGCTTCAAATGTCTCTTACTTCACGGCTCGGCTTCGGCTTGGCTTTGGGTCTCATAGCTGGGTTTAGCGCTCCTATAGTTGCGCCTGCTATCCTAGGCAATAGTTCTACTAAAGATAGCTTTGCAGGTTCGCTTGCCCAAGCTCAAACGGCTCAAGCTCAAACGGCTACTTTTTCAGATGTTTCTACCAACTACTGGGCGCACGATTATATTGAAGGACTCGCCAAGTCCAATGTTATCAGCGGCTTTCCCGACGGTACTTTTCGGCCCAACGAGCCGGTTACCCGCGCTCAGTTCGCGGCTATCCTACATCAAGCTTTTCTACAGTCGCAGCCAACAACCGCTCAACCCTTTGTAGATGTTCCCGAAAACTACTGGGCGGCTGATGACATCTACGCAGCTCGCGCAGCAGGTTTTTTAGCAGGCTATCCGGACAAAAACTTTGAACCCGATGCCAACATCACCAGAGTACATGCCCTCGTCTCGCTAGCCAATGGCTTGAAGTACACAGCAAGTAGCTTAACTGCCCTATCTACCTACGAAGACGCCGATCTGATTGCACCCTATGCTCGCCCCAGTATCGCAGCCGCAACCGAGGCTAATCTGGTGGTTAACTATCCCTATCCTAAGCGGCTTTCTACCTTTGGCAATGCTAGCCGTGCAGATGTGGCTGCTTATGTTTATCAGGCTCTAGTAAAAGAGGGGAGAGCTGAACCTTTAGCGGCAAAAACAGAACGCCGCTGGCAAACTGAATCTGTTGTAACGATTCCAACGGCGATTGAGCAAATGAGCATGAGCGGAAGCGGGCAGCAGATAGCAACGATTCCGATAGGCGGCAACAAGCTGCAAATATGGAATACTCAAACGGGCGCATTGCTCAAAGAGATTTCAGCCGACAACACTCGCTTCAATGCGGTAGCGATGAGTCAAGATGGAACGAAGGTAGCCGCCGTCGATCAAAAATCATCGGCCAATACGATTGAGCTATCGGTGTGGTCTGTGGAAACGGGCGATCGCCTTTGGCAAAAATCATTGGGCAGCGCTGAAGGCCAGCCTCCCCATACAGATATCATAGTAGAGCCTTCTGTTCAGCTTGCTTTCAACCTGAACGATAGTCAGATTGTGACTCAAGCTAACATAAGCCGGGAGAACGCTCAAATTTCTGTTCATAATGCAGCTACAGGAGGCACTTTACGGTCTTTAAATCTTGATGACTATAAGCAAGGTCTCAACACTGACATTAAGCTTAGCAATCTTACGCTCAGCGCCGATGGCAAATTTTTGGCAACGCTTGTTCATGTTTCTTCTTCACTATCGACGCCAGAACCCTCCCAGGACTTTGTGAGCGCCTGGCAGACCGGTGACAATGGCCATTACGATAACGTCTACAGCGTCTCAGTATCAGCATTCGGAGGCAGCAACGATGCGTATGCGTCATTAGGTGACATGACATTTACAAACAGCGGATTTCTAAATGTTCTCACAGGCAACCCTATTTATGGATGGAATCAGCTCGAAACGACTAATCTTCAGATCGGCGTAGGGGCTGAGCGCATAACCCCACCAAGCGCGGATCGCACGGACTTTTTTACTCGCCTCAGCCCAGACGGTGAGTATTACTTTGTTCGCGGCGATGTGGCTGGAAGCCGCCTGGGTAATGTGCAAACTAGAGAAGTGCAAAACTTAGGGGGAGACGAGCAAGATACAGCGGCTATGTTCAGCCGCAATGG
>JBGTGK010000031.1:0-17204 GCA_041746795.1 Phormidesmis sp.
CAAGTTTTGGTTGCCTCAGCAAGCTGAAATAATTCTCCATGGTCGATGCCAATGGGCCGCTGGGCACTGGCCTGACTTTGCTGACTCAGTCCTGACCGCTGGCCTCTCCTGACCTCATCCCACAATTCTGCATTGCTCCCCATCGGTCTGGGGATAAGCATCTGGTTGGGAGATAGGTCGGGAGACAAAAGAGGAATTAGCCAGTAGCTGAGCCGCCGACATGCTCAGGTTTTAAACAGCGCCTACGAAGCCGCTCGCGAAATTAGAGCCCTCGAAAATCAGTACTGTCAGGGTTAGCCGATTACCGACGACGCTCAAATCGGTAAAACGGTATACGACTACGTGAGAAGTCTGTGCGATCGCAAGCTGCTCACTATCCGCAATAACCTCACCCAGTTCAAAATCAACAGTTTTTTACTGGGTCGGCCCCTCTCTAGTCGGCCCTTCTCGGACGGTGCTGACATCAAAAGCGCCGATATTTCGCCGCCAATACTCGACGATAGCCTCTCCGCTGAAAGCGCAGCCAAAGCGGCGGCTACTGTCTCTAACGCTTCTGTCACTACCTATGAAAGCACTCAGGAAAGCGCTAACGATGTCATTCAAAGGCTCAGCTTCATTGAGTCTGTCATCAGCCGGTATCGAGACCTGTATACGCTAGAAACCCCTAGCGGCTCGCTCCGATCGTCTGGACAGTCGTCTGGTTGGGTATCTGGACAGATGGCTGGCCGCTCGTCTAGCCGGGGGTTTCACTCTGCTGAGGGCTGGGACGCTATCTCAACGGGCATTAGCTATCACTTTGGGCTACCTGAGCACCCCAACGCCATCAAAATTTTCATTGCTACTGTGCCGGTGATGATGGATTCATTCATCAAGTTTTGGAGCTTCAACTACCTGACTCGATATTCACCGGCTTCTTCAGCCATTTTTGAGCGCATGAACAGCTGATTTAGCGATCTGGCCTATCGATTTCAGTCTACAAAAGAGCTGTCGGGCGACAGTGAAATCGGAGAATTTATCGATGCGTCGCCGATAACAGCAGACCCCGATATTTCTTTGTTTAAAGTGCTCTCCCTGCTCGATCAGCATCAGATTAACCGCTTGCCCATCGCCAAAGAGCAACAGCTTATTGGCATTATTACCCGCAGCGACATTATTCGCGTAGAAGTAGAGCGGCTAGCAGAGAAAGGATTTACCAGCTAGTTGCGCCCCGTCAAAATGCTCTAGACTGCTTGAGAGAATACAATAGAAAACACTGCATTTAAGCAAAACGCCGATGGTACCCATAGCCATAAGCGTAGGCGCTATCTTGGGCTCGCTGAGCCGCTATTATCTGACCGTTCTGTTAGCGCGACGATTCGGCACCCGATTTCCCTACGGCACTTTTGTCATCAACCTGTCTGGGGCGCTGCTGATGGGATTTTTTGCAACGCTTGCGCTCAGTCAAATTGTTGCACCCTACCTGCAACTTTTGATTATGACGGGGTTTTTGGGGTCGTACACTACGTTTTCAACTTACGCGCTGGATACGGCTAATTTGGCGCGATCGCGCAGTCGAATCATGGCGTTCTCCTACTGGGCAGGCAGCGCGGTGGGCGGCGGGCTTTGCCTGGAACTCGGCGTTGGCATCGCTCGGTGGCTGCTGTGAGACTAGGCGAGATCAGATGGCCAATAGGGATTGGGCTGGGGGCGATCGCAGGCTCCCTACTCCGCTACTACATCACCCTTAGCCTCAATCAGTGGCTAGGAACAGCCTTTCCATTCGGCACATTTACAATCAACTTAACCGGTGCTTTTGGCCTGGGTTTTTTTGCTACCTGGGTGCTAGGCCGAACAGCAATACCGCCTGAGGTACAGCTCGCCATTACCGTTGGCTTCTTCGGCTCCTACACCACTTTTTCAACCTACGAACTAGATACTAAAACGCTTTTAGCCGGGCATGACTGGGCGATCGCGCTGCTGTACTGGATTTGCACGGCAGTGCTAGGCGTACTGTGCTTAGAAGCAGGCAGTCTTTTGGCTAAAAGGCTCGTCCGTTAATCTTCCATGAGAAGCGCTTAAATAGCGGTTGTGGCGTCGCTAATACTCAATAAATAGCCGGGCGCTGACGGGTAAGAAATCCTCATCGTCAGCGCCCGATGCTACAGGCTAGCTAAAGCAAATTGCTGATATCAGGACAAATTACTTTGAGCCGCTGGTTCCAGAGCTTCCACTCATAGACACTGAAGGGGACATGGAGCTAGAAGAGTCTGACGGCGACATTGAACCGGTCGATGAATTTGAAGGAGAGGTAACGCTAGGAGAAGACGAGGAAGGCTTCTTCATACTGGAGCTAGAGGGGTTAGAACATGCACCTAAAGCCAAAGCAGATGCAATTGCTAAGGGCAGTGCGAGTAATTTCAATTTCATCGAAAAATGACTCCTTTAAGAGTAAATAAACTGTTCAAGCTCGGCCCTAACCTGATCAGCAATATAGTGCAGCAGGTTGGCCCAGCAGTCGTCAGAATCGACTCTACGCGAACGGTAACTGCTCAGCCTTCTCCTGGCCTTTTCAACGATCCTTTCTTTCAGCAGTTTTTTGGTAATCAGCTGCCTCAGCAGTCTCAGCCGCCTCAGCAGCAAATTGAGCGAGGTGAGGGCTCGGGCTTTATCACCAGCAGTAACGGTCGCATTATTACCAACGCCCACGTCGTAGATGGCTCAGATACGGTGCAAGTTGCCCTTAAAGATGGCCGTACCTTTACGGGTAAAGTGCTTGGCAGCGATTCGATCACAGATGTGGCTGTTGTCAGCATAGATGCTAAAGATTTGCCGACCGTAGCGCTGGGTGATTCTGATCAGGTGCTGCCGGGTTCTGAAGCGATCGCCATTGGCAACCCCCCTAGGCTTAGACAATACCGTGACCGCTGGCATCATCAGCGCCACCAGTCGCTCTAGCTCACTAATAGGCGTGCCTGCCAAGCGCATCGACTTCCTCCAAACCGATGCCGCCATCAATCCTGGCAACTCAGGCGGGCCACTGCTCAACGACCAGGGCCAGGTAATTGGCATGAACACCGCTATTATTCAGGGTGCGCAAGGGCTCGGATTTGCCATTCCGGTGAATACGGTGAAGCGCATCTCCGACCGGTTGGCTAAAGGCGATAAAATTGAACATGCCTACTTAGGTATTCAAATGGCAAGTAGCGTTAACGATAGCCTTAGCCTCAACATAGACCGTAACGGTCAGGCTCAAAACATCTCGGTGCGCTTACAGGCGCTGCCTGCGGCGGCTAGCAGTCCTGAGCAACCAGGCTAAGTTACCTACGTTTAAGCAAGCCGTGATTTAAGCAAAAAGCCGGGAAACGCTTTCCTGGCTTTTTTTATTGACTTTATTTCCCTCTTCAGAGGGAGTAGAAAAGCTGAGAAAAGATCAGAATATAGCAGTTATCAAACTTGACCTTTTCTTGTTTTTATTGAGTTAGGTCGTTCAAAGACGCCAAATGGCCAGGAATATCTGTTCCTGGCCATCTCTCTAGATAGCGACTGCTCCAATCCTCTTCTATGTATTAAGTGGCCATGTTTTTATTTTTAGTAGAGCCTGCTTCTGAAGCGCTGCGATCGCCCGTTGCCACTTTTGTGCTGCTGCTGGCCATTGTGCTGGTGATCCCCCCCGTTTTCGAACGCTTTAAACTGCCAGGGCTAGTGGGTTTGATAGCCGCTGGCGTTGTGTTTGGTGGTAGCGGGCTGGGCTGGCTAAATGCCGAGTCTGACACGATGAAGCTGCTCTCAGAAATCGGAAAAATCTATCTGATGTTCGTCGCTGGGCTTGAGATTGACATGATCCTATTTCAAAAAACGCGGAATCGCTCAATGGGCTTTGGCCTGATGACGTTTGCTTTTCCGCTATTAGGCGGAATTGCAGTCGGTTTGTTCTTCGGTTTTGGCTGGCTAGCGGCGTTTTTAATTGGCTCGCTGCTAGCCTCACATACGCTGTTGGCCTACCCTATTGTGCAGCGGCTAGGCGTCGTGGACGATGAGGCCGTCACCATCACCGTTGGGGCCACCATCTTTACAGATATTGGCTCCCTGCTTGTCCTGGCAATTTGCTTAGGAGTCAATCAAGGTGATTTTTCTGTGATCAAGCTCGCTACGCTTCTGGGCTCTTTGGGACTGTATGCGGTAGCGGTTCTCATTGGCCTCAAACAGCTCGGTAAGCTCTTCTTTCGCAAAATGGGCCGAGACGAAGGCAACCGGGTGCTGTTTGTGCTGCTCTCTGTCTTCCTCAGTGCGGTTGTAGCGCAGCTTATCGGCGTGGAAAACATTATCGGGGCGTTCCTAGCCGGACTTGCTATTAACAGCGTGGTAGGCGATGGCCCCGTTAAAGAAAAAACGGAGTTTATGGGCAGCGTTCTGTTCATTCCGATGTTCTTTGTCAACATGGGTTTGCTGCTCGACCTCAATGCTTTTCGCGATATCATCGCCGCGATTCATTTGCCGTTGCTGATCGTCGGCACCTTGCTGGTGACTAAGCTAATTGCGTCGCTTGCCGCTCGTCAGCTTTACAGCTATAGCTGGACGCAGGCTTGGACGATGTGGTCGCTGTCCATCCCGCAGGTAGCGGCCACTTTAGCGGCTGCGCTCGTGGCCTATGAGGCGGAAATTATTAATACAGAGGTCTTTAACAGCGTTATTTTGCTGATGCTGGTGACGGCGGTTTTAGGGCCGCTAGTGACGACTAGTGCAGCGCAGCGTTTGGCGCTGCAAAAAGACTTTGATGAAACCGACGAGCTAGAGTGGTTGCCGCCGCCTAGTGAGATTCCGGAGTCTTTCTCGGTGGTGGTGCCTGTGTATAACCCCGATAATGAGCGATCGCTCGTAGAGTTAGCCGCCGCTGTTGCCCAGTACGCTAGCGGGCGAGTGATTCCGCTGGCGATCGCCCTAGCTCAGCCCCAAATGGACTCGCCCCAGCTCACAAAAGCGCTTGCCCGCAGCCGCCAGCTCTTAGAAAACGTTAAGGCCATCAGTGAGGAGTTTGAATTTGAGGCAATTATTGAGCCCGAAATTAGGATCAGCTACGACGTTGCCCAGACAATTGCTCACACGAGCCGAGAGAAAAACGCCAACCTGATCGTGCTGGGTTTAGCTCAGCGCAGTAAGCTCAATAGGCAATTGTTTAACAGTATTCAAGATGATGTGATGCGGATGGCCCACTGCCCCGTTGTCGTCACCCGGCTGCTCGAAGATCCGGCTAGCTTAAAAACGATTCTGATACCGATTGAAACGCCGTCGGTGATGACGCTGCGAGTGCTGCGGTTTGCTCAGGTGCTGGCGACTGCTAGCAATGCTAAAATTACGCTGCTGCATGTACACAGTCCGCGTGTCTCAAAGATTTATGAAACGCGAGTGAGAAAGCAGCTAGAAATTCTGTTGGATCGGCTGCCGCCTGCTAGCGCTTCAATTGATATTGAGCTGTTGGCTAAAGAGAATGTGGTTTCTGCAATTGTCAAAGCCTCTCGTAGTTATGATCTGGTAATTTTGCGATCGCAGCGTCGCCGCACTGGCAAGGGTCTTACCCTTGGCGCAAACACAACGCCTTTGGTACAGCGGCTTACGGGGTCGGTTATCTTAATTGGTGAGCCTCATCCGCAGTCCGTCCGTCAGCCCGTGCGCCGCAAGGATGCCTCTCCGACAGTGCTGACACCTCAACAGTTGTAGCTCCTTTATCTTTTGCAAAGGAGAGATAGCTTAATCTCGCCAAAAGCGACAGCGACGGGAAGATCGTTTGCGCGACATTTTGCGAGTACGCTGAAGCGAACCTGGAAACAGCCTGGAAACAGATAGAATGCCAGGCCAACCGCTATCGCAACTAGTCCGCTGACGGCTAGCAGGCTGAGAATAGCGTCCGAGACCATGGGGAGTAATACCGCGTGCTGTTTAACGTTGTATGGCTTAGTTTATGCGCCGGATGTGACTACGATGTGAGCGCAATATGTCAAACTTCATCGAGTCAACCCGATCGGACGTTTCCAGGGGCTACCGGCAGCCAAAAACTGAAGGTAGTGCCCTGGCCTAGTTGGCTCTCTACCGAAATTTGGCCGCTCTGCAATTCCACTAGCTGGCGGGCAATTGTGAGCCCCACACCCGTCCCAGCGCTGTGATGCGATCGCTATCAGCCTCAAGCCCTGGGCAGGCTAGCCGGACACGCCAGTCGCAGCGTCGGCCCTTCTTCTAGCAGCTAGCCATCAAAGCGCTCTACCACAGAGGCCAGCAGCGGTTTTAGTGACAAGGGCTTCAGCCTCAGGTGCAGGTTCCCCGATTCGGCTTTAGAGAGATCCTGTAGGTTATTCACTAGGCGTTCTAGCCGCCGCGTTTCTTTGATCAAAAGGCCACGAAGCTCGGGCGTTTCTTGCAGGCGATCGCTGTCAATTTCTTCCAAATAGCCGCGAATCACCGTCAGCGGCGTGCGCAGCTCATGCGACAAATCGGTCACCATCTCACTGCGGCGCTGTTCGGCATCCTCTAGAGCATTCACCATTTGATTGATGCTTCTGCCCAGTCGCACCAGCTCAGGAATGGGGCTAATCGGCTCATTGACCTGTGCCGTCACAATACCTCAAGGAAAATTATCATAGGCTTGAAATGTATCCAACACACAAACTCGCTATTGAGTCTCTAAAATGCGAGCTATATTGACCTGTTCCATAATCATTGAGGGAAGATTACTACGTGTAGCTTGATTGTGGTTACTGAGCTACTGAAACTAGAGGATTGTCATAGCCAAAAGCTCAAGCAGCCCAATAACTTATTATACGGAAAGTTTCTGTATATCCATTCTCTACGAAATTATTACACCGAAACTTTCATAGGAGTAGCGATCACCCTGCACAAGCAAGCATCCTTAGCGCCCTGCCACTAGCTCGTCCAAAGCCGTTTGCATTTGAGTATGCACTTGTTCATAGCAAGCATTCACGTAGTCTTGGTCGCGCAGTGCCTCAGCGCCTGAACGCTCAAATCGGATGGGCGGACAGATCCGAGTGCGTATTTTTATGGGCAGTGGAATATTGGGAATTGGGCCAGCGGCAATGCCCCACGGTAGGCCCAGGTAAATGGGAAAGACTTCTGGATCAACACCTAAAAACCAGGGCATTCCTCTCTCATGCAGCTCTTTTATCTGTGGGTAAATGTCGCCTAGCACAATCAGCGTAGAGTGCGCCCCACAAGAGATCATCGGCACGATTGGCACCGCTTTTTTGAGGGCGAGCTTAATGAAGCCTTTGCGATTGTGAAAATAAATCTTATGCCGCATGGCGTATGGCCGAAATATATCCTGCGCACCGCCGGGATAGACGGCAATGCTGGCCTTTTGATTGAGCGCGGCCAGGCCCATTTTAGGATGGGCTTGCACTGCGCCCATTTGCGCGGCGATCCGAGCGGCATAGGGCGAGGCTTTCCACACGCTAGGATGCATCAGGCCATACAGTGGCCTTTCCGGGCCAAACTGGCGACACCAGTCGTACAGCATCATGTGCATATCAGGAGCCGGAATGCCGCCGTTGTGTGAGCCTACCAGCATCACATTTTCATCTGTTGGAATATGCTCCCAACCGTCTGTGCTGACTCGATAGTAGTGCTCATACAGCCAGCCCGTCAGTGGCATAATCTGTCGAAGCACTTCGGGATCTCTGCTGTTTAACGACCAGCCATCTAATGAAGCACCGGGCTGAGAGCGCTGGGGTATTTGGCTAAGCGCCTTTAGCGCTGCTATTAACGAGACAATATCCTGTAGCTGAAAACGGTTCATTTGAAAATAATAAACTACAGATCATAGGCTACTAAATGGGCTACTGGCGAGCTTCCCAATGGCGGCGCTGATAGCTTTTGCTAATGCGAACGCCCGCAGCAGATAAGAAAAAGGCGCTCATTGGGGCAACCATCGGTACCCAGCCCCCTAGCTGAAAGCAAACTACGCTGACCAAGCAGGTTACCCCTAAGCCGCTGACGCCAAACGCAATTAAAACAAGGCCGCGCTGAGTGAGTACCATCAAAGTCGCGCCCGTGCCCGTGAGCACGATAATCCAAGCTATTTCTACCCAGTCCGGCAGCGCCCAGGGCAGCGTTTTGCCTTCTAGTACCGCCGATAGAATTTGGCTGGTCACCTGGGCATGAAGAATAACGCCCGGCATTTGCTTAAGATTGCCATCCGTGTTGTAGGGCGTAGAAAACAAGTCGCGACTGTTAGCAGCCGTAGAGCCAATTAAAACAATCTTGTCCTTGACTAAATTAGGATTAAAGTTGTTGTTTACAACGTCCATAAAGGAGATATGGAAGGCAACATTTTCAGGAGATCGATAGCGTAAAAACATTTGATAGCCAGCCGCATCAGCGTTTTGGTAGGCTCCAAATGTAGGTGTAACCGGCTTAAATACCGTGTTACCTAGCTGCAAAGTATCGGTTTCAGCAGGGCCAATGTTTTTATACTTTTCTAAGTAGCGGATGGCTAGCTCAGTCCCTAATGAAAATATCGGCTGCTGAGTAGGGTCGTTATCTAAGCTGTTGCCAACTTTGCCGCCTAAGTTAGCACCCACTTTACCGGTCAGCATATCTTTGTTCAAAAAGTCGAGCATCAGGGCCCGTCGCACGCGGATATCTGAGTCAAGCACAATATCGCTAAAGCTGATTTGGCTAAAGCTCATGCCGGGTGGCGGCATCACCGCGTCGTCTCCGGTCGGGTCGCCTAGCTTAGTAATCACTACCACATTAGGATCTTTTAGGCTCTGACGCAGTTGCTCTGTGCCTGGGCCTTCGGGCAGGTCGCGCAGCAGGTCGACGCCGATGCTGGCGGGGTGATGCTGCTGAAGATTGTTGATGGCGATCGCCAACACCCCATCCGAAGGTGTCCTCATATCGAGCGATCGCAGGTCAGCATCGTTAATCTCTACTAGCAGCAGCCGAGGATCTGGCTTCAGCTCTGGCTGGTAGCTGACTAGCCAATCATGGGCCGTTAGCTCGCTGCCGACAAAAGCCCCCATTTGCCTTAGCCCTAGCAGTAGCCCGCTGGTGACTAACGTGGCAATGGCTACCGTCAAAACCTTAGCCCGCTTGTCCATGCGCCAGCGTACAATCGGTGCCCTGCCCGCCGAACTCTCAGAGGGGAAAGAGGTCTCTAAGTAAGTCGCCGCCGCTGCTGCTTCAGCCGGAAGCTCGTCTAGCCGCATCAGGTCACGCGACACTTCTTCGGCGCTGGTGTAGCGCTGATGAATGTAATGGCGGGTCATTTTCCCCAGCAAAATTGCTAGGCCAGGGCTGACCTCGGCATAGTTTTGCCAGCTGGGGTCGAGGCTGCCCAAGTCTTCGGGTAGGTCGGTAGGCGATCGCCCCGTCAGCGCATAAATCGCCGTCATCCCCAGCGCATAAATATCGCTGCTATAGCGAGGCTTACCCGATAGCTGCTCGCTCGGCGTATAGCCGTGAGTGCCAATGCCAATCGTCAGCCCCGTTTGCTCCCCGGTAATCAAGCGCGTCCGAATCTCTTTGACCGCGCCAAAATCAATCAGCACCATTTCGCCATTGTCTCGGCGAATCAAGTTGTCAGGCTTGAGGTCGCGGTGTACGACATGATGATCGTGAATGAAGCTGAGCACTGAGAGCACATCCTTTAAAAAGGCAATGACCTCATTCTCACTGAGCTGTCCCGCCTGCTTAATCTCGTCTTCTAAAGACTGGCCATTGACGAATTCTTGAACCAAATAAAACTCGCTGTCCTCTTCAAAAGAGTTCAGCAGCTGGGGGATTCTGGGGTGAGAGCCCAACCGCCTCAGCGTTTTTACTTCGGTTTCAAACAGCCTGCGAGCCACTATCAAAAGATTAGGATCTTGGCTAGCAGGCTTTAGCTGCTTGACGACGCACTGGGGGCGATCCTCCTTCGCAGGGGCTGCGCCATTGGTCTGCTGAATATCTATTGCCAAGTAGGTTTGGCCAAACCCGCCTGATCCTAAAATGCGCGTCAGCTTGTAGCGTCCAGCAAGCGTTTTTCCCAGCATGTTTCCCTACGTCACCCCGATAACAGTCTACCCGGACGCAGGGAAGACAAGGCCGAAACCCAAAAATATAGCTAATAGCGAATCAACAACGTTACCTGCGCGTTAATCTCTTGTTCTTGACCGATTACGGGTGTGCTGGCATCAGCAGCCGTGAGGCGAGCCGTCGTTGGAGCCGGTTTAAACTCTGGCGGGGGTGCGCTTACCGAGCCAATTGAAATGCTAGCGACTTTTTGACGTGAAAGCCCCAGCGCGGCTAATACGGTGTCAGCCTGCTGCTGCGCATCCTTCACGGCGGCCTCTAGCGCCCGCTGGCGAGCCGCCTCAACGGCAGCGTCATCGGCGACAAAGCTAACGCCGTTGATCTGAGTAGCGCCCACGTTTACGGCTTCGTCAATAATGGCCCCGGCGCTTTCGGTAGGGGTTCTAAAGCTAATAGTGTTGGTGGCCTGGTAGCCTTTGAGCACCTGCTTGTTGTCGCTGTAGTCGTAAACAGGAGAGAGGGAAATGCCAGCGGTTTGAAGCTTCTCTACCTTTTGCGATCGCACCCATTCAACCACCGCCGTAGACTGCTTAGCGGCCTGCTGCTGCGCCGCCTGCGCGGTTTTGGCTTCGATTAAAACGCCCAGGCTAACCTCGGTTAGGGTGGTTGGAATAGATTGAATGGCCTGCCCAGTCACCTGGAGGGTTTGATCGGGCTGTTGATAAACCATGACTTCAGTGGATTGAGCGAGGGCTTTTTGTTGCAACAGCGTGCATCCGGCAACGGGCATCAGCAGGAGAGCAGCTAACGCAATTGAAGAGCGTAACGGGCTCATAGAAAAGATACTGGGAGAAAAGATACTGGCTGTAGCTTTTGACATACCGATTTTCCAAAAATTCTGTGGATAGAACAACTTATCCATAGATTACAGATACTTTGAAGCCTAGTATGCAGGGTTTCAGTTTTGGTAACGGCGCTTTTTCCTTTCTAAACAAGTTTGACTTCGTCATTTTCAGTAAAGGCCATTCTACCTATCTTCGCCTATCTTCTCTAGCTTTGCGGACTCTCAGCGCAACGGCAAGCCCAATGTAATAGCCCAATACGCTGGCGACAATGCCGGTAATCAGCGAGCCCAACATCAGGGCAGCGGCAACGTCTCGCCCCATGGATAGCCATGCCTCAAGATCGGCAGGCGAGGTGGGTAGCTCCGTTATCGGCGATAAGCCCAGCAGCCTACGGCCAATGTGAAAATTTAAGGCAAAAAGCGGCACGTAGGTAAAGGGATTACTGATCCAGGTACTGGCAGCGGCGACTACTTTATTGCCTTGGATGCAGGTGGCGATCGCAACGCCGATAATCGTCTGCAAGCCGAGCAGAGGAAAAGAACCGGCAAACACACCCGCTGCGGCTCCGCGTGCGATCGCCCCCGGACTGCTCTGCATTCGTAAAAAGCGAATGTAAAAGTAGCGCAGCAAACGCTTCCAATACAGGGCGTCTAATCGTTTGAGTACAGAGTTTTGGGGGAGCGATCGCCGCCCTGCTCGTCGCTTAATCCGTCGCCTTGAGGAATCAAGCGGCGGTTGAGGTGGCCTCTGAGACTGCTGAGGATCGGCCAGTAGGCGCAGGGATGACCTAATTTCAGCCGACGGCTTACCGCTAGCCGTGTTAGATTTTGAGGTTGGATCTAGCATAGGAGCCTAACGACACGTTTTCTACTGTCTGAAGATTTTCAAGGCTGACGATAACAAGCCCTATACTTCAAGTCTTGCACCCTGCCGACTACTTTGACAGGGGGCCAAAGATATATCTGTCTATAGACTCATTCTATAGCAGCAACCCCAGAGGCAAACCAGAGGCAAAACGGCATACCCTGTAGTTTGTACGATATGACGGAAAAGTGAGTTTTGCTTCATCGCGCTAACGCATCCATTTCTCAGCGAGAAACCATCGCTGCGATCGCCACAGCCATCGTGCCTCAGCAGGGCAGCGTGGGGATCGTGCGGCTTTCTGGAATAGAGGCGATCGCCATTGCCAAACGGCTGTTTCACGCGCCGGGTCAGCAGGTGTGGGAAAGCCACCGCATTCTATACGGCTACGTGCGGCTGCCAGATACTCAGCAGCTGATTGATGAAGCCTTGCTGATGCTAATGCTCTCTCCTCGCTCCTATACCCGCGAAGATGTGGTGGAGTTTCACTGTCACGGCGGCATTATGGCCGTGCAGCAAGTGTTGCAGCTATGTCTGCGGCAGGGTGCTAAGCTTGCTCAGCCGGGAGAATTCACGCTGCGCGCCTTTTTAAATGGACGCCTCGATCTTACCCAGGCTGAGAGCATTTCTGATTTAGTCGGTGCTCAGTCGCCTCAGGCCGCCCAAAGTGCGCTCATGGGCATTCGTGGAAAGCTAGCGGGAGCCGTTCGCACGCTGCGATCGCAGTGCTTGGACATGCTGGCGGAGATAGAGGCGAGAGTAGATTTTGCGGATGATTTGCCGCCTATTGATGAGGGTGGGGTGCGATCGCAGCTTCAATCTATCCTCGACCAAATCACTGATATTCTGGCAACTGCTCGTCAGGGTGAGCTGCTGCGCTCAGGGCTCAAGGTCGCTATTATCGGCCAGCCTAATGTAGGTAAATCCAGCCTGCTCAATGCCTGGAGTCGGAGCGATCGCGCAATTGTTACTAACCTGCCTGGCACTACCCGCGATGTGGTTGAGTCGCACCTTATCGTCGGCGGTATTCCTGTGCAGGTGCTAGATACGGCAGGCATTCGCGAGTCGGTAGATGAGGTGGAGAGAATTGGGATGGCGCGATCGCGCTCTGCTGCCCAGTCGGCTGATCTTGTTCTCCTAATTGTGGATGCCACCCTTGGCTGGGGAATGCCTGAACAGACGCTCTATGAACAAATTAAACATAAACCTTGTATTCTTGTCGTTAATAAAACAGATTTGCTTGAGGGAAGTAGGCAGTGCCCACCCTACGGGTTTTCCCAACTGCCTGATTTTCTAATCGCCCAATCAACCACCGTCTATACTGCCGCCGCCCAGTCAAAAGGCATTGACGACCTGGAAAAAGCTATTCTCACCGCCGTTCATACGGGCAACCTCGCTGCCGCCGATACCGATATCGCCATTAATCAGCGTCAGGCTGCTGCACTGCTGCAAGCCGAAGCCGCGCTAGTGCAGGTTCAAGCCACCATCCAAGACGAACTTCCTCTAGACTTTTGGACGATTGACCTGCGCTTAGCTATTCAGTCGCTCGGCGAAGTCACTGGCGAAGAAATGACAGAATCTATGCTGGATGAAATATTCAGTCGCTTTTGTATCGGTAAATAGTCGCGAGCTACACTAATAGCTAGGCAGGTCGAGATTTATCCGCCCCCAGGCGTAGAAGTTTTACAAGACCCTTCAAAGCTATTAGGTGAGAACGTTTCGCTAGGATTTGAGCTGAATCTACAGGGCATTTTTTAAGCTTCAAACCTATAATCTATGAAGGCCATAGCCTACACATCATCAGCGAACCATTTTTACCCATGCTGCGCCTTACCGAAGTCAAGCTACCCCTCGACCACACTGAAGCAGACTTGCGAGCAGCGATTCTCCAAAAGCTAAAAATTGCTTCCCATGAGCTAAATAGCTTTTCCGTTTTCAAGCGCAGCTACGACGCTCGCAAGCGAGATGATATCTCACTGGTGTATACGCTCGATGTGAATACGCCCAGGCAGAAACAGCTGCTCAAACAGTTCAAAACAGATAGGCGCATTTTATCAACGCCTGACACGTCTTATAAATATGTTGCGAAAGCGCCTGATGGGTTTAGCGATCGCCCCATCGTTATCGGCATTGGCCCCTGCGGCATGTTCACGGCGCTGCTGCTGGCCCAGATGGGGTTTCGGCCTATCGTGCTAGAGCGAGGTAAGGCGGTTCATGAGCGATCGCAAGACACCTTTGGCTTTTGGAGCAAGCGCAAGTTCAACCCCGAATCCAACGCGCAGTTTGGCGAAGGCGGCGCTGGCACGTTCTCCGACGGCAAGCTGTACAGCCGCATCAAAGACAATGACCATCATGGCCGCAAGGTGCTCACCGAGCTAGTGAACAACGGCGCCGTGCCAGAGATTTTGTTTATTAGCAAACCTCACATTGGCACTTACCGACTAGTGAAGATTGTTGAAAGTATTCGCAACCAGATCCTCTCTCTTGGCGGTGAGATTCGTTTTCAAAGCCGAGTAAAGACTGTTGAAGTTGAAAACAAAGGAGAGAAACGGCAGGTGCGAGGCGTCACGCTCGAAGGTGGAGAGTTTATCGCTAGCGACCATGTTGTGCTGGCGGTAGGTCATAGCGCTCGCGATACCTTTGAAATGCTGCACGAACAAGGCGTGTATATTGAGCCAAAGCCTTTTTCAGTGGGCTTTCGCATTGAGCATCCGCAGCCCCTGATTGACGAGTGCCGCTACGGAGAAAAAGCAGGGCATCCCATTTTGGGCGCGGCAGACTATAAGCTGGTTCATCACTGCTCGAACGGGCGCACCGTCTATAGCTTTTGTATGTGTCCGGGCGGGCAGGTCGTCGCGGCGACTTCTGAGCTGGGTAGAGTCGTTACCAATGGCATGAGCCAGTACGAGCGCGGCGGTAAAAACGCGAACAGCGGTATCGTCGTCGGCATTACGCCCGCAGAAGATTATCCAGACGGGCCGCTGGCGGGAATAGCGCTTCAGCGAAAGCTAGAGCAGCGGGCGTTTGAGCTGGGCGGCGGCACCTATGAAGCGCCAGGTCAGCTAGTCGGAGACTTTTTAGCGGGTCAGCCTTCGACTGAGCTAGGCGCGGTTAAGCCGTCTTACCGGCCTGGGGTGCATTTGGGTGATTTGTCAGAGAGCTTGCCGGGATATGCGATCGCTGCCATCCGCGAAGCCATCCCCGCCTTCGACCAACAGATTCCCGGCTTTGCCATGTCTGAGGCCGTACTCACGGGCGTAGAAACTAGAACTTCGTCCCCCATCCGCATCAAGCGCAGCGAAACCTTTCAAAGCTTAAATACAACAGGGCTCTATCCTGCCGGTGAAGGCGCAGGCTATGCAGGTGGCATTCTCTCAGCTGCGGTCGATGGCATAAAGGTCGCCGAAGCAGTAGCTTTGAGCATTGTTGCTAAGACGTAGCCATTTAACAAACCCGTAGGAGCACACCCTCGTGGTTGCCCAATCGTTTAAAAAGAAAAAAGGAGAGCCCCCAATCAATTCGGTGACTCTCCCTACCATCAGGGTGCATCTACATGTACACAGTATTGCATGGATGGGGTGAGGGGTGTAACCCCTCTTTGTTCGTATTCTAGAATTTTTTGTCCGTATTCCAGAATTATCGGGTAAAAAACGTAACCTGTCCGCTTGCTAGAACGCTTACTCACCCTTGGGCTCAACCCGCCAGCTTTTTAGCCAGCAGCTGATTGGTCAGCTTCGGATCGGCCCGACCACCGGTACGCTTCATCACCTGACCCACAAAAAAGCCCTTTAGCTTTGTCTTACCTGCGCGGAACTTGGCAAGCTCGTCCGGGTTAGCCGACAGAACTTCGTCAATCATGGCTTCAATCTCATCCTGATCAGAGATCTGGCTGAGTCCTTTACTCTCCACAATTTCTTTGGGAGATCCGCCATTACTTAACAATTCTGGCAAAAGATCTTTGCCGATTTTATTGCTAATGGTGCCGTCCTCAATCAGCTTCACCATTTCAGCGAGCGCTTCAGGAGTTAGCTTGATTTCGTTAATACTCAGCTTCTCGGCATTAAGATACCCAGCAATGTCGCTCATAATCCAGTTGACCACGAGCTTAGTATCAGCGCCAGTCGCAATCGCCCTTTCAAAATACTCAGCCACCGCTCGATCGTCCACCATCACCCCCATGTCGTAAGGTGAGAGCCCTAGCTCATCCTCATAGCGCTGGCGTTTAGCCGCAGGTAGCTCAGGCAGCTCAGCCGTCCACGCCTTCAGCTGATCGGCGGTTACTTCAATCGGCGGCAAATCTGGCTCAGGAAAGTAGCGATAGTCACTCGCTCCCTCTTTCATGCGCATGCTTTTTGTGCGCCCAGTTCCCTCTTCCCACAGCCGAGTTTCCTGATAGATTGGCTCACCTGCTTCTACAGCAGCGATTTGACGCTCAATTTCATAATCAATGGCTTTGGCGATCGCGCTAAACGAGTTCATATTCTTAATCTCGACCTTGGTGCCAAATTCCTCACGGCCCACGGGTCGCACCGAAATATTCACATCGCAGCGCAGCGATCCTTCCTGCATGTTGCCATCACCTACGCCCAGGTAGCGAATAATCCGCCGAATTTCCTCCGCGTAGGCTGCCGCCTCTTCACCCGATCGCATGTCAGGCTCAGACACAATCTCTACTAGCGGTACACCCGCCCGGTTATAGTCCACCAAAGAATAGGCCGAGCCCACTAGGTCACTGCCAGCGTGAACTAGCTTGCCCGCATCTTCTTCCATATGTAAACGAGTCACACCGATACGCTTACGGTATGGCTCGCCGTCTTTTATCACCTCAATCTCTAGCCAGCCGTGCTCAGCTATCGGCAGGTCAAACTGCGAGATCTGATAGTTCTTAGGCAGATCAGGATAAAAGTACTGCTTGCGGTCGAACTTGCTATAGGGTGCAATTTGGCAGTTCAAAGCCAGACCCGCTTTCACCGCATACTCCAGCACTTTTTCGTTCAGTACGGGCAGCACGCCAGGTAAACCCATCGTCACCGGATCTATATAGGTGTTGGGATCAGCGCCAAAAGCTGCCGAGCTAGCGGAGAAAATTTTCGTCTCCGTACTTAGCTGGCAGTGAGTTTCTAGCCCAATCACGGCTTCGTACTCAGTCTTTGAGGTGGTCTTCGCAGGCGTGGCGGCAGTCATAAAGGCTTCGTTGTAAGTGAGTAAGCTTTATATAGATAGTGGTTACACCGGTAATTGTAGCTCTATAGCTAACGCTTGGAACACGTTCGGATACAGCACCCTAAACAGCACTTAGTTAACAGAAGCCAGAAAATCACAAAAATTACTGAGCTGCTGGTAAACCAGCCTGTAGCGATCTTCTAACCTGTAAAAAGGTAGAAAAATAAATAAAGCTTACTAAAACGGAGTCGTTATGAGTACAATAAAAATTGGTCGGACGATTGAGCCAAATTTAGTGAAGCGTGAAACAATATCTAAAACGACTTCTCTAAAGCT
>JBGTGK010000032.1:0-37097 GCA_041746795.1 Phormidesmis sp.
ACGTACATTTTGCCTCAACGAGGAACGAAGTTACTGGGTTGCAGCCGTTCAGACCTGCTAGTCGAGTTTGACCATGATCAGAAGCGAACGGTAGATCAAGGGTTTTGAGTGTCCGTAGTCTGGAATTTGGAATTGCTGCTCTTAATGTGCTGAAGGGAATGACGGTGGGATTGGGCGTAACGACGCAATTGGTGACGGCTTGTAATGGGTTGTTGCCTGCGATCGCCCTTCTCTTCGGCCTCTAACTTAGCCTTCCTATTTGCGAAAAGGGCCGACCCAAAAAGCAGCGCCTGCCGCCAGCGGAATGAGCGCGAAAATGCCGCCAAAGATCAGCGGGTAGTTTTGCGCAGCGGGGACACTCAATAATGTGCCGATGGCTAAGCCGCAGTAAATTAAAGCAGCGAAAGGCACAGCGCAGATCAGGATAATCATTAAATTATCGTTGGATTCGAGAGGTGCCATGGCCGACTGGGTAAAGGAGCTTTAAGGAATAGGGCCAGCTTAAAATGTAGCTATCGCAGGCCGCTAAAGTCGCTAATATGAAACATGTTAACCGATAGTCCCCTTGCCGTTTTGCCCATCGCTTGCTGATTCAACCTGCCGTCCCTCGTTTTTACTGCGCTTGACTCAGAAAACTTCTCAAAACAAGTCCTCAAAAAAGCCGTTGCGGAAGCGCGCTAAGTCGTCAGGACGTAAGCCTGGGTACGACGACTTGGGGCCAATTGTAATCACGATGGTGATATTTTTAGGCGTGGCGTGGCTGCTGCATCAGTGGACGTCTTTGCCTCAGAAAGCGCCGGAGCTGATGGAGCCCACCGATTACGTTGCTTCACCGTTGCCGCTGGAAATGAAGGGTGGCGATCCGTATTTGCGAGCGCTGATGCGAACGATTTCGGCAGCGGAGTCGAATACGCAAGACCCATATCGGCTGCTGTATGGCGGCGATCGCGTGAAAGACTTGAGCGTGCATCCAGATGAGTGCGTGCCGATTGTAAATGGGCCAAACAAAGATGACTGCACGACGGCGGCAGGGCGATATCAGTTTTTAACGTCAACCTGGGATCGCGAGGCGAGGCTCTATCATCCCGATCGGCCTGCCTGGTATGAGCCGTGGGAGCAGTTTAGCTTTGAGCCGGTCGATCAAGATGAGGTGGTGTATGGCTGGCTAGCTGATTCAGCCGTATGGGGAACCGATCTTTCGGCGCTGCTGCGTAAAGGCGAGGTGACAAAGGTGCTGAAGCTGCTTTCGGGCACTTGGACGAGCCTGGGCTACGGCATTGAGGATAACAGTATGTCGACGCTGCTGCCGCAGATTTACGAGGAGATGCTGACAGAGGAGCTGGGGACATCTGCGGCAGTAGAGTCAGGTGCTAGGCCAGAGTGAACCGTATATATATATAGATAAAAAGCAGCGCGGTGGTCGGTAGAATAGAAAAAAGTATATCCTCAGCGCTGACGTTCAGCAGTACACCTGTTGAGGTGCATTGCTGAACCGTACAGGGAAGGTGATATGTCTACGTATCGGACGGTGATTTTAGAAGCCCATGATGGCGCTCGGTGGCGATCGCTCTCCCACCTACCGACCTGTGACGACGCAAAATTCAACCACTACCTGCTGTGGAAAAATCCTCATCTGTCGCCGCCGCCTAAAAAAGCCAGTGACTTTCCAGCCCTGCCGGATGACTGTAGCGGCAGCGTTAGCGCTCGGCTGAAGGGAGTGGCTTACTATGTAAAGACCTGTTTAGACTTAGCTGATTTTAAGGCGGGTGTAAAAAATGCTGCCCGCCGGTACAAGGCCTGTAGCTCGCAGGTGCTAACGGAGATGAAAAGCGCGATCGCCATGGCAGAAGTCCTGGCTGAGGGCAACATTCCCGTCCGCTTTATTATTTTGCTAGACCATTAGTTTGCCAATAGTTTGCTAGCTTTGTTGATCGCTACTTTTAGGCTGCTGAGCTTGTCAGCGACGGCCTCGGTTGCTAGCAGCGATCGCGCCAATTCAAATCCAGCTTCTATGCTCTCCACCCGGCCAGCCCGCCACAGATAAAAGCCGCTGTTCCATATGGCTGAGCGAGCAATTTCGTTGGGTTTTCCGGCGATCGCCTCACGATACGCTGCCAACAGCGCGTCAGTCGGCATCAGCTCCGGGTCAGGGCCATCAAACCCATAATCACGCGGGTGCAGCAGCAGTCGTTCGGTCTTCAGCCTGCCGTCTTTTAGCTGACCATCTTTTAACTGATGGAGCCCCAAAATGGCCGTGCGATCGCGGGAAATATCACAGCTGCCCTCCAGCCCTTTAACGGTGGTGAAAAAGGGCGTATTGCGCTGGGTAAAAGCGTCTTGAGTGCGTTCTTCGGTGGGCGGATGCACATAGCCGCTAACTAAGTTGCTGCGGCCTGCGTAGGGAGACCACATGATTTCAACCGTTGCCAGAGTGGGACGCTTGCCGATTTGCTCACGGTAGGGCACCAGCTTTTCTGCCAAAGGGAACTGAACGGGCTGATAAACCAGGCCCAAGCTGGTTTGAGCGAAGACGCCTTGCAGCTGATCTAAGCTGAGCGCTGGCCAGTTGAGCCCAAGCCCCTGGAATACTTCTACGGCAGGCAGGCCCATTTTAGTCGGCATTCGACCGCTGCTGGGGATGAGTACCGGGGCGTCGGCACAGGCCATAATCAGCGCGGTTAAAGGATTAATCGGGGCGGTGCGCGACCTGCCGTCGTAAGGATTGCAAAACACGGTGACCCGGTATGGGCTCTCGATCGGTTTGAGCTGAGGGCCGAGGGCATCGTAGGTGTCGAGCATTCCTGCTAGCTCAGTGGGCGTGGGGCGCTTAATACGGTGGGCGATCATGAATGCGCCAATTTGTGCGGGCGTGGCCGCTTGGGTGAGCATGAGGTGAGTAGCGATCGCGGCTTCTTCGCGACTAAGCGACTGAGAGGTGTGGGTGCCGCTCCCTACTTTTTTAAGCAAATCTCTAAACTGTGCGATGGAATGAGGAGTGCTCATAAGCCTAAGAAATAAGCCTGAGAAGGAGCTGCTATTGAAAAGAATATAGGCAACAAAAGATTAGCTAGCGGTCGGTAGCGTAGAAATTGCGTTGGCAGGGTCGAAGTAGCTTCCGACCCGCTCTCGAACCAGATCGTAGAACTCTCGAATGGGTGGAATCAGCAATCTGTCGTGGGTGGTGACCATGACGACTTTGCGCAGCAGGGTCGGCTCATTGGTGGGGCGAACGGCTAAAGCCAAATCGCGACGACTTTCAGCCAGCGCTGAGCGAGGCAGCAGAGCGACCATATTGCCCTGACGAACAACGCCCCGAAAAGCATCTAGGGTGTTTAGCTCTAGCGCAATTTTGAACTCTATGTCCTGATCGCGAAACTGGTCTTGAACGATGCGCTGCATTCCATAGCCGTCTTTGAACACGACCTGCGGATAGCCAGCGATTTTGGCCCAGGGCACCACATCATACTGGGTGAGGGGATGGTTCGCGGCCATTAAAACTTCTACCGGCTCCTCATAAAGCGGGGTCACCACCATTTCCTGATTGCTAGTGAGCAAGGGATTGTGCATGACGATAGAGATATCTACCAGACCGTCGCGCAGCACTTTGAGGGAGCGATCGCTTCCCAGCGCAGTCACCCGAAGCTGCACGTCTGGATGAGTATTGCAGTACTGAGTCACAATCGGCGGCAGCAAATAGGCGCACACCGAGTGAATGCCCGCAATGCAAAGCTCGGTTTGCTTGCCGTTGATCAAATCACTAATCTCTTGCTGCGCCTGCTGCCATTCTCTACAAATGCGGCTAGCCCGAGGTAGCAAGCTAGTGCCCGCCAGCGTCAGCTTGGCCTGAGCCGTGCGGTGAAGCAGTGCCACGCCTAAGTCATCTTCGATGGAGCGCACCTGGCGGCTAATTGTCGATTGGGTGACGCCACACTGCCTAGCAGCTAACTGAAAGCTGCCAGTGTCGGCCACCGCTAAAAAGGCCTGCAACTGCTCTTGGCGCATAGATCACGCATGATAAAGTTAACCGTGACGGGGATTTGCCGTGCGAATCCGTGACTTATCTGTGGCTTAACTGTAATGCGCTACCGGAGCGGTTTTTGTAAGGGTTGCTACCGGCTACGTGATTTTGGCGATTTGGCCAGTGCCAATCAGCCGGTGCCAATCGGCCAGTGATACTTAGCTAGCGGCTTCCAAATCATCAACCCGTCCGTTCACGCTTGCCAACTGTAAAAGCAGCGCTTGAAACGCTTGCTGCGTTGATCGCCGATCCGCACGCATTTCTTGAATGAGGATGTTAAAGCGCTGTTCGTTGGCCGCTACAGCCTGGGATAGCGATCGCACTTCAACTTCGGTAGGAGAAATAGCGCCCAGCAAATTATCAATATCCGCTGTGTTTCGCTGTTGCTGTTCGGCTACTTGATTCAGTCGTTCGCCCATTTGATCGAGCCGTTCGCCCATTTGATCAAGTCCATCGGTTACTTGATCGAGCCGACCAGTCATTTGATCGAGTCGTTCGCCCACTTTATCAAGTCCATCGGTTACTTGATAAAGTCGATCTGTAGTGATGCTGAGCGTGGTTACCGTTGTTTCTAATAGACTTTCAATTCGATCTAATCGATCACTCATTTGTCATCCCTTCTTCCCTTCTTCTTCTTTTGCTTAGCTGGTGCGATCGCCCTCTAGCCTAATTTTATACAGTTCTCAGCTTGATCCGCGAGCGTACGGCTATGGGCGTTTTACCAAGCTCTGAGCGTGTTAGCAATGTCTGCTTTTGGCCGATGAGATACTGTCTCGTTTAGCAAATATTCTCGAATTTTAGCCTGTGCTGCTCTGGGATCAATTTGCTTCAAAGCGCTGAGGGCGTTCATTTTAATGCGGGCGTCAGGATCGGCAAGCAGCGGAATAAGGCTGTCAATAGCGTCGATTACGCCGAGCCGAGCTAGGGCTGATATGACGGTTTGCTTAAGTGTGAGGGCATCAAGATTGGCGGCTGTTTGCTGTTGCAGCCAGTCAACCAGTGGCTTGGCGGCGACTGGCTTGAGCGCCGTAGAACGGGTTTGCCCAAGCGATCGCACAATTTCCTGCCTCACCTCCGGCATAACCAAAGGAAACGGACAGCCGAAAGCGTTGGTCAAATAGAGTGTGGCAGTGGGCGTATCTAGCCAGCCCAAGGCGCGAACGGCAGCGACTTTGACACGGGCAGCAGCAGGCTGGGTGAGAAATTCTCCTAAGATCTCAGCGGCGGATTCTCCCCCAAGTCGGCCTAAGGCGATCGCACTCTCCCGCGCCACATCAGCATCAGGCCCTAGCAAGCAGCCGTGCAGCGGCGTCGTTAAGTCAGTGGTGGTCAATAGGTCTGAGCGACGGCCCAGCGTCCGAACCGCTTCAACCGCAATCGGTGCTTCATCGGTTAGAGCGTTTAAAAGGACTGACGTAATGCGCGGATCGTGAAAGCTGCCTAAAGCTTCAACGGCAATGATTCGAAGCTGTTCGCTGGGGTCGGCAGCAATGCTTAAGAGGGGCTCAATCACCGCGCCTCGACGAATTTTTGCCAGGGTGCGAGCGGCCAGTATTCTTTGCTCGGTTGAAGTGCTGTTTAGCAAGTCGGTGAGGGTGGCGATCGCACTACTGCCCAAATTCGTCAGCGCCTTAGTCGCCTCTAATTGCAGCTCTTCAACCGACGTGGTGACTAAAAAGTTGGCCAGCGCTTCTACCACTACCGGATGGTTGTACTGGCCGAGGGTGCGAATGAGGAACCACTGATTCTCAATATCTGAGCTGCTGTGCAGGTGATCAATCAGGGGGGCGATAGGGCGATCGCCCCAGTGAGCAAATTCTTTGGCAAACTGCTTGGTGTGGCTCCATTTGCTGTGGAAGTCGCCGGTGATGAGGGGGGCGATCGCCTGCTCAATTTCTAATTCATCGGCCTTTTCATCGGCCTCTTCTAGGTCGGCTATTTCAATCTCTGTCCCAACTTTTACTTGCGCTTCTCTTCTGAGTGGTTGAGACATAGTAATAAAGTTTTGATAGCTAAGGCCAATGGCGTTTTCTGGGACGTTTTCTAGCGGAGATGTTTCTGGGTTCTCTTAGTTGCTTACTCTTAGTTGCTTATATGTCCTATAAACATTGCAGCATAACTTATGTAAAAAAGCTTTGCGTTTGTTGCATAGAAAGAATGCAATAAACGGCATAAGCGGGGCAAGTGGCCCATAGACAGTAGCTAATAATACAAAAAGTAAAGCGCGTCTTCCATATGGTAGGTACAACTCAACAGCACATGAGTTACACGAAACCCTAAAGCGGTTCCTTATAAGCGTGGTTGGTAGATGTGGCGTCGAGGCTCTTTAATCAGGTCTTTTAATAGACACATCTACCCCTTTCTTTCCATGTTTTAATTTGACGCTTCACTTCGAAGCAACTAAAGCGTTGAACGGGCTTCTTCCACGCGATTACTAATATTTTGGGTATTGCATGTCTACGTCACCGAGCGTTGCCGAAAAAGTAGAAAAGCTGAATAAGTTCGAGAAGTACAAGGCCGAAAAAGACGGCCTGGCTGTTAAGGACGAGTTGAGCAAGTTCGCCGAAATGGGCTGGGAAGCGATCGATCAAACCGACCTCACCGGCAGGCTCAAGTGGCTGGGTATTTTTCATCGACCCGTAACGCCAGGTAAGTTTATGCTGCGCCTGCGGATGCCCAACGGCGTACTCACCAGCGGCCAAATGCGCATCCTCGCTGAAATTGTTCAGTGCTACGGCGACGACGGCTGCGCAGACATTACCACCCGTCAAAATTTGCAGCTGCGGGGTGTCCGGCTCGAAGATATGCCCGACATTTTTGATCGCTTCAAGCGAGCGGGCATCACATCTATTCAGTCGGGCATGGATAACGTCCGCAACATCACCGGCTCTCCGGTAGCAGGCATAGCCGCCACCGAGCTGATCGACACACAGGAACTGGTGATCAAAGTCCAAGACATGATCACTAACAATAGTGAAGGCAATTATGAATTCACTAACCTGCCTCGAAAGTTCAACATTGCCATAGAGGGCAGCCGAGAAGATTCCATTCACTCGGAAATTAACGACATTGCTTTCATTCCGGCTTTTAAGGACGGTACGGAAAATTCCGAGCTAGGATTCAACGTTATTGTAGGCGGCTTTTTCTCCGCCAGACGATGCGACTCAGCGATTCCGCTCGATGCCTGGGTGCCCGCTGACGATACGGTCATAGAGATTTGTCGGGCAATTTTAACGGTGTTTCGCGACAAAGGCTCTCGGGGCAACCGGCAGCAGACTCGCTTGATGTGGCTGATTGAAGCCATGGGCCTATCAGAATTTCGCTCGGCGGTAGAAGCTCAGATGGGTCAAACGCTTGCGCCTGCCGCCCTAGAAGATGCCATTACTGAAGAAGACAAAAGCGATCATCTAGGGGTTCACGCCCAAAAGCAGCCTGGACTGAACTACGTTGGCCTGCATGTGCCGGTAGGTCACATTTACGCTGAAGACATGTTCGAGTTTGCTCGCCTAGCGGAGGTATACGGCAACGGTGAAATTCGCCTAACCGTAGAGCAAAACCTAATTATCCCCAACGTTGCCGACTCTCGTTTAGAGGCCTTGTTACAGGAAGAGCCGGTGCAAAAATTCTCGATTGATCCCTCCCCGCTGGTACGCAAGGCAGTTTCTTGTACCGGGTCACGGTTTTGCAGCTTTGCGCTGATTGAAACCAAGCAGCGGGCTCATGCGTTAGCTCAGGAGTTAGACAAGGCGCTGACGGTGCCTGAGGGCGTGCGAATGCATTGGACGGGCTGTCCTAACTCTTGCGGTCAGCCTCAGGTCGCCGACATTGGCTTTTTAGGAACCAAGGCTCGCAAGGATGGTAAGTCGGTAGAGGCGGTGGATATTTACATGGGCGGCAAGGTGGGCAAACATGCTCAGCTAGGCGATCGCGTCATGAAAGCGGTGCCCTGTGAGGATTTGCAGGAGGTCGTTTCTGGCCTGCTGAAAGAAAAGTTTGGAGCGGTACCAAAGTAAGCCTTGGTGAGAGGCTTACTTTGGTTAAGTTCACGTTTCCCGGCCTGGCATTTGCTCATTTGCATATTGTTGGGCCACCCAAAAAAAGCCCAAAGGCGGCAACCTTTAGGCTTCGATTAAATCGCTTTGCTTTTAGAGAACCCAAACGGGTTAGGCAAAAGCAAAACGTATTCATACACTTAGGAGCATAGCGCAAGATGATCGGAGAGTTTCTATCAAAGCCAACTCAAGGAAGGTACAAAATATTACACCTGACTTGGTTTGCTTTCTTTTTATCGTTTGTCGTTTGGTTTAACTTTCCGCCCTTTGCTACAACAATTGTTAAAGAGTTTGGCCTGACGCCCGCTCAAGCTGGCACGATTGGTTTGTGTAACGTAGCTTTAACCGTGCCTGCTCGCATCATTATTGGGATGCTACTGGATAAGTACGGCCCTCGCATCACTTATTCGTGCTTGCTAGTTTACGCGGCCATTCCCTGCTTTATTTTTGCAACTGCGCCCGCCGAAGGGGGCTTTAACCAGCTAGTGATTGGTCGCTTGCTGATGGGTATTGTCGGCGCGGGCTTTGTCATTGGCATTCGGATGACAGCCGAGTGGTTTCCGCCCAAAGAAGTGGGGACGGCTGAAGGCATCTACGGCGGCTGGGGAAACTTTGGCTCTGCGTTCTCTGCTTTTACCATGGTGCTAATCGCCATGGCGCTGAGCTTTTTGCCCGGTGCGTTCAGCTTCGGGACGCCTCAGGATTTTAACGTGTTAGGGTTTGCTTTTAATAGCGAGGTAATGAACTGGAGAGCAGCGATCGCAGGCTCCGGCATTATCACCGCCCTCTACGGCGTCTTTTACTACTTCAACGTCACTGACACGCCCCCTGGCAAAGTCTATCGCAAGCCGAGAAGTGCTCGGGGCATCGAAGTCACGACCGTGCGCGACTTTTGGTTTTTGATGGTAATGAACATTCCGCTGACGGCCATCTTAATGGTGATCGTTTGGCGCTTGCAAAAAGTCAATTTTCTGTCCACTGGCGCGATGTACATCGGCTTCCTGGCTTTGCTTGGCCTCTATGCTTTCCAGTCGTACAACTGCTGGACGGTTAATAAAGAGCTACTAGCAGGGCAAAAGCAATATACCGCAGAAGACCGCTATCGCTTTAAGCAGGTGGCCCTGCTAGAGCTAACCTATGTTGTCAACTTTGGCTCTGAGCTAGCGGTAGTCACCATGCTGCCTGCGTTCTTTGAAGGGACATTTACGCTCGATAAGGCGACTGCCGGAATGATTGCAGCCAGCTACGCCTTTATGAACTTGGTGGCGCGTCCGGGCGGCGGCCTTATCTCTGACTCTATCGGTAGCCGCAAGTGGACATTGACTACGCTGCTGGGCGGTATGGGCATTGGCTATTTGCTCTTTAGTCAGATTGGCGGCAGCTGGTGGCTGCCGGGTGCTGTTCTTTTGACCATGGCTTGTTCCTTCTTTGTACAGGCGGCAGAAGGCGCTACCTTTGCGCTGGTACCGCTGGTGAAGCCTCGAATTACCGGACAGGTTGCGGGCAATGTGGGCGCTTATGGAAACGTAGGTGCGATCGCCTACCTAACTATTCTGCTACTCTTCACTCAATCCTTCGTTCCAGCGGGCGATGGCGTTGATCCAGCATTGGTGGCAGCAGGAACGGCCCGAGCCAATGCTGCTTTCTTCCAGGTGCTAGGGGTAGCTGGCTTGGTAGTCGCCTTCCTCTGCGCCTTCTTCTTAGACGAGCCTAAGAACTCCTTTGCCGATGCCCACCTGGGCGAAGAAGAGGTTTCTATTCCGGTAGCAGCGCCTGGTGCTAGCCCCTCTTTTATGAGTAGGCCATAGGCTATGCCATGAGCTAAGCAAAGGCCCAAAAGTAAGGATTAACACAGTTCTCTGTGTCAATCTTCGCTAAACCGGTAGGGGGCGTTAATCGTCCTCTACCGGTCTGTTTGTAGACCCTGTTTCCAAACACTATTAGGTATTAATTCAGGGAGGTTTTGAAGTGTCACTTTCAGCCAAAACACTATCAACCAAAACACTGTGTCCCTACTGCGGCGTCGGCTGTGGGTTAGAAGTTTTTCCACCCGCACGCAAGGGGCGTGGGGTAACGCGCGATAGTGACGGCAGGCCGATTTGGCAGGCGACGGGCGATCGCGCTCACCCCTCCAGCAAAGGCCAGGTCTGCATCAAGGGCGCTTCTGTGGGAGAATCGCTCAACAAAGATCGGCTCAAGGTGCCGATGATGCGCGAGTCTTTAACCCAGCCGTTTCAGGAAGTTAGCTGGGAAGACGCCTTTAGCCGCATTACCTCAGAAATTCACAAGTCCGTTGCCGATCGCGGCCCAGACTCCATTTGCATGTATGGCTCCGGGCAGTTTCAAACCGAAGATTACTACATCGCTCAAAAGCTGATGAAAGGCTGCATTGGCACCAACAACTTCGATGCCAACTCACGCCTGTGCATGTCTTCAGCGGTGGCGGGCTATATTCAAAGCTTTGGCTCCGACGGCCCGCCCTGCTGCTACGACGACTTAGAAGCAACCGACTGCGCTTTCTTAATTGGCACCAACACCGCCGAATGCCATCCGATTGTATTCAATCGGCTAAAAAAGCATCACAAGAAAAATAAAAACGTCAAAATTATTGTGGTCGATCCGCGTCGTACGGCTACTGCAAAGGACGCAGACTTGCACCTAGCGATTAAGCCGGGTACTGACATTGCCCTGCTTAACGGCATGGCTTACCTGATCCTGCGGGCAAACAAGCACGACGCGATGTTTATTGACTACTGCACAGACGGCTTTGCCAACTACATTCAGGTCGTTAACGAGTATCCGCCCGAGCGCGTCGCTGAGATTTGCGGCATTCCTCAAGCTGATATAGAGAAGGCAGCTCAGATGTGGATAGCGTCGAAGCGAGTGCTTTCGCTGTGGTCGATGGGCGTCAACCAGTCGAGCGAAGGCACGGCCAAATGTCGGACGATTATTAACCTGCACCTGATGACGGGGCAAATAGGCCATCCGGGCGCGGGGCCATTTTCGCTGACCGGCCAACCTAACGCTATGGGCGGGCGAGAAGCGGGCGGGCTAGCTCATATTTTGCCGGGCTATCGTCTAGTTCAAAACCCTGACCATCGGCGGGTGGTCGAAAAGGTTTGGCAGCTGCCGGAGGGCAGTATTTCGCCAAACCCTGGGCTGGCTGTGTGGGATATGATGCTGGCGCTAGAGCAGGAAGCAGTGGGCGTGATGTGGATTGCCGCGACGAATCCAGCGGTGAGTATGCCCGATATTGAGCGCACCAAAGCGGCGCTGCTGAAGTCGCCCTTCACCATTTGTCAGGATGCTTACTACCCAATTGAGACGGCGGCCTATGCGCATGTGGTACTACCTGCGGCTCAGTGGGGCGAAGCGGCGGGGGTAATGACCAATTCTGAGCGGATGGTGACCCTGTGCTCAGCGTTTCGCGAGCCGGTCGGTAAGGCTATGGCTGACTGGGCGATTTTTGCTGAGGTGGGCCGACGGCTGGGCTTTGAAAAGCAGTTTGACTTTGCTGGTAGCGCTGAAGTGTATGACGAATTTGTAGGGCTGACGGCAGATCGCCTGTGCGACATGAGTGGCTTGAGCCATGAGCGTTTGGCCAAAGCCGGGCCGATTCAATGGCCGATTCCCGTGTGTGAAACGGCTGAGACGGCGGCGACTAAGTTTGATAAGCGGCTGTATACTGACCATCAGTTTTTGACAGAGAACGGTCGGGCTAAGTTTGCGTCTTTTCATATGAAAGGGCTAGCTGAGCCGCCTGACGATAATTTTCCGATGGTGATGACTACCGGTAGATTGCTGGGGCACTGGCATACGCAAACTAGGACGGGACGGATTGAGAAAATTGCGAAGAAGTACTCGCAGCCAACGCTGGAGGTGAATCCTCGCGATGCGCAGCGGCTACAGATGCAGTCGGGTGATTGGGTGGAGGTGCGATCGCGCCGAGGCTTCGCCAACCTTCCCATCCTCGTCACCCAAAATATCGCTAGAGGCACGGTATTCATGCCGATGCACTGGGGCTTTCTCTGGGCCGACAACGCTGAAGTCAACGCCCTCACCCATCCTGAAGTGTGCCCGATTTCACTACAGCCCGAGCTAAAAGCCTGTGCCGTGCAGCTCACGCCGATTGCGACTCAGCCTGCAACGGTCAGTCCCACCACTGCCAAACAAATTCTGGCAATGGTGCAGCCTTTGCCAGCCACAACTGAGCAGATAAAGCCTGCGCAAGCGGTGACGGTCGGTCAGCGAACCCGCTAAACAGCTGATTTCACGAGCTTAACTATTCACTCAGCCAAACCGCCTTATTATGGGGTTGACCTGGCATTGGTGAGATCAGCGTGAGGCAAAGGTTCAACAAATTTGCTCGTCGTCACTTTAGCGACGAAGGCTTTTTAAGAAATCTCGGGCGATTCGAGGGTTGGGTGTCTAAGCTGCTCTCGATTGCAATGGTAATTGTGATTGTTGTTGTGATCGTTGATTTGGGCCTGTACCTGGCAGCAACGCTGTTAGACCCCGATCCCAGCAACTTTTTGGGTGAATCGCTGCTAGACATTTTTGGGTTGTTCTTGAGCGTCCTGATTGCCTTAGAAATATTAGAAAACATCACGGCTTACTTAAGAGAGCATGTGGTGCAGGTAGAGCTGGTGATTGTGACCTCGCTGACGGCGGTAGCGAGGAAGATCATTATTTTGGATTTAAAAGAGGTTACGGGGGTGAATTTGATTGGGCTGGCGATCGCAATCTTCGCCCTTTCTATTAGCTACTTAATCGTCAAGAACGTTCGCTCGTAGCTGTCATTAGCTCACTTGCTGCTCCAATCGGTCAATCTGCCGTCCATTGCCGATGATAGCTGCAAGCTGTGACTGCTGGCTTTCCCGGAAAGCTCTGTTTTCTTCAATCAGCTCAGCGAGAGCTTGAGCATTGCGATCCTGCTGGCTAGTAGCTTGCTGCTGCGCGACTTTGAGCTGTGCAATCTGCGAGCCGTTTTCAGCAACTATGGAGCGTGTGTCTTCCAGTAGGGCGCGTGTGTCTTCCAGCCGTGCATCATATTGTTCTAGCCGTGCATCATATGCTGAGTATTCGGCCTGATGAATTCTGAGACTAGAAAATTGACTGCTTGATTTAGATCGGCGATCGCCCGTGTATTAGCCGCTATTTGCTCAGCATTCTGCTCTGGTGGGGTCATTGGTAGACAATCGAATCAGATGATGCCGTTGCAACTCATGGGTCATTGCTAGAGAACCACCAGGGCAACCCACGACAGGGCTTCCCTGGCAATAAGCGAAAATCCCCCCACCACTCACCACTAATAGCGGTCTAATGACGGTGCGCTGAGGCCGTTCCAACAACATCCTTGTTAGAGTGCTGCCCATTGTGATCATGCGCGTGCTCATGATCACCCTTGTAATCATGACTGTGACCGTTGCTGTGATCGTGACCGCCATGATTGTGGTCAGCGTGATCATGGCTATGCTGATCGTGAGTATGAGAGTGATGCCTGTGAGAGTGGTCGTGTGCTTCCACTTCAACTACTCTCAGCTCAGGATTAACCGTAACCGGCTCAGCTTCTAACAGCGCTTGGACGTGGCTATCGGCCCAGTCGGCAACCATCTGCATAAACTCAGGATGATCGTTCACGCAGTCCATTTGCACGTAGGTGACTTGCGGGTTCTTACGACGTAGCTGATGAATAATATGCTCTACGTCTAGCAGCGTTTCGTGGTTTTCAGTGGCAAAGCCAATGGGCATCATCACCAGGGCAGTTGCGCCAAGGTCAATAATGTTTTGACCGGCGATCGCCATGTTTGGCTGCGTCCAATCGATCAAAGGCGTGTCGTGGTTCATCCAGCCAATGGAGATCAGCGGATACTTGTAAATCAGCTTTTCGCGGACGGCGTCGTAAAGCTTTTGGCTTTCATCAATGCCAGAGGTAAAGCCTTTGGCCTTATGAGGGCAACCATGATTTAGCAGGATGATGCCCGTTTGAGAAGGCAGGTGGGCAACGGCCAGCTGCTTTTCAATTTTCTCTTCGACTAGGCCAGCGAGCAAATTGATATATCGCTCGCGATTATAAAAAGAAGGAATATAGCGCGTTCCCTTTAGCCAGTGCTCACCCGAACCTGCTAGCTTTGTGAGCGCATCGTTGACCTGCTCTACCGCAATGCCGCTGGTAAAAATAGAATCGACCACCAGCAGAGGATAAATCAGCAGCTTAGTAAAGCCTTCTGCCTTGACCTGGGCAAGTACCTGCTCGGGCAGGTGAGGCGCGCAGAAGTTGAAGGCTTTGAATACTTTGATGCGATCGCCCCAGCGCTGCCGCAAACAGTTCTCAATGCCCGTCCGCTGATCCTCAAAAATAGCGTTGTGAGGGGAGACAAAATTACCGTGCTGATGGCTCCACTCGTGCAAGTCAAACATGGCTAGCAGCTTTGCCAGCGGCGGATAAATCCAGGTGGGAACTGGCGCAAACTTGGCCGTAAGTAGGTTCAGCGCTTGCTCGTTGTAATTGGCAAAGTCTTCGTAGCTTTCCACTTCGCCGTAGCCCATCAGCAGTACAGCAACACGTTCATCAGCGGCAATAGAATCAGTCGAAGGCTGGGTTTGAATAGCGGTCATACAGTTATCTCGATGTCAGGTCTGTGGCAAAAACGATTAAGGACGTTGTGAATGACTGCTTTTAAAGGGTGTCTCTTAGAGGATAGACAAATTAGGGTAGCTATCCCTTAACTTTAATACGCATCAAAAGACAGGCTAACACTGAAAAACTTAAGCACTCCAACCTATACGAAAGGCTTAACGATAATTCTCGATAGTGGAAGAAAATCTATAGGTTGAGCCAAAAAACTATCTAATTAGACACTTTTCAATCATCCCAAAGGCGTCTACGCTGCGGGCCACTCAGTCGCTGGTGGGTGTCGCGCAGTAAAGTTGGAATGTCGAGCTGCTCAGGGCAGCGAGGCAAGCAGTCTCCGCAGTCAGTACAGCGATCGCCCTTGCGCCCAGGGAACCAGTGCCCAGCATTTTCAAACATGCCGTAGCGGTACTGGCCAAAGGCTTGCATATCGTAGGCTACCGCTAGGTTTCGCAGCCGCAGCACTTCTGGAATATTAATCGTTTCTGGGCAAGGCAGGCATTCGTGGCATCCCGCACAGCGGTCGGTACCCAAACTATCTATCTGAGTTCGATCTAACCGTTCAATTGCGGTGCGTTCAGAGTCGCTCAAAGGCCCGTCGCTATCAGCAGCTTGCAGGGGCCAGTTTAGCTCAGTGGCATTCGCCGGGCCAATGCTGAGCGTCGTAATTCGAGGATCGCTCAGCAGCCAGCGGTAGTTGAGCAGCAGCGCTTCGTAGGGTTCGCACAGCGTCTTTAGTCGTTCGGGCGGCGTGTACAGGAGTCCAGCTTTGTCCGCAGGAGAGATGATGAAAATGCCCATGTCCTGCTGGTGGGCTTGGGCGATCGCTAAGGCGTTACGCTGAAAAAAATAGCTGTAGTGCAGGTTGATGAACGAAAAAGATTGGGTCGCGATCGCCCGCAAAATCACATCCAGCTCGCCGTGCGTAGAAAAGCCTAAATGACGAATACGCCCGTCAGCCTGAGCCCGCAAAAGAGGCGCTAGCATGTAAGCTTTCACCCACTCCAAATGATCTGAAGTATTGATACCATGCACGGCCAGACAGTCTAAATAACCAACGCCCAACCGCTCCAAAGAAGCGTCAATCGCTCGACTGATGGTATCGGCAGCTGAGGAGGCATCCTGTTTCAGCTGCGGCACGAGCTTACTGGTAATCGCAATCTGGGCGCGGGCCTGCCCCCGATGAACGCCTAGCGCTGCCAGTGCCTGACCGATATAGCGTTCGCTAGCACCGTAGGCGGGCGCTGTTTCTAGGTGGTTAATTCCCTGAGCAAGTGCCGCTGCAATCGTCTCCTGGGCAGCTGCCGCAGACTCAAACCGCATGGTGCCTAAAGACAGTAAAGGCAGCAGCAGGTCAGTTTTTCCGAACCGACGATATCGCATTTAAGCCCCTGCATTTAAGCCCTGTCTTGTATCTGAGTCTTATTATCCGGGCGCTATTGTCTAGAGCGCTATTAAGAATGGCCCCGCTCGGCAAAGTCAGCAGGGCTAATGTCCGAGAGAAAATCACGAAAGGCCTCTTTTTCAGCGGCGTCAGCGTCGCTATCTACCGGCATGGCAGCATCTAACACTACTTCTTCCATCACCCAAATTCGGGCGTTCGTCCTTAGCGCCACTGAAATTGCATCGCTAGGACGAGCGTCTATCTCCTTCTTTTTGTCTCCCTTGCCGACGGTCATCACCGCATAAAAGGTGTTGTCTCGCAGCGCATGAATCACGACCCTTTGCAGCGTCATGTCCCACGCATGTAGCAGGTTCACAATCAAATCGTGCGTCATCGGGCGAGAGGCTTTCTCACCCTCAAGCACCGTTTGAATAGCCCGCGCCTGCTCGTGCGAGACAAAAATCGGCAGCTGCCGTCGCTGCGACTCGTCTCGCAGTAATATCATTGGATTTCGCGTACCCGCATCTACCGCAATTCCTGCCACGTTCATCTCAATCATCGATTAGGTCCTTGAGCTTGCCAGGTAAACTTTCACTAAACATAATTCCACTCAAAAAAGTTGAGCGCGACATTCTATATATAGTCTAGGCTAATGTTGTTTTCGCAAAAACTCAGCCCCAAATTAAAAAAATATCAAAAATCTTTATCGAATAATATGGCTCAGGTAAAATTACTGACCTGCGTAGTCCCGCTTCACACTGAGAGCCGTACCCGAAAGTTTCTAGAAGAGTTTGAAAGAGAACTGTGTTCACAGGATTAGTTCAAAGCGTTGGCCAGCTTCAGCATCTTGGCCAATATCAGCTAAAAATCACTTGTTCAACGCCGGGTGAAAGGGTGCTACAGGGCATGGAACTGGGCGACAGCATCGCTGTAGATGGCGTGTGCCTGACGGTGGAAAAAATACTGCCTCAGGGATTTGTCGCATCGGCTTCTCCTGAGACCCTGAGTAAATCGACGCTAGGCAAGGTGCTAGACAACGGCAAAGTTAATCTTGAACCTTCGCTGCGAGTGGGCAGCAAAATCGGCGGTCATTTTGTGACGGGTCATGTAGATGGGATTGGCCAGCTCGATCAGGCTGAACGGATTGCTAATGCCTGGGAGGTTTCTTTTCGAGGAGTGAGCGATCGCGCTGCTCGCTACATCGTCAATAAAGGCAGCATCGCCGTTAACGGCATCAGCCTCACGGTGGCTGAATGTAGCGCCTCCGGTGACTGGTTCATGGCCGCTGTCATTCCCGTGACCTACGCCGAAACCAACCTGCAATATCTGCGCCCCGGCGACTGGGTAAACCTGGAGGGCGACCTTCTCGGTAAATACGTAGAGAAATTTGCCCGTGGTCGCGAGCGGGATGACGGTGTGGATGAAAGCGCAAACGATTTTTCTATGGCCTTTCTAGCAGACCACGGCTATCTCTAGGGCTATATCTAGCGACTGTTTTTATAGCGTTTTTTATAGTGTTTTTTATAGCGTTATTTTATAGAGCTACTCGCAATACAGCGTCTCTCTGGTCTGTCGACCTGTCACCGGATTCACACCGTCTGCCGTCTCACACAGCAAATTGTTCACCCGAGGGTCAAACAGCACGTCGGTAAAGTCAGCGCCTTTTATATTAGCGCCGTGAAAGTCGGCGCTAATCACGTAAGCACCTTCTAAAACGGCGTCTTTCAGGTTTGCTTTAGTCAGCGTTGCACCGTCTAAGGTCGCGCCAGTCAGGTTGGCTCCTTCTAAATTGGCGCGGTCTAAATGGGTAGTAAACAGGCGCACGCCGACTAAATTAGTGTGGCTAAGATCGGCCTCGGTCAGGTCGGCCCGTGTGTAGTCATTGTCGGTCAGGTCTTGACCAGAAAAGTCTTGCTGCCGTAAGTTCTTACGGTCGTAGTTAACTGCGTAGGCTGCGCCGTCATTGAAATCGGGCACCCACACCGTGAAACTCACTGTCAAAATTGCTATTAGCAGGGCCATCAACAGAGGAGAAGCCCACCGCTCTACTGTGAGCCATCTGTCTGTGAGCCATCTGTCTGCGAGCCAGCTATTTTTAACTATTTTTTGAACGTTTGCCATGCCTAACTAGGTTCCTTATTCAACCTTTCATGTAAATATTACTAGAGGAAAGGAGAACACCTGGCTTGTATGGGTAAATGTTAAAAGATTAGTTCAAGTCCTCATCCATCTGAGCGCCGCTAATGACGGGGCTGGACTGGTTTTGAAACCCACTGACGGGGCCGTTGCGGCTAGGCATCTGGCGAGGCCGACTGATGGGGTAAATAACGTTGAACTGGTTAAAGTCAATTACCCGACGACCATGTGAGCCCGTAAGCAAAACATCGGCAAAGCGATAGTCCCAGTGAATATCTTCAGCGTTGAAGGTATGCCGGGCATGGATGGTTTGGGCCAGGGTTTCGTCTAGGCCGGTGAGGGTGACGATAATTTGAGCGCGATCGCGTTGCAAGGTCTCAATCGTATCGCCATCTAACAGGCCACCTGGCAGCACCTGATGCATTGCCGTCCACGACAGGCTAAAGACCGGGGTGTGTGATCGCACTAGCTGAATATCGTGAAAGCGCCGCATAAAATCACCCTCAGCACTGTGCTCATCGCGCACCAGCGTCACCCACAGCGTCGCTTCTAAAATATAGTTTTTACGCTTGTTGGCCGCTCGAAACATCAGCGTCGGCACACCGTTAAAAGACGCAATCACCGCGACACTGCTAAATAAAATTCGAGCTGTCGGTAAAGAGAACCGAGCAAACACCAGCCCCGTTGTCATTGCAATAAAAAACAGCCCCACCAGCGACTCAACCACGACTAGCCAGTGGGCATACACATTGTTGGGATACATCGCCCCATAGCCAATCGAGCCCATGGTTTGCACGCTAAAGAAAAACAGCTCCTGAAACTGCGTTACTACCGATCCATCAACCTGGGCAATTTCACCGCCCAGGCTGTAGGCAAATGCAAACACCGCATTGACCAGTAGATAAAGGGCGCTCGTTAGGCTGATAAACGACAGCCAGGGCATCGTCAGCAGCAAATGGTAAATGTCACCCCAGTAGGAATGGGGATCGCCAATTCGCTCTATTTCTGGATAGGCGCGATCGCCCACAAAAAATTTCTTTGAGGCGCGCTGAATCTGAGGCCAGAACATGGTCTCTCCTAAAGAAACTTAATCTACAAGATAACAACTACCAGCCAACTGCCGACTAACTGCCGACGCTGCTGTTCGCCTCAACGCTTCTAACACCGAGCCGGACATCTGTGCGTCAGCCAAAACGCCAAAATTTGCGACAAAGATCGGTAATAATAGCCAAAAGACATTGGAGTTACCGCGTTCTATGAAGCAGCTTGCTGTTCGCATTTCAAGATGGGGTATCGACAGTTGGGGTATCGGCATGATAGTCCTTATCCCAATGCCTGCGCTTGCTACTAGCCAGGCGATCAGCGCAGCCTCCACGCAGCCCGTTACAAATCAGTCGGCTACCGTTCAAAACATAGGTTCCAGCAGTCTTCGACCAGTGGCTCAGCCCACTCAGCTGCTAGCGGCAATTGCGCTCAGCAGCCGCACTCTCAAACTGGGCGACAGCGGTGCCAATGTGCGCGTTTTACAGCGCCACCTCAGCCGCAACGGGCTTTACCCCTTCACCATTGACGGAACATATAGTCAAAAAACTGCCGATGCCGTGGCGACCTATCAGCGCGTTCGCAGCTTACCAGCCACCGGCACTGCCAATGAAGAAACGCTGCGCAGCATGGGGTTTGACTTTTTGCCTGAGCCTGTCGCCCCGCAGCAGGTGAGCAGCCGCACGCGCATAGGCAGTCGCACTCTTCGCCCCGGCGACAGCGGCGCAGATGTGATGGCACTCCAGCGCTACCTCCAGCGTACCGAGCTTTACTCTAATACCATTGACGGCGACTACGGCGAAGAAACGGCCAGCGCCGTTAGCCGCTATCAGCGGATTCGCGGGGTTCCTGAGACGGGCATTGCCAACGAAACAACGCTGCGAGATATGGGTTTCGAGTTTTCAAACGCCTCATCGCAGGCGACGGCTAGGCCAGCGAGTCAGGGTAGCTCACTTATGGCAGGAGGCCTTTCTCTCGGCAGCAGCGGTAGTGATGTCACTGCCCTACAGCAGCGGCTCAACGCCTATGGCATATCCGTTGCTGTCGATGGCGACTATGGACTTTCGACCCAGCAGGCCGTACGCACCTATCAGCGGGTTCAGGGGCTCAGCGTTACCGGCGTTGCCGACAGCGACACGCTGGACTCTAGGGGATTTTCTGTGCCCAACTATCCCTACATTGCGGCGGTTATTGCCCACGACTCTGAGCTAGCTAACGTGCAGAAGTATTTCAAAGACGCCTACCTAGATAGAGATCGGCGCGGACGCTTTATTAATATTGGCAGCTTTGGCGATCGCTTCCCTGCCGAAGCCAGGGTAAACGCTGCTAGAGCCAGAGGATTTTCTACCCGAGTTTTATATCACTAGACGGCCTCCTGGATAATGGCCTCCTAGATAATGGCCTCCTAAATGGCCTCGATGTCCATCGCGAGTGCGTGACCCAATTTCACCAGCAGATGCCGCGCAGGCGTAGCCATTCGCTCATTTGCACTGCCAGCTTGTGCCTGTATCAGATAGCTGTAAAACAGCTCCTGCGTCCGGTAAAGGCCGAGCGGCAGAGATAGCTTTTGACCTAACGCAATCAGCCGCGTTAATCCTTCAACCGCGATTTCTAGCTCGCGGTAATCGTTGAGCGCGCTTTTTGACGGTTGAGCCTGTAGCGTTTGAGCCAGGCCCTGCCGAATCAGCCGCTCTAAAATTTGTTCGGCACCGGGCAACTTTAGGGCACAGCGAAAGTGATGGGCTTCGATCGCAATGCCTTCTAATTCAGCAATCCGGCCTACCGTAATTTTAAGTAAATCACCCTCAGGCTCCGCAATGTCCTGCTCTAGATCCCTAATAATTCTCAAAGTCCTGTGGCTTAGGGTGATCTCAGCCGCAACCTGAAGCGCCTGGGGCACCGCAATGTGGTCGCGGTGGAAGGCCATCAAAACGCCGTAATTTTCACGATAGATCTGCTCGTATAGCTGGTCTAGCCGCTGTAGCGTCTCCTGGTTAAGCTGCTGCATAATTTGCTGGCGCTCCTCAGCGAACAGATCTTGCAGCGTGTAGGTCGAGCTAAAGTACTGGGTAATAGACAGTACGCTTTGGGCCAGGCTGTTGCTAGTAAAGGCAGCGATGATTGCCGCCTTGGCTTTGCTATAGGACGAATGACTCGGGAAGGCCTGAACGCCACAGTGGAAATCCCAGCCGCCCAAGTGCAGAACGGCGAAGCCAAGCGAGGTGGTTTCCTGAGTCATTGAAGAGGTTACTTTTACATGGCCGATCGCCAGCGTGAGCGCACCCAAAGGCTGCTGATAGTAGTCCTGACGATTGAGGGTGTAGCAGTAAAGCTGTTGCTCAGGTCGATAGTTGTTAAATAATGAGCTAATAGCATAGTGAGCCACGACCTGCTCTGAGCTGGCCTGGCTAGGCAGCACCTGCTTAAGATAAACGCCTGCGCCGTTTTGAAAGTAGTCTGTATTGCTGGGCGCTTGCTCTAATCTGCCAATGAATTCAGCTTCTAAGGTAGCGCCAGACACCGTTTCTGCTAGCTCAATCGCTCTGGCTGCGTAGCGCAGTATCTGAGTGCCTTCGGGCCGAGAAATTTCATCGAAGAACCAGCCGCAGCTAGTGTACATCAGCAGCGTATGGCGCTGCATTTCTAGCAGTCGAAGTGCCTTAGTCCGTTCGCTCTCACTCAGCGAATGGCTTTGGTGGTCAGTGAAGAACTGATTTAAGGATTGTTCGCTGCGATCGCCCACCACCCAAACATAGTCATTCCGAGCCTCCCAGGGATCGTTCAGCAGCGCCTCGGCTGACTTTTCGTATAGGGAAGCCAGGCGATCACGTAGCCAATCTAAAGCCTCTCGTAAAGGCGCTCGCCACTGCTGCTGCCAGCCGCCACCGCCGCCACAGCCACAGTCTCGCTGCCAGCGATCTACCCCGTGGGAGCAGCTCCAGGCAGTCACTGGCTTAAGCTGTACTTCCCAGGTAGGTAGGCACCTGCTGAGGTAGCTGGCATAGCTAGTGACCTGCCAGCCTCGCGATGGAAATTCCTCAGTCAGGGCGTAGGCTAAAGCTTTCTCGGCACCCTTGCGGTGATGGCCAAAGGTTTCGCCATCTGTAGCCACCGAGATAATTTGTGAGGGTTCAACAGAATCATCACTCCGCTCAGAATCACCCGCATCTGGGACTCTTACGGCCTGCGAGAGCCGGTCGGCAAAGTACTGGGATGAACGCAAAATATCGTCAAACCCCATATCGGCTGAAATAGGGCCGTCATAGAAAAAGACGTCAACGTAGTCGCGGCCATTGGGCTGCGTGGGAATGAAGCAGCGGTAGGGCCGCGACGGATCGATGTCGCCATGACCTACTTCCTGCCACTCATCGAAGCCGTAGTCATGGCCAAACTGACGGCAGCGGGCGGCCTGTGTGGGCGCTAGCACAATAAACTTGATACCTTCACCAGCCAGCACTTCCAAGGTGGCATGGTCTACGGCGGTTTCAGCGAGCCACATGCCTTCGGGATCGCGGCCAAAGCGACGCTGAAAATCAGCAATTCCCCAGCGTACCTGAGTGACCTTATCGCGAGGGTTGGCCAGGGGCAAAATGATGTGGTTGTATACCTGGGCGATCGCGTTGCCGTGGCCTGAGTTGCGATCGCAGCTCAGCCTGTCCGCTTCCACAATGCGCTGATAGGTTTCTAAGTCATGTCGCTCTAACCAGCTCATTAGCGTGGGGCCAATGTTAAAGCTGATGTGCTCATAGTTGTTAACGATACGAACAACTTCGCCTCTGCCGTTTAGAACGCGAGCAAATGCGTTGGGCCTATACGACTCATATAAAATTCGCTCGTTCCAGTCGTGAAAAGGGGCCGCGCTGGGCTGTCTGCCCACCACGTCTAAAGAAGGGTTCTCGCGGGGCGGCTGATAAAAATGCCCGTGAACGCAAATGTTCACGCCAGTAGCCACTGGCCGGTTGGGTTCGCCTGTAGTCCCTACAGCAGAGATCGACTGAGACTTAACCATAAATTGCTTAGCTTAGAAAGAAAAACTAGAAAGAGAAAGCAGCTGTTGCTGGTTGCCACCCTGTCAGGTTGCCAAGCCGTATTGCTGGCAATGTGAACCGTCTACAACTTTAGACGCTTTGGCCAAAAATGGAACGCTTTCTATCTCAGCAGCAGCGCTGTGCTCCTTGCAGTACAGGTGTTCTCAGCAATCCCCTATTTTCCCTTAAGTTTTTTTGAAGCTTTTCCACAGGCTAGCGGCTGCCACCTGAAATAGTCCGCCTCGGCCTGCCCTGACGCGGCGGCGTAAAGCCTCTCCTCCGGTTGCGTTGTTTGGAGCGCTGGGATTCGGATTCTTGCAAAAGGGTTTTCTGAACTGGGTCGGTTTCGCCCTGTCCTGCCTTACCTATCGCTATTTTGTCGGTATCGGCTTCGTCAGAGAAAGTATTTGGAGTCATCAGTCACTGCCTCTTGGAGTTTTCTCAATAGAGTTTAAGCCGCCAGATCAGCGAAACGGTATCGCGAATCGGCAGCTGTCATACTCTTCAGAACAAGCAATCCCAATTCCGTATGACTTATCACCCAAAACAACGCCCTAAAAGCCATCCAGAAGGCCGTCTAGAGAGTTACTCAAAAAACCGCTCACAAGACGCCGCTTCGACCGTGAGTGTTTCTGGCACAGTGGTTTCTGGCCATCGAGTCGCCTCCGGCCAAGCCTCACAGAGTCCATATCCAGCGGGCACTATCGAGATGCAAACGCCTCGCTTTGCGGCGCTTGGCGTTGACCTTTCGCCCTTTTATTCCGGCACGCTCAATATTTCTATTGCGCCCTATCGCTTCGAGTTACGACCTAAAATCACCCTGCATCAGGTGAAATGGTCTCCTAATCACGCCGCCGAAAGCTTTTCTTTTATCTCGATTGATCTAAATTGGCAGCAGCAAACGTTTAGCGGCCTGGTTTACTACCCGCGCCCAGAAACTAAGATCGACCATTTTCAAGATCTTGCGGTGCTGGAGCTGTTAATGCCTATTATTCCAGGCATTGTTTATGGCGATCGCGTTAAGCTCACGGCTGCGGCTAGCGACCTGATTATTCAAGCAAACTTATAATGAGGTAGTAGCCCTCAACCTTTGTGTTCCACATTTTGGAATGCTTATTTTTCCCTATGACGCAGCCTGACATTAACATGCTCTCCCAGCAGCTTGAAACCGGCACCATTGCAGATCGCAAAATAGCGCTGGCTGCACTTCGTGATGTGCCCGCTGAACAAGCCGTTCCCCTAATTAAAAAGGTCTTAAACGATAAAAACGAGCAGGTCAGATCGATGGCAATTTTTGCGCTGGGCGTGAAGCAAACAGATGAATGCTACGAGCTGCTGCTCAACGTTTTAGAAACCGATCCTGACTACGGCCTGCGCGCTGATGCCGCTGGCGCTTTGGGCTATTTAGAAGATCCGCGTGCGTTTGATCCCCTGGTGAAAACGCTGTACGAAGACGTGGACTGGCTAGTGCGCTTCAGTGCGGCAGTGTCTTTAGGCAATCTCAAGAATCCGAAGGCTCACGATGCCTTGATTTCGGCCTTAGACAGCAAGGAAGTGGTGATTCAGCAGGCCGCGATCGCCGCCCTCGGCGAAATCAAAGATCTCAACGCCATCGACAACATCCTGGACTTTGCCCAATCCGACGATTGGCTAGTGCGCCAGCGCCTGGCTGAAGCCCTCGGCAACCTTCCTAGCGAAAAAAGTACCTCTGCCCTCCGCTATCTGGCTAAAGACGACCATTCTCAGGTCTCTGAAGCCGCCCAGATTTCGCTGAAGCGCTTAGAAGAAACGGGCGAGGCGTAATTGCCCAGGCACCATCAGGAAAAACTGTAGAGACACTGTGCAAGCAAAGCAGTTGATAGATCGGCACAATTAGCGAGCGATCAAGATATTTACTTCTCAAACAAAAAGCACCCTACTTGCGGTAAGGTGCTTTTTGTTTGGGCTAGGCAGGCGTTACTACTCCATCCACTCGGTGTGGAAGATGCCTTCTTTATCGGTGCGCTCGTAGGTATGCGCACCGAAGTAGTCGCGCTGGGCCTGAGTGAGGTTTTGCGGTAGGCGATCGCGGCGGTAGCTGTCAAAGTAATCTAGCGAGGCGCTAAAGGCCGGGACTGGAATCCCAATTGTGGCAGCTGTGGCGATCACTTCACGCCACGCGCTCTGACGATCGAGAATGGTCTGCTTGAACTCAGGTGCTAGCAGCAGGTTGGCCAGCTTAGGATTCTCGTCGTAGGCGGCCTTGATTTTGTTCAAAAAGGCCGCTCGAATGATGCAGCCCCCTTTCCAAATACGAGCCATTTCACCTAAGTCGAGGTCATAGCCATTGAGCGCAGAAGCCTTGCTAAGCAAGTCCATTCCCTGAGCATATGAGCAAATTTTAGAGCAGTACAGCGCGTCGCGAATCTTGTTGACGAACTCTTTTTTATCGCCGTCAAAGGTGGCCTTGGGGCCATCAAGCTGCTTGGCTGCAATCACGCGCTCTTCCTTAATCGCCGACATAATCCGCGCATTCACAGCCGCTGTAATCGTTGGAATGTTGACGCCAATTTCCAGGGCGCTCATCACCGTCCAGCGGCCCGTGCCCTTTTGTCCAGCCTTATCCACGATGAGTTCAACGAGCGGCTTACCGGTTTCGTCATCAGTTTTGGTAAAAATATCGGCAGTAATTTCAATCAAAAAGGAGTCTAGCTCCTCGGTTTTGTTCCACTCTGCAAAGATTTCGTGAAGTTCTTCCTGCCCGAGTCCTAGCACATTTTTCAGCAGGTCATAGGCTTCAGCAATCAGCTGCATGTCGCCGTACTCAATGCCGTTATGAACCATTTTGACAAAGTGACCAGACCCGCCTTGGCCGATGTAGGTAACGCAGGGGCCGTCGTCTACCTGGGCGGCAATTTTAGTGACGATGGGCTCAATGGCATCGTAGGCAGATTTACTGCCGCCGGGCATTAGGCTAGGGCCGTTAAGTGCGCCTTCTTCGCCGCCACTCACGCCCATGCCAATAAAGTTGAAGCCTGCCGCTTCAAGGTCTTTTACCCGGCGCTCAGTGTCTTCATAGAGGGAGTTGCCGCCGTCGATAATCATGTCATCTGGGTCGAGCAGCGGCTTGAGCTGGTCGATTACCATGTCTACTGGCTTACCAGCCTGCACCATGAGCAAAATTCGACGAGGTTTTTCTAAGGCCTCAACGAACTCTTCTAAAGAGAAAGCGGCAACGACATCTTTGCCCTGAGCGCGGTTCTCCATAAATGCGTCAGTTTTCGAGCGGGATCGGTTGTACACCGCAATTGGGAAGCCGTTGCGCTCAATATTAAGCGCAATATTTTCTCCCATGACCGCTAGGCCAATTACACCAAAACTCTGTGCCATACACTCTCCGTTACTTAGGCTTTGCTTAGTTTCTTTTATGGCTTTGCTAGCAGGGCCGCTGTATTCGGCCTTACATTAACCAAGAGAACTTGCTACGACTTTAAACAACGCTGTCGTTTTTTCCCATTAAGGAGAGGGGAAGTTTTGGATAAATTGAGATGATCTATGCCTTTGGACGTATCTCTGTATCTTTTTATCTACGGCTGTATCTATGGCCTTCCTTGGGGATAGGTTGCCTGGTTGGGAAAGAGCTTTTTGAAAGCAGCTTGGCGTTCGGCGGAGGTGCCTTCAGAGCTTAAGTCCCAAAGGGATTCGTAGAAGAAGAAGGAGACGCCTGAGAATTTGCGATCGCGCACAGCCTCCACCTGCTCAGCAATTTGCGCCATGGCCACAGAACGCCCTCTAAGCCCGCTCAAAACCCCGATGCTGGTGGGCACACGGGTATGGGCAAAGTCAGCCGCCTCCTGCCCCATCTCCCACACAAATCGGCCCAGGTCAGTGCGATAGAGCTGAATGACCAGCTCTTCTACGTAGCCTCGCTTCAGCCAGGTGTCCCAGTCTTGCAGGTAGTATTCGTAGGCAAATGCTTGGGGATTGGGAGAGACTGAAAATACCGCTTGAGGGCGATAGGTTTTAACCGTGGCGAACAGCTCACCCATAAAATTAGTAATTTTGTCGGCGCGCCAGCGTGTCCAGTCAGGATCTGCGGCATCTGCGGGCGGTAGCTGACCGGCGTGTTCCTGCTTGTACAGGTTCACGGTGTAAGGGTCGTAGCCGTAGGCAAAGGGTAACCCCATATGGTCGTCTACCTGAAAGCCGTCAACGTCGTAGTTTTCCATCAGTTCAGCCGTCAAAGCTTTGATGAACTGCTGCACTTCGGGGTGAAAAGGGTTGAGCCAAACGCGGTCATGGTCGCCTTCGGGAGTGGTGAGCGTGCCGTCGGCTTTTTGGGTGAGCCAGTCAGGGTGGCGCAGGGCTAAGGCTGAATCAGCCGGGGCCATAAAGCCAAACTCAAACCAGGGGAGAACTTTGAGGTTGCGGCTATGAGCAATTTTGGTGAGTTCTTTGAGCATGTCGCGATCGCCCTGCTGCGCCTCTAGCCGCTCCTGCCGCCCAGTCCCATCCAAATCAGGATATAGCCCCTGCCTGATCCCAAACGTACGCTCGGCAACTTCACTAGGGAACAAGGTCGTGCCCCAGTTCCAAACGGTAGGATACACGGTGTTAAAGTTCAAATCTGCCAGTCGGTTAAGCGCTGGCTCTAGCTTGGCCTTCGAAAACAGCACGTCACTGTCAATATTGGTCATCCAAACGCCGCGCAGCTCTCGGACAGGCGCAGAAATAGCAGGCAGCGGCGCAAAGTTTACAGCCCAAGCGGCTGGAATTGTCTCAACGGTGCGCGGGTCTAAGTTTGCCCGGCAAATAAAGGCGGCTCCGTTTGCCAGGGTAGTGTTGCGGCGCGGACGAAGCTGATGCTTGCTGCTGGGGAGTGCGCCTGCTTTAGCAACCCCTTCATTGTCAACAATATAGCCAGCCGCTAAAGCTGCGGCCACGCCTTCACGAGTGTTGCTAGGAATCAGCAGAGCATCGCTGAAAGTAGAAGCAAGGGCACGGCTCGCGTCTGCCTGGTAGGGTGTGGCAGAGCCTGACGTTAGGATTGCCAGTGCCTGCGCCCTGCCCACCGAGCTTTTGAGTGAGCTTTTGAGCTGGGCATCTTCACCTAGTGCGGCCATCAGCAGGGCTTCAGCTTCAGAGCTAGCTTCGTCAAACGTGAGACCCAAGGCTTGATTACGGGCGGCAAAGGCACCTGGAAAAGCTTTAAGCACAGCCTCAGCAAATTCTGATTGAGTGAGCGTACTGTTGGGATAGCGGCTGTTAACGTCTCGCTGCTTAAATACCTGCTGCGCGACCAGTGCCTGAACGCAGGGCTCTACGGGATGGCCCGCAAACCCTGTAACGATGGCCTGCGCCGGACGAAAGCTGCCCAGCAGCGTCGTACAAAAAATACCAATTAAAAAGGCTATACTGAGCCGTCGTAAGCTCTTTTGTCCTGTCCTTTGCCAAATCTTCTGCCCCGTCTTTCGCTCATCACTCTTTTGCCCAGTGGGTCGCCCGAGAATCACTTAACGCCTAGCCTCCGCTAATTTTTGCCTTGTAACCTTTCTCTATCAGAAGAGAAACCAGCTTAGGCGCGTGTTCTCCCTGAATTTCGATGGTGTTGTCTTTGACCGTACCACCCGAGCCACACTGGGCCTTGAGCTTTTTGGCCAGTGATTCAAGTGTCAGGGCTTTGTGGGTAAAGCCGCTGATAATCGTGACGCTCTTTCCCTTACGTCCCTTGCGTGAAACCTGTACCCGCAGGTCTTGCTGGTCGGGGGGCAAGTCTGAGGTGGCACGTTCGGTGGCAGATGCAGAGGTGCCAAACTCAGAATAGACCACTCGATCGGTTGCTTTGTTGGCGCTGCCGTCGCGTTTTTGCTTACCCATAAATCAGGCTTCCCATTCGAGTACCAGTCGAGTAATTTAGTTGAGCAATGCTTCGATTTCACAGAAGATTCCAGATCTTACTGCTCAGATGCCATCCTTCGGAGAGAATTTCTTTGGGCCAAGGTTTAGTAAGTTTATTGAGGAGATCGCTTACTCCAATAAAGCTTTAGACTTGCTCACTGCTAAGCTCGCGTACTCGTTCCAACTTTTTTGCCTTTTATTTAGGAGACAGCTGCTGTGGTTCCCATTCGTGATGACAATCCCATCACTATTACGCCTTACGTCACCTACGGGCTAATTGCCCTTAACGTGCTGATATTTTTTTACGAGGCGACGCTGAGCGGGCCTAATTTGGAGGCATTGTTTAGAACCTTTGGGGTTGTGCCTAGCGAGCTGAGCTATAGCTTTAATACCGGAATGGGGTTTCCGCATGTGACCGAATGGGGTACCTTGCTCAGCTCTGAATTTTTACACGCTGGTTTTCTCCATGTGTCTGGCAACATGCTGTACCTGTGGGTTTTTGGCAATAACGTTGAAGATCAGCTAGGTCACCTGAAGTTTTTACTCTTTTACTTGGTGTGTGGCGTGCTGGCTTCGCTGTGTCAGTGGTACGTGGCACCCGGCTCGACAGTGCCTTCTTTGGGGGCAAGTGGGGCGATCGCAGGCGTCATGGGCGCGTATATTTTCCGCTTCCCTGAAGTGCGAGTGCTCACCTTCATTCCCATTTTCTTTTATGCCTTCCGCGTTCCCGCTTTGCTCTTTCTAGGCTTTTGGTTTGTAGAGCAGGCATTTTACGGCGTGGCTAGCTTAGGAGCACCTGCCGATGTGGGCATGAATGGCGGCGTTGCCTACTGGGCACATGCGGGGGGCTTTATCTTTGGCGCAGTTCTAGGCTATTTGCTAGGTTTATTTGATAAGAATCAAGGCTATGTGCCGGTAGAAGAGCGCGCCGAATAGAATCTCCAAGCCTAAATCTCCTAATATCTAGGAGGTTTAGGCCTTGAAAGATTCAGGCGCAAACCGCTCCAGAGGCTTCACATTTACCAGCGCTGTACTCAGCTCGCTATGTATTTTCCCATTGGTCGCTAAAATCCGCCCCGACTCAATCTCAAATGGGCCTTTGTCATAGGTCGTTACCTGTCCGCCAGCCTCTTCTACCAAAATTACGCCCGCTGCTACATCCCACGGCGATAGCCCGCGCTCCCAGTAGCCTTCTAACCGTCCGCAGGCTACGTAAGCCAAGTCCATGGAAGCGGCTCCCCCTCGACGTACACCCTGAGTAAGGTGAGTAAGGTGGCAAAATTCGGCGTAGTTATTATCGATGGTTTCGCGGCGGTCGTAGCCAAAGCCCGTTACCAGCAGACTGTCCGCTAAAGATTCTGTGCCTGAGACGTTGATAGGCTCACGGTTACAGGTGGCACCCAGGCCTTTTGCGGCCCGAAAAAGAGCGTTGTGTACAGGGTCAAAAATCGCGCCGACGGTGGGTTTGCCGTCGATTAATAGGCCAACTGAGCAGCCGCAAAAGGGATATTGGTGTGTGTAGTTGGTGGTGCCGTCTAGCGGGTCTACGGCCCAGAGGAGGCCATCGGTTTGCTGGCCAATGCTGCCAGATTCTTCGGCGAGGATGGCGTGATTGGGTAGGTGAAGCTTTAAGACGGCGAGGACTTCTTTTTCAGCGGCTTTATCGGCTTCAGTGACCAGATCGCCGGGACGGCCCTTTTGACGGATGTCCGAGAGGTTGCCCCAGTAGTGCTGGAGGACTGCGCCGCCTACGGAGGCAGCTTCGGTGGCAACATCGAGGAAGCGCTGTAGGTCAGCCAGGGAGGGAGTCAATTAATCTTCCTCAATGGGCAGGCCAAACCGCACCTTGCCTTTGCCAAAGTAGCGGCCAAACTGAAGTTCATAAACTTCGTCTTCGTCTTGAGTTTCTACTTCTAGGTCGCTGCGTGGATAGCTAACGCACAGCAATGCGTAGCCCTGTTCGCGCAGGTCTGGAGAAAGGCCCATTGCTTCAGGCTGATATAGCTCGCCAGAAAGTACGCGGACGGCGCAGGTGGTGCAGGCTCCATTGCGACAGGCAAATGGAAGATCGGCGGCCTGGTTTTCGGCGGTTTGGAGAATGTAGCGATCGCTCGGTACCTGCACCGTATAGTCAGTGCCTTTTTGGCGATCGTGAACGCGAATGTTATAAGTTTCAGCCATGAGGCCTAAAGAAGCTAGCGAGGGGCTTTTGTATGATCGCATGGGATGCCGGTAATTGGGTCATCAATAATCCGAAGGTGATCCGAAAAGGTTCCTTAGAAATGGCCCAATTTCTGATAGGATGGCAAAGCCGTAATGCACAGAATTAACTGTGTAGTACGCCCATAAGGAGAGATGGCCGAGTGGTTGAAGGCGCAGCACTGGAAATGCTGTTTAGGGGCAACTTTAACGAGGGTTCGAATCCCTCTCTCTCCGTCCTTATTTTTTAGTTTTGCGTTTCTCTGGGCGTTTCCTGGGGCGTCTCTTTGGCACTGGTCAGCTTTTCTTGGCCTAGGGCTATGCCACCTATAGTCACGAGCAGTATGCCTGTCCATTGAATGAGCGTTAAGGTCGGTTTGGGCGCGAAGCTCCAGGCCAGCACCAGCGTTGCCAAAGGCGTTAGGGCGGCGACAACAGCCGTATGAGAGCCCATCAGCCGCAGACTGCCGTAGCTAAATAGGTATACCAGCAGCATTAGTAGACCTAATAAGATGCCCCATAGGGCAAAGCTGAGCCAGTCGATCGCAACCGGCTTCAGCGGCTTTGCCAGAAGCACGATGCTGCTGAGCACGGCTACGGTTGAAAACTGCACAATGCTGACTGGAATGGGATGGCACTGCTGCTGGTAGCTGAGGTTGGTGAGCACCACGTACAGGCTAAAGGCGGCGCTGGCTAAAACGCCTAGCAAAATAGTTAAAGGGGTGGCTATAGCCGCGTTGCCTACCGTGCTCTCTAGAGATGAGCTGGCTAAGGACAGGCTTAAGACGGGCCTGATCGCTAGAATGCCGCCCATGGCGATCGCTACGACGGCCAACAGCCCCAGCGCTGACCTTTTTCGATCAAGCCCTACAGCCGCGCCCAAAGGCACTGCCGTCAGCGGGTACAAAAACAGCAGCATCACCCCGACAGCTGGCCCAACAATGCCAATACACTGGTAAATCAGCACCTGAGAGAAAAATAGCGCCGCGCCGCTGCCGATCAGCAATAGCAGCAGCCGGTCTCGGTCGTAAATCCAATCTTGGAGATCTTCCCAGGTGCGCCTGTGTAGCTGAGGGGCAAGTATCCCCAACGCAGGCATCATCACCAGCATTCTGAGCCACAGCAGAGCCACCGCCGGGACGAACCCTACTCCGAGCTGGCCAATAGGGATACCTAGCCAGGTGCCGCCTTGGCCTAAAGCACCTACTACACAAAAGTGCCATGCCATGATCAGAGTGGCGATCGCACTCAACACTAGCCCTCGGCGAAGCGATCGCTGCTCCCTACCAGCCACCGTTTGCTGATAATGACTTCTCGCCCGTCGCTGCTGTTCGGAAGTCGAGGGAATTGGCAGCTCTACCGAACTCCGCGCAGCCTCAGACGTTTCTTTGAACGTGCCGTCCGCTAAAGGCTCAGCCAGCCTCGGCTCTGAGGGCCGATTAGCAGCAGGCTCTCCCGGTAGCCGAGGGCCGCTGGTTCTGGCACTCGCCGCAGCAGAGTCTGAGGCATCGGCTGCTGAAGACGATGCCGTTTGGCGTAGCCGAGCATAGTCGGTTTTGAGCGCCATAATTTCGGCCTGTAGCTGAGCTTTATCAACCTCCAACTGCTCAATATCGTTGCTGAGCTGGTCGGAGTAGCGGCGCTGTAACCCTTCTAAGGGACTCTGTTCCAAAGGGTTCGGTGGAATTGTTGAATCCAATGAACCCTTTGAGGCAGACGGCGAGCCCAAATTGCTAGGCGGTGGCTGGTCAGGCGATGGCTTTAAGGCATCATCGTCATCAAATGGGCTATCTGGCTTCATTGATCACTTCAAACCAGGGGCTGTGTGTGAATATACCAGAACTGCCTGGTTTACAGAAGAACATATGTGGCTTTGACCACATTCCCTCAGTTCCTTTAGATGCCAGTTCCTTTAGATGCCAGTTCTTTTAGATGCCAGTTCTTTTAGATAATAGTGCCGTCCGGAATCACCGCATTCTTGATAATCACGACGATGCCGCTACGGATGTAGTAACCCTCGGCATCTCGCTCGGCTTCTTGCACATTGTCCTTATTGATGATTTGTACGTTGCGGCCAATCCGCGCATTTTTATCAATAATGGCCCGACGAATTACGGAGCCTTCGCCAATGCCCATCGGGATTTTGTCTTGGCCGGGAAACTCACCGGTTTCGTCCATGCCTTCGTAGTAGTCACACCCAATAATCAGAGAGTGGTCAATCTCGCAGTTGGTGTGAACGCGCTGACGCAGGCCAATGACTGACTTGTGAATGCGGCATTTTTTCAGAATGCAGCCTTCGCTGACAATAGATTCTGTGATGTGGCAGTCTTGTATTTTGCTAGGGGGGAGGTAGCGCGATCGCGTATAAATCGGTGCGTCTTCCTTGTAAAAGCTAAACGCCGGATTAGGCTGATCCGTCAGCGCAATGTTCGCGTCATAGAACGCTTCGATGGTGCCAATATCTTCCCAATAGCCGTTAAATAGATAGGCCTGCACGTTGTAGTCACGGGCAGACGACGGGATAATTTCCTTGCCAAAGTCAGTTTGATCGGGGTATTTGTTTAGCAGGTCAATGAGCACCTGCTTCTTAAATACGTAAATGCCCATAGAGGCAATGAAGGGCTTCTCTTTAGATTCTTCCGGAGACAGGCCCATGGCGGTCGTATCTACTTTCATCGCCTCAAGGGCTTCCCCTTTTGGCTTTTCAGAAAACTCTACGATCTGGTTTTGCTCGTTTACCTTCATGAGGCCGAAGCTAGAGGCCGTTTTGTAGCCAATTGGCACGACTGATAGCGTTACATCTGCCCCACTTTCGCGGTGCTTGCGGACATAGTCGGCGTAGTCCATGCGATACAGGTGATCGCCCGAGAGAATGATAAATTCATCCACGTCAGCCTCTTCGAACATCCACAGGTATTTGCGCACTGCGTCGGCGGTGCCTTCAAACCAGCTAGGGCTGTCTGGGGTTTGTTGGGCTGCGAGCACTTCTACAAAGCCATCGCTGAAGGTAGAAAAGTTGTACGCCTTAGAAATGTGGCGGTTTAAGGAAGCAGAGTTGAACTGCGTCAGCACGTAAATTTTGAGAATGTCAGAATTTAGACAGTTGCTCACAGGGATATCGATCAGGCGGTACATACCGGCTAAGGAGACGGCAGGCTTCGCCCGATATTTAGTCAGCGGGTAGAGGCGAGTACCAGCACCGCCTCCCAAAATTATTGAAAGAACTCTTTTCACAACGTCATCCCTAGCTTAAGAAATAGGCCATCCTTACTTCACATTTAAGTGTGTGCCCGTAAGGGCGAGTTGGCAAGTGGGGAGCGATAGATATATCAACTTCTACGAGTAAATATAGCGAAGCGCCAGGCCATAGGCGTCTTGCTGAAAATATTTGTAAGCTAGACTACTTCGCCAAGCTTTACACTTCTCCCCCATGCGATGTTCTTAAAGGTGTTAAATTTTGGGCTTAACGCTGCACCAAAGGCTCGACTTTTGCAAGGTGATCGGCAATACCGTAAATAATCTGCCTCAAGGTATGGGCATCACTGCTGTTATCAAGGGCTACCGTCAGCACGTAGTCCGCTTGTCCGACTTTCATCACTAAAGTAGTGGCTAGCACTCGGTTGTTTTGCGCCGTTTTTTCCCCTAGCCACTTAATCTCTGACCTTGCGGGTGAATCGGCTGTCGAATAAGCTGCCAAATCAGCGGTCGAAGCAGCTGTCAAATCAGCTTTAGCGCTATCGGTCATCAGCGCGTCGTAGCCTAGCTCCCGGTCAGACTGATTGCCTAAAGCTTTAACGATGTCTTGATCGCCTAGTGTAGTTGACTTATACACTTGCGACATCATTGCAGTGATCTCGTTAGTAGAGGTCTGATTGTTGCCAATGCCAAAGTTAGCGGGCATGGCCTGATCGCCTACGAGCTTATGACCGACTACCGTTTGCTGGTATCCCATCTGGGTCAGCGCCTGATTAATATCGTCGTAGCCTAAGTAGTCAATTAGCTGGTTGGTGGCGATGTTATCACTCTCGCTGATCATGTGGCTCATGACCTGTCGGAGCGTATACTTTTCACCGATTTCAATCACTGCACTTGCGGCGTTTTCAGTGAAGTTGCTCGGGTCTATGAGAATTTTCTGACTGAGGTCAAGGGTGTTTGCTTTAGCGCTATTCGTACTCTGATGAACCAGCGCTAGTGCGATCGGTAGCTTGATCAGGCTAGCAGCGCTGGCCATCAGCTGATCACCCTGATACTGACGGCAGCGATCGCTATCCAACTTTCCGTTCCTTAGCAGCAAAAGCGGCAGCAGCGATGGCGGTGCAGGTGAGCTAGAACCGATCTGCTTCTCCATTTGGCACAGCGTGACATGTACATTAGCAGCATCGACATTAACAGATTGAATAATATCGTCAAGAAAGTCTTTGTTAGCTTTAGTGAGTTTGCGTTCGGCGTTGGCGAGCAGTTGTTCGTAGCGGGCCTGCTTTTCAGCAGCTCTTTTATGCAGGGCTGAGCTGTCTGGAATGGCCGCTAGCCGCTTCAAGGCGCTACGCCATAAGGCGCGCTCACGTAGCGTTAGATCCAATTTAAGGGTGGGGCTATCCGCATCGCTGGCCGACCGAAAAGCCGTTACTGCCTTTTCGGCAAGCTTTACCGCATATTGATAGTCTTTGAGCGCCATTTCTTCGCTTAAGGGCTCAGCTGGCGGGTTTGACGAAGTGCCTTGGGAGATATCTCTGAAGAAATCTGGCGAACCATTGAGCGATCGCAGCTGTAACCCAGCCGCTAGCCCCAGCGTTCCACTACAGGTTGCGCTGAGTAATAAGGCGTACCAAAAACCAGGAATTTTCAAACGATTTCAGGAAGTTAAAAGTAGTTAAGAGTAAAGGCTATTGTTGACCTATAGTCAAAAAGGATACAGCAGTTTCACGGTCGAAATCGTTACCTGGATTACCCCTTACGATACTAAGCCTAGTGTTTTAAGCCTAATATCTTAAGAGTACGCAGTTCGCGAAGGAGTATGCGTCTGCTAACCTATTTTGAGGAAACGAGGAACCTTTATGTCAGCCATCCGCGAGTTGCATCAACAGCTTAAGAGCAAAAGCCGCTCAGCCGTGGAAATTGCTCAGGCCCAACTCGATCAGGCGCAGGCCATAGAGCCTCAGCTCAAAAGCTTTGTCTCGCTAACCGCTCAAAAGGCGCTGGCTCAGGCGAAAGCGGTAGATGACAAGATTGCTGCGGGCGAGCACATCGGCCTGCTAGCGGGCATTCCCATTGCCCTTAAAGACAACCTTTGCACCAAAGGTATTCGCACCACCTGTAGCTCCAAAATGCTGGAGAACTTCGTGCCGCCCTACGAGTCTACGGTGACGGGCAAACTAGACGAGGCGGGCGCGGTTTTTATTGGTAAGACGAACATGGACGAGTTTGCCATGGGCGGCTCTACCGAAAACTCGGCTTTTCAAACCACGGCTAATCCCTGGGATGTGACGCGAGTGCCAGGCGGATCTTCCGGCGGATCAGCCGCCGCCGTTGCAGGCGGACAAGCCCCGATTGCGCTGGGATCTGACACGGGTGGATCGATTCGTCAGCCCGCTTCTTTTTGCGGCATTGTTGGCATGAAGCCTACCTACGGACTGGTGTCGCGCTTTGGGCTGGTGGCGTTTGCGTCTTCGCTGGATCAAATTGGCCCGTTTGGGCGGACGGTGGAGGATACGGCGATTTTGCTGGGCGC